>DAIOET010000073.1:0-14602 GCA_036746135.1 Cupriavidus sp.
CGGCCCAGGTCGACGCGGGGCCATCGCCATGCAGCACGAATTCGATATCGAGCTCGCATGCGGCGTTGTCGTAGCGACGCGGCGTGTAGTCGCGCGCCTGCGGCCGGGGTTGGCCTTCCGGAAACGTGATGCCATCCGGGCCGACCTGCGGCAGCACGGGCTTGTCAGCGGCGCGCTCCGGAAAGAAGACCTTCACGTGGTCATCGAACGATCCGAAAACGAAATCGGCCAGGTCTTCGCCGCCCAACGTCACGCGCAGCAATTGCGGCGACACCTTGTGGGTGCGCAGCACCTTGACCAGGCGCATCTTCAGCGGATGGCGCACACGCTGCACGGTAAGGTCGCGGGTTTCACTCATGCTCAAGCCTCCGCCTGGTTGCCGCCACGCTCGATCTCATCGACCGCACGTTCGAGGATGGCCGCGATACGGCGCTGCTCGCCGGCCGGTGCGCCGCTGCGCATCATCAGGATCTGTTTCAGGCGTCCGCGAGCCTGCACGAGTTCCGGCGCCCAGCCGCCCTCGTCCACATCACGCTGTGGCTGGCCACTCATCGCTCGGCGCATGAAATCCATCTTGCGCGCCACGTGCTGCAGCCTTGCCACCATCTGCTCCAGACGCGCACGATGCTGGTCCAGGTATGCGCGGCCAGCTTCGGATAGCTGGTAGCGCTTCTTGTTGCCTTCCAGATCCACCGTGGCATAACCCACGTCCTCAAGGAAGGTCAGCGCGGGATACACCACGCCAGGGCTAGGTTTGTAGAAGCCGCCGGTACGTGTTTCCAGCGCCTTGATCAATTCGTAGCCATGCGACGGCTTTTCGTCGAGCAACGACAGCAGCAGCAATTGCAGATCCTCGGCGCTGAACTTGCGGCCACGGCGCAGATTGTCGCCGTCGAAGCCATCGTCACCGCCGAAATCGCCACCGCCACCGCCAGACCAGAAACCGCCCCGCCCCATCGCCGCCATCATCACGCGGCCAAAGCCGGCGTGATGTCCGCCAAATCCGTGAGGGTGATGACCCCGATGACCAAAGAGATGTCGCATATTGCACTCCGTTATGTCGTAAGACGTATCGTAAGATATATATCGTACGATATAAAGTCAAGGTGAAATCCGAGGGTGCGTGAACGGCGGGGTTCCTGTCACAATGCAAGTCACCCAGCCCGCATACGCTGGGACTACAACCACGACGGAGACATTCGATGACCAAGCAGGTGGAGTTCTTCTTCGACTTCGGCAGCCCCTATTCCTATCTGGCCTACAAGGAACTGCCGCGCGTGGCGGCGCGCACGGGCGCCACCATCGTCTGGCGGCCGATGTTGCTGGGCGGTGTCTTCAAGGCCACTGGCAACCACAGCCCGATGGAGATTCCCGCCAAGCGGCAATGGTCGGACGGCGATCTCGACTGCTGGGCCAGGCGCTATGGCGCGCCGTTCCGGCACAACCCGCATTTCCCGGTCAACACGCTGGCGCTGATGCGCGGCGCCATCGGCTATCAGCGCAAGGGGCAAGCCGACTTCCACCGCTACGTGGAAGCGATCTATGCGGCGATGTGGGAAACGGGCCGGAACCTGAACGATCCGAACGAGATCGGCAAGGTGCTGATGGAGGCGGGACTGGACCCGCGCGAGGCGCTGGCGATGCTCGACGACCCCGAAGTCAAGGGCGAGCTCAAGCATGCCACCGAGCAAGCCGTGGCGCGCGGTATCTTTGGCGCGCCGAGCTTCATCGTCGATGACAAGCTGTACTGGGGCAATGACCGGCTGCTGTTCGTCGAGGAACAGCTGGCCGGTTGATCGCCCCGGCCGACAATCAGGCCAGTCGGAACGTGGCCACTGCGGAGGCCAGCTGATTGGCCTGCGATTCGAGCGAGTCGGCGGCGGCGGCCGCCTGCTCTACCAGTGCGGCGTTCTGCTGGTTGACCTGCTCCATTTGCGACACGGCTTCGCTGACCTGCGTGATGCCGCTGGACTGCTCGATCGATGCCGCCGAGATTTCGCTCACGGTATCGGCCAGCCGCTTCACCGCGGCCACGATTTCCTCGATCGTGCTGCCGGCCTGCTCCACCTGCTGGCTGCCCGCATCGACCTTGTCGACCGACGAGTCGATCAGCCCCTTGATTTCCTTGGCTGCGTTGGCGCTGCGCTGCGCCAGGCTGCGCACCTCGCCTGCCACCACGGCAAACCCGCGACCCTGCTCGCCCGCTCGCGCGGCTTCCACCGCGGCGTTCAGGGCCAGGATGTTGGTCTGGAATGCGATGCCGTCGATCACGCCGATGATGTCGACGATCTTCTGCGAGCTCGTGTTGATTTCGCTCATGGTGTGCACCACGCCGCGCACCACCTCGCCGCCGCGCGCGGCCAGGTCTGCCGCATTGCGTGCCAGTTCGCTGGCGTGCGTGGCGCTTTCCGCGTTGTTGCCGACCGTCGACGTCAGCTGTTCCATGCTGGCGGCAGTCTCTTCCAGCGCCGACGACTGCTCCTCGGTACGCGACGACAGATCCGTATTGCCCGCGGCAATCTCGCGCGCGCCGGTGGTCACCGCATCGGAACCCGCGCGAACTTTCGACACGGTCTGCGTCAGGCCCGTCTGCATGCGCGACAGCGCGTCCAGCAACTGGCCAATCTCGTTGCGGCCCGCCTGCGGCACCTTGATCGTCAGGTCGCCGTCGGCCACGCGCATGATCAGGTCGCGCGCCAGGTACAGCGGCGTCACAACCAGCTTGCGCAGCGCCAGGTGCACCACGACGATCAGGCCGGCGGACATGGCCAGCCCGACGCATACCAGCACGATCACACGATTCAGGCGCGTGCGGCCTTCGCCCATCTCGTCGTCATTGAGCTTGGCGGCAAACTGCTGGAAGCGCTCCACGCCGGTCGAGTATTTGGCGCCGGACGACGTGATGTCCTTGTCGTTGATGGCCGCGTAGCCATCGGGGTCCCCGTTGCGCAGCGCGTCCAGGCCACGCTGAACCACTTCCATGTGGGCGCGGCCGGCGGCGACGATATCGTCGCGCGTCGAGGCATCCTGCTCCTTGAAGGCCGGTGCCTTTTCGAAGGCATCGAGTTCGTCCTTCGACTTGCTGATCGACTTCTGCGCGCTGGCCAGCGCGTCGCCATTGACCTGGCCAGCGGCCTTGGCGGAACTGTATGCGCGTGTCAAGGCGGAACGGGCGCGGGTCATGTCCTTGTACGCGTCGTTGAGCAGCAGCGCCCGCGACGAAATGACGTGGATACGGTCCGCGGAATCACTGCTGGCGCTCAGCTGGCTGACGCCGAGCACCGCGCCAAAAACGATCATCAGTCCAAAAATCACCAGCGTCGCCAGCAGGCCGTGGCGAATACTCAGGTTGTTCATCAGGGGGCTCTACACGTATGGGTTCAGCCCGCCTTAACGTCGCCCTACCTGAAAGCTTGAGACTTTTGATGCACAGCCTTTGCGTTACATCAATTCCGGGACTAGACAAGCGACGCATCAGGCACAACAGGCCGATCCAGGGGGCGCTAGACGTAGGCAATGAGGCGCCCGGCGCAAATCACGAGCGCCCATGTCACGAGCGACAGTACCGCGCAGATGCGGGCCAGCGGCGGCGGTGTGCGCTGGATTTCCCAGCTGCCCGCGCTCGCGTGCAGTTGCCGGTAGGGACCGGCGTGAAACCACGCGGCGTTTGCCAGGCCAAACGCGATCAGGGCGAGCTTGATCAGGAAGGCGCGATTGCCGACCAGATCATCGGCATGGGCCACGAACAGCAGCACGCCGCTACCCACGATCACCAGAAAGCCGACCACCGAGGCAGGCAAGGCATGCCGCAGCAATAGCGTCACCGGCAACTGGCGGCCCAGGCCGGCCAGGCGCAGGTCTACCACTACGATCGATCCGAACAGTAAGGCCATGCCCGCCAGATGCAGGATTTCGCAAGCCGGATAGGCCCACGCCGACGCACGCAGCCATACTGCGAACGGCGTCGCCGCGAGTTGGCCGGCCCAGGCATCCAGCGACGTCATCGGTCAGCGCAGTTCCACCGTCTGGCCACCGTCGAACGTAATGCGTTCCACGCGCATTTCGTCGGCCTTTTCCTTGCTGGCGTAGCCGACCATCGTCACCTGTTTGCCGACGGCGACCTTTTCAGCGGTGGCGCCGCGCGATTCCATGCGCGACACCGGGGCCAGCACCGCGAGCCAGCGCTTGCCCTGTACGTCGACGCGGATCGTGGCATGCGGGTTTTCGTAGTGCGTCTCAACGATCTTGCCGGTCACCGTCAGCGGCTTGGTTTCGTCATAGGTGGACCAGCCGTGGTGGGCGATGGCAGGCAGGCTGGCCAGCGCGGCGGCGGCCGACAGGCACAGGGCAAGACGGGAAGCAGTGGTACGCAAGGCGATCATGACCGGACTCCTTGTATCTGCAAGCAGGGGCACCCAACCCATCGTAGATGACCGGCGCCGGAGCGCAAGGCGTAGCGCCTGCGCCACGTGTTACGCTGTGCGCGCCTTCCACCCCCTGTTGCCGAGCCATCACCGTCATGTCCATCGCATTCGATCTGCCGCCGGCCGCGCGTCCCGGCCAATCCGCCGACACCATCGACACCCCTTCCCTGGTCCTGGACCTCGACATCTTCGCTCGCAACGTCGACCGCATGCAGAGCGCTGCCAACCGGGCGGGAATCAAGCTGCGACCGCATGCCAAGGCCCACAAGTGTCCCGATATTTCGCTGGCGCAGATCGCGCGCGGCGCCGTGGGCATCTGCTGCCAGAAGGTCAGCGAAGCCGTTCCGTTCGTGCGTGCGGGTGTGCGCGACATCCATATCAGCAATGAAGTTGTCGGGACGGCCAAGGCAGCGCTGTTGGCGGACCTGGCCCGGCACGCGCGGATCAGCGTGTGCGTGGACGACCTGACGCAGGTGGATACCCTGGCCGCCGCCGCACTGGAAGCCGGCTCCCGGCTCGATGTCTTTGTCGAAGTCAACGTTGGGCAGGGGCGCTGCGGCGTCACCGATGCTGGCGCGATGCTGAAACTGGTGGAACGCATTGCCAGCCACGGAACGCTGACGATGCGTGGTCTGCAGGCCTATCACGGTGGCGTCCAGCATGTGCGCGACTGGGAGGAGCGGCGCGATGCCGCGGCGCGCGCGGCCGATCGCACCGGCAGTTTCATGGCCCGGCTCGATGCGGCCGGCGTGCGCTACGACGTGGTCACGGGCGGTGGCAGCGGCAGCGTGGAATTCGATCTGGGCAGCGGCGTCTATACCGAAATCCAGCCTGGCTCGTACGTCTTCATGGATGCGGACTACGGCGCCAACGAATACATGATCGACAACGGCCCAGGCTCCGTGAATTTCGAGCACAGCCTGTTCATTGCCACGTCCGTGATGAGTGTGGCGGCCGGCGACCGGGTGGTGGTCGACGCGGGCCTGAAGTCGATGGCCGTCGACTCGGGGCTACCGTGGATCTGGGCCAACGGCGCGCGGTCCGACAAGCTGGACTATGTGGCGGCTAACGACGAGCACGGCATTGTGATGCCAAAGCATGAGGATCTGGTGCGAAAGCTGCCCGCGCTGGGCAGCCGCGTGATGCTGGTGCCCGGCCACTGCGACCCCACGCTGAACCTCTATGACGAGATCGTGGGTGTCCGCGAGGGCGTGGTGGAATGCGTGTGGCCGATATCGGCACGGGGCCTGAGCCGCTGACGCCGGCGCGCCGCGCGCGGCCAAGGCTGTCAGGCGAACTGGGCGACCATTTCGTCCAGATCGGCCGGCACCCAGGCGGCGCCGGTCCATTTTTCAAAATTCAGGTCCGATAGCGGAATCGCGGTCAGGGTGCCGACCCAGTCGGTCGGCGCCGCGCCGCAGCGCAGGCCGCTGGCAACCATCGTCATCGCTTCCGGTACATCGATATCGGCCACGCGCGTCACCGTCGGCCAGGGCAACAGGCGCATGTCCCGCTCGGGCAAGCCAAACCGGTACAGGCCAAATCGCGCGTGCAGCGCGGCACGCGACAGCGTTTGCCTGGCTTCGCTCAATCCGTCATCGCGGGTGGCGGACGGGTCCCACTGCTGGTTGCGCGAGAACCACAGAATTTCATCGCCAGAACGGGGCGCCGCCGTGTGCGCGACAGCCGGCATCAGCCGCCCTGAGCGTGCGATAGCAACCAGGGGCGTTCCCACCGTGTAATGCCAGACGTAACCGTTTTCGTTTTCCATGTGCAGCTCCTGCAAACGAGCCCTTCCGCCCTCCACTGTGGTGGCGATATGCCCCGTTTACAAGCAAGGTCACGGCGTGTTGCGACCGCAACAAAAATGGTCCAAATAGTCTCCGATTTCGCGTGGTTTCCCTGCAGGCCATATCTGGCGCCACTTCCCGGAAATCCGCGGGTGTCGCTGCTCTGGCGACACCCTCTTCTTTTTGAGCGAAACGTCTAAAACCATAGCACAGCGCGTGGTGCATCGCAGCACAAATTGCAGGGCAGCATGCCGAAAGTCGAGCGCCCGGCGACGCACATTCCAGCGTCGCGCCCATGTTTGCAATGTCCATACATGGAGCACAAAAAACCTGAATGGCGGTATCGGAAATCTTGCCTTGTATGTCACCGGGGTGACCTGCCGGATGCTTACGCTGCGGTCCGTTCCTCCCTGCACGAGACAACAGACCATGACCGAAGCCATCCGAAACCTTGCCCGGCGCTGCAGCCTGGGCATGCTGGCCGCCCTGCTGCTAAGCGCGGCGCTGACCGCCTGTGGCGGGGACAGCGACAACGGCAGTCCTCCGACCAATGGCACCCCAAGCACCGGTGCTCCCGAAGTCAAACCGCAAATGAAGTGCGCGCCCTGATTGTCGCGCCACGATCCATCGCCAATCCGCAGACCCGCGCATCCGACAATTCAGGGCACTCCGACAATGACATCCAGCAGCCGACGTAACTTTCTCAAGATGGCAGGTGGCAGCGCAGCCGCCACCGCCGCCCTTGCCGCCTTTCCGCCCGCCATCCGCCGCGCCCTGGCCATTCCGGCCAATAACGCCACCAAGTCCATCCGCGACGTGGAATACGTCGTGGTGCTGATGCAGGAAAACCGCTCGTTCGATAACTACTTCGGCACGATGAACGGCGTGCGTGGTTTTGGCGACCGCATCACGATTCCGTTGCCCGGCGGCCGCAACGTATTCGAGCAGACCTACGCCAGCGGCAACACGAACCGCATCGTGCTGCCCTATCACCTCGACCAGACCGCCGGCAACGCGCAGCGTGTGAGCGGCACCCCGCACAGCCAGCCCGATGCACAGGCCGCGTACGACCTGGGCCGCATGAGCGCATGGCCTACGTCGAAGAAGACGCAATCGATGGGGTATTACACCGAGCAGGAGCTGGGCTTCCAGTTTGCGCTGGCCAACGCCTTCACTCTCTGCGACGCCTATCACTGCAGCTTCCACGGCGGCACCAACACCAACCGCCTGTTCCACTGGACCGGTACCAACGACCCGTTCGGCACGCATGGTGGTCCGGTCATCGACAACAGCGGCGATTCACTCGATGCCACGGGTATCAACTACACGTGGACCACGTATCCCGAACGGCTGCAGGCAGCCGGCGTGACCTGGAAGCTCTACCAGAACATGCCGGACAACTTCACCGACAATCCGCTCGCCGGCTTCCAGCAGTACCGCGCAGCCAACGCCGCGCGGGGCAATGCGATCGACGGCTCGCCGTACCCGGCCTACACGCCGGCCGATGACGCGACCAACCCGCTGTTCAAGGGCATCGCCAACACCATGCCCGATGGTGGCTTCCTGCAGGCGCTGCGCGACGACATCGCGGCTGGCACGCTGCCCCAGGTGTCGTGGATCGTGGCACCGGCCACGTACTCGGAGCACCCCGGACCGTCCAGCCCCGTGCAAGGCGCGTGGTACACGCAGCAGGTACTGGATGCGCTGACCGCCAATCCCGATATCTGGAGCCGTACGGTCCTGCTGATCAACTTCGACGAGAACGACGGCTTCTTCGACCACGTGCCCCCGCCCTGCGCGCCGGCACTCGATGCCAAGGGCGAACCGATCGGCCATACATCGACGTCGCTGGACCCGAAGACCGAGTACTACAGCGTGGACAAAACGCCGTTTGGCCCCGGCCCGCGCGTGCCGATGTACGTGGTATCGCCCTGGAGCCGTGGCGGCTGGGTGAACTCGCAGGTATTCGACCATACGTCGGTGCTGCGCTTCCTTGAGCAACGCTTCGGCGTGGCGGAAACCAATATCAGCGCTTACCGTCGCGCCGTCATGGGCGACCTGACCTCGGCGTTCGACTTCGTCAACCCGAACGGCAACGCTGCCCTGGGTGTCACGCCGCTGACCAAGACCGGCGCGGACGCCGACCGCGCCGCGCAGGATGCCAAGGCACAGATCCCCGCGCCAAGCATCGCGGCCCAGTCCATGCCGAAGCAGAAAGCCGGCACGCGGCCGTCACGCGCGCTGCCGTACACGCTGCATACGAGCGGACTGGAAAATCCGGCTACCAACACGTTCTCGCTGCTCTTCAAGAATGACGGCAAGCAGGCCGCGGTGTTCCACGTCTACGATCGCCTGCAACTGGGCGATGTGCCGCGCCGCTATGCAATCGACGCGGGCGATTTCCATGAAGCCAAGATCGACGTCAGCAAGAACGGTGGCCGTTACGACTTCTGGGTGATGGGACCGAACGGCTTCCTCCGTTCGTTCGTGGGCGACATCGGCGCGCAAAAGGCCGCCGGCGGCGGCGCCGCACCCGAGATCCGCGTCTGCTACGACGAGGCGAATGCCCAGGTCTGGCTCACGCTGATCAACCGTGGCACGGCCGCATGCACGTTCACGGTCAAGCCGAACGCCTACCGCAAGGACGGCCCCTGGACGTTCGAATTGCCCGCGGGCAAGGAGCTGGACCAGCATTGGCCGGTAGGTTCGCAAGCCAACTGGTACGACTTCACGGTGACCACGCAGCAAGGCGGTTTCATCCGCCGCTTTGCGGGCCGGCTGGAGAATGGCACCCACACGACATCGGACCCGGCGATGGGTGGCTGAGGTTTCGATTGATCCGGTAAGTGCAATGGATGCCGTTGCCCCTCCCCCACGGACGGGAGAGGGGCAACAACCGGCAGACGAGTGAAAACCTCGTCCTCCTGGCAAGCGGTCTTGCGCTACCGCCCCAGGCTCAGGTCCATGATCAATCTTGTTTCCAGGTACAGGCGACGCGGAATCGCGTCGATCAGGATGTACTCGTCGGCGTTCGTGTGATAACCGAAGCCTGGCAGCCCCATGCCTTCCAGCACCGGCTTGCCCGACAACGCCGCGTATGCGGCATCGCTGCCGCCTCCGGTGCGCTCGCTGGCGATCCCTATCTTGCCGCCCACCTCCCGGTATATGGCCTGTCCTTTGGCCGCCAGCACCTTGCCCTCGGTCGTTGCATTGAAGGCCGGACGCCCGCGCTTCATGTCGACGACAATCTCCGCCGCCGGCAGGCGCTTGCGCTGCGCGCGCTCATTGAGCATCGAGACGATTGCGTCGTAGTCGTCGTTGCGGCCATACCGCATGTCGGCGGTCAACGTGGCACTGGCGGGAATCGCGTTCGATGCCGATCCCGCGGAAGCGAGCGTCCAGTTGAAGCGAATTTCGCGGCCCTTGTCGTCGATATCCTGCGTGCGCAGGATCAGGTCGGCGGCTTCGGTCAGCGCGTTCACGCCAAGCTCCGGTGCCACCCCCGCATGCGACGCCACGCCTCGGATGCTGACTTCCGCGTGGGCGATGCCCGAGGTCGCCAGGCCAAAGCTCTCATTGGTGGCAAGCGCGGGCTCGTGCGACAGCACGTAGTCATGCGCGGCGGACAAGCGCTGGATCAAGTCACGCGAGCCAAACGACCCGGTTTCCTCGTCCGTATTGAACAGCACGGTCAGCGTGCCATATTCCCTGAAACCGCGCGCCTGCAGTATCGCCAGCGCGTTCAGGATCACCGCGATGCCGCTCTTGCCGTCGGCGATGCCCGGCCCGTAGGCCCGGTTACCGTCGATCCGGAATGGCGCCTTGGCCAGAAAGCCGCGTGGGTACACGGTATCCATATGGGCCATCAGCAAGATCCTTGCGCCGCCGGTGCCCCGGAATGTGCCTACGATGTTTTCGCCCACACCTCCCGCATCGGCCGGATGCCGTGCCACGGCGGCGCCGAGATCGCCAAGCCGCAGCGCAAGAAGATCGCCCAGGGCCTTCATGCCCACGGCATCGCCGGGGCCGGTTTCGATGTTGACGAGCGCTTCCAATGTAGAAAGCGTTGCGCCCTGCTGCCCCTTCGACGCGGTATCGAGCGCGCTGTCGTAGGTGGGGATAGAGGCGACGCCGTCGGAACAGCCTGAACCCATCATCGCGGTGGTGATGGCAGCCGCGATCAGTAACTTCCTGTGCATCGTGTTGACTCCTGAGTGTGAACCCCCTCGGCACCGGCGCTGTTGTGTGGACCGCTTTCGCGCCGTGAGGCGGCATTATTGCCAGCCGCCCCCTGAAGTGGCTTGACCCTGCGCACGGATTCGTCACGCTGTCATATTTCCGTCTTATAGTCCGCCTCTATCGCGTTTTGTCTTTCGGAAATTTCCATGCTTGGCGACCTGCTGACGACGTTCTACGAGGTAGCACGACAGGGCAGCATCACGACGGCCGCGCGCCAGCTGCGCGTGAGCCAGCCCACGGTCACCGGTCGCATCCGGCAGCTTGAGGAACTGTATGGCGTGGAGTTGTTTCATCGCCGTGCCAGCCGGGTGGACCTGAGCGATGTCGGCGTGGCGCTGATGCCGCTGGCCGAGCAGATCATGCAGCAGGAGAGCAACGCCGACTTTCTGCTGCGCAACGCGGGCAACCTGCGCTTTGGCAATCTTCGGATCGGCGCGACCGGCCCCTACTACATCCTGCGCAGCGTGGCGGTTTTCCGGCAGCGCTATCCGGCCATCGAGATCAGCATCGAGATCGGCAACTCGAAGCAGATGATCGAGGCACTTTACGAATACCGCATCGACGCCGCCGTCTCGTCGCACGCGCTCGACGACGACCGCCTGCACCGCGTCACGCTGGCCGCGGACCCGATGGTGCTGGTGGTGCATCCGGTGCATCCGCTGGCGCGCCGCCCCCGGGTGGAGGTCTCGGAGCTGGCGGCCTGCCACCTGCTGGTGCGCGAGCAGGGGTCGATGACGCGCGAGGCCACCGAGGCGTCGCTGCTGGCAGCCGGCGCGGGCATGCCATCGCATACGGTCATCGGCAGCCGCGAGGCCATCTGCGAAGCGATTCGCCACAATCTCGGCGCGAGCGTGATGCCCGTCGGCGAGGTGCCGCGCGATCCGGCGCTGGTGGTGGTGCCATTTGCCAGCCAGGCGCCGGTCATCCACGAATACCTGTACTGCCTGAACGGCCGTCGCCATACGCGGCTGGTGGGCGCCCTGCTCGAATGTCTGGAGGCGTCCGCCGAATCCGCCGCGCAGCGTTGCGAGGCGCCGCCGCCAGCGCCTATATTGAACTGACCCGCCCCCAAAAATCCTCCGTCGATGACCGGTCCGGTCCCTCTCAGCTTTCCCGAATACGATCAGTTGCTGACGCTGCTGGAGCTGGGAGCACCGTGGTTCGAGACCCGCACGGCGTGCGATGTGACCGTGCTCGACCGCAGGTTTTCGGTCCCCGTCGCCACGCTTGGCACGCACTCGCCCGACGCGCCGGCCATCGGCATATTCGGCGGCATCCACGGACTCGAACGCATTGGCACGCAACTCGTGCTCGACTACATGCGGTCGCTGCTATGCCGGCTCAGCTGGGACGAGCTGCTGCACCGGCAGCTCGAAACCGTGCGGCTGGTATTCATGCCGATCGTCAATCCGGGCGGCATGTTCATCGCCACGCGCGCGAACCCCAATGGCGTGGACCTGATGCGCAATGCCCCGCAGAATGCCGATGCCAGGGTACCGTTCCTGGCGGGCGGGCAGCGCATCGGCAAATGGCTGCCCTGGTACCGGGGCCGCGCGGGGTCGCCGATGGAAGCCGAAAGCATGGCGCTGCTGCGCGTGGTGGAATCCGAACTGCTGCCGCGGCCGTTGAGCTTTGCCGTGGATTGTCATTCTGGCTACGGCTGGCGCGATAGCATCTGGTTTCCGTACGCGCGCACGCACACGCCGATGCAGCACCTGCCAGAGATGTACCTGCTCAAAACCATGTTCGAACAGGCTCACCCCCATCACGGCTATGCGTTCGAACCGCAAAGCCACCAATACCTGCTGCATGGCGACCTGTGGGATTTCGCCTATGACCGCACGCCGCCGGCCTGCCTGTTCCTGCCGATGACGCTCGAACTCGGCTCCTGGATGTGGATCAAGAAGAATCCGCGCCAGATTTTTTCGCGCGCGGGCATCTTCAATCCCATCAAGGCGCACCGCACCGCGCGCGTGTTGCGCCGGCACGTGAGCCTGTTCGATTTCCTGGGCCGCGTGGCCGTGGCGCCGGAGCGTTGGCTGCCACAGGGCACGCACCGGCAGCTTCTGCTCGACCAGGCGCGCGCGCACTGGCAGAACGGCAAGGCCGCACCATGAGTGGATGGATCTTCCTGCGGGGTCTGACGCGGGAGTCGCGCCACTGGGACGGCCTGCCCGAGCGATGGGTCGCCCACGGCCTGCCGCCGCCGTTGATGATCGACCTGCCGGGGAACGGTACCGCGTGCCATCAGCCGGTGCCCGCCAGCGTGCGCGGCATGACCGATGCAGTGCGCGCCGCCGCGCTCGCGGCAAACCGGGGCGGGCCGTGGCGGGTCCTGGCGATGTCGCTCGGGGCGATGGTCGCCACCGACTGGGCCCAGACCTGGCCCGATGAAATTGCCGGCCTGGTGTTGATCAATACGAGCATGCGGCCGTTCAGCCATGCGACGGAGCGGTTACGCCCGCGCAACTGGGCCGCCATCGCCGGAATGGCCCATCATTGGCACGATCGCGCACGCTGCGAACGCACGATCCACCGGCTGACCTGCGAGCGGCTGGATACCCGTGACGCCGATCTGGCACGCTGGGTGGAAATCGGCCAGAGCGCACCGGTGTCCCGCGAAGCGGCATGGCGGCAGTTGATGGCCGCCGCCCGCTTCCGCGCCCAGCGCTCGGCACCCGCCTGCCCCACGCTGATCGTATCGTCCGATGCCGACCGGCTGGTCAATCCTTCCTGCTCCGCGCGCCTGGCGCTTGCCTGGAATACGGCGCACGCACGCCACCCCTGGGCTGGCCACGACCTGCCCCATGACGACCCGCAATGGCTGTGCGAAACCGTGGGCGCCTCCACGGCTTGCCAATAAAAAACCGCCCGGTGGCGTCCTGCCACCGGGCGGTTTTTCCTGCGTCTTGCCAATTCGTCTCTTACAGCGATCCGCAGGTAACCTGGGACTCAAGCAGCGCCTTTGCCCGCTGGTTGCACAGCGCGCCGAGCAGCGTTTCGGCCGCCGACTCCAGACGCTCCTGCGTGCCGAACAGCCGCGCCGCGATCAGCCCGCTCTGCAGCGAACCGTAGATCACCTGCGCCAGCATCGCCGGCGGCACCGGATACGGCGTTTCACGTTCTTTCTGACCGCGTTCCAGCAGCTTGGTCAACCACGATTCGTTGATGTGGTAGAACTCCTTGAGCACTGGGTGCACGGACTCTGGCAGGCTCAGGATTTCCGTGGACAGCATGCCGGCCAGGCAGATTTGCCCCGAACCGCAAGTCTGGCGCAACGGCTCCAGGTACTGGCGGGCCTGCTCCAGCACGGGCAGGTCCGAATTGATGCCAGCCAACCGCTCGGAAATGCGCCGGCTGTACTCCTTCACCGCTTCCAGGACCAGGTCGTCCTTGGACGGAAAGTAATAGTGGATGCTGGACGTCTTCACGCCCACCAGCTCGGCCAGATCGCGATAGCTGAAGCCGTTGACGCCGCGGCTGCGGATCAGGACCAGCGTATGTTCGAGCAGTTGCTCGCGGACGGGTTGGGTTTTCATGGCTGGAACTTTATCTACACGAAGATAGATACTCAACCGGGATTTTCCCGGAGTCAACCTGCTGTCGGCTCAGGCCAAAGCCTGCACCACCACTGTGATGGCTGCACCACTGGCGGCACAGAGTGCCAGCCATCCGCCCAGCAGCAGGGCATCGTGTCCAATCGTTTTCATGGTAGTTCGCCCGTGAAAAAGCAGGCGGACCCCCTTGTGGGGTGCCGCCTGCTTCGCAGTGATCGCCAGGTAATGGCGATTCATTCAGTTGCCGCCCGGTTCAGACCAGGGCGCCGTCGGTGTACACGTCAGTCGAACGGGCACCGTCGAAGTACGGGTTGCGCGGACCGTTGCCACGGGCGCCGTCCAGGTACGGATCGACCTTGCGGGCCGGGCTGGCCGATACACCCTTGGTATCCAGGCCGGCGACAAACCGGGCACCGTCCAGGTACGGATCGGCGGTGCGGGCACCATCGGTGTAACCATCGCGATTGCTGATGCGGGCGCCATCGGTGTATGCATCGCGGTTACCGATGCTGGCTACCAGGCCGTCGCGGTTGCTCACGCGGGCACCGTCGGTAAAGGCATCGCGGTTGCCGATGCGGGCGCCGTCGGTGTA
>DAIOET010000074.1:0-14517 GCA_036746135.1 Cupriavidus sp.
CGGCGCGACCCCATTCATCACAACAAAGGGCACGCCCGTACACGCCAGCCAGCCAACCGCCCTATGCCGCCGGACCCGTCCGGTGCGCCAATCAGCCAGCCAGCGTTTCGCTTTCTTGAAGGGGAAATCCATGAAACGCTGTTTCCTGGCGCGTCGCCTGCGCGCCTCTATCCGGGTCACGCCGGTCGCGGCCGTATGCGCCACGCTGTGCGCGCCGTTGTCCGCGCCGCTATGGGCCGCCGATGTTGCGCAACTCGGTGAAGTCGTGGTGACGGCCACACGCACCGAGGAACGCGCCGATGCCGTGGCGTCGACGATCACCGTCGAGGACGCCCGCAAGATCGAGCAATCGATGCCGGTCGACGAAGCCGGCCTGTTCGCGGACGAGCCGGATATCGACGTGCCGCGCGACCGTCGCCGCTTTGGCGCCGGCAGCATCAACATCCGCGGCATCGAGGACAACCGCGTGCTGCAGATGGTCGATGGCGTGCGCCTGCCCGACTTCTTCAACGGCGGCGGACCTTCGAACATTTCGACGTCCACCCGCGACGCACCCGAATTCTCTTTCATGAAGCGCGTGGAAGTGCTGCGCGGCCCGGCATCGAGCCTGTACGGATCGGATGCGATCGGCGGCGTGGTGTCGTACGCGACGAAGGACCCGCAGGACCTGATGCGCGGCAAGTCCGCCGGCGGCGAGCTTGGCCTGAGCTGGAACGGTATCGACAACGGCTTCGGCCAGACCGCTGGCGTGGCCGGTGGCAACGAGATGGTCCAGGGCCTGTTCATGTACGCGCACCGCAAGGCCCACGAAATGCAGAACATGGGCGGCGACAACTCCGTGTCGACGTCGCGCACGGCGCCGAACCCGCAGGATGTGGAAACCAATGCGTACCTGGGCAAGATCGTGCTCAATGCCACGCCACGGCAGCGCTTCAAGCTGACCTACGAGCATCGCGATGCCAGCAGCAGCACCGACCTGCTGCGGCTGTCCACCTCGCTGCCGCGCGTGACGTCGGCCACCGGCACCGAAGACCTGGAGCGCAACCGTGTGTCGCTCGACTACGAGTGGCGCCCAGAAAACGGCGTGCTGGACCGCCTGACCGCCGCCGTCTACTACCAGAAGAGCCAGACCACCACGAACACGAACCAGGTGCGCAGCCGCACCAGCACCGGATGTTCCGCCACCACGGCGGGCACGAGCCTGTGCAACGTGGCGTTGGGCTTCGGCTTTGAACAGCAGCAGACCGGCTTCAACTTTCAGGCGGACAAGTCATTCAACACGGGTAGCGTGGAACACCGTGTGATTGGCGGCGTCGACTTCATCCGCACCGAGTCCCAGGAGTACCGCGATGCCACCGTCGTCAACACGACGACCGGCACCACCACGAAGTCGCTGGCGGGCGAGAACTTCCCGTTGCACGACTTCCCGAAGGGCGAGACGCGCCAGGTGGGTGTGTTCGTCCAGGATGAATTGCGCTTCATGAACGGCCGCTTCACGGTGACGCCGGGCCTGCGTTTCGATCATTACTCGCTCGGACCCGACAACGATCCGCAGTACAACAGCGTGGCGGCCAAGCCAGCCATCAGCAAGAGCGATTCGAACCTGTCGCCGAAGCTGTCGGCGCTCTGGCAGGCCACTGACCGCATCAACCTGTGGGCGCAGTACGTGTTCGGCTATCGGGCGCCGAACTATCAGGAGATCAACGGCAGCTTCCGCAATCCGGTGCAGGGCTATGGCGCGGCGCCGAACGGCGAACTCAACCCCGAGAAGAGCCGATCGTTCGAAGTGGGCGTGCGCTATACCGACGAGAATGTGCAGACCAGCGTGGCGCTCTTCGACAACCGGTACAAGGACTTCATCGAACAGGTCCAGCTGACCTGTCCGTCGGACCCCTCGTGCCTGCCGGGCTTGCGCGCGACCTACCAGTACCGCAACCAGGCGAAGGTCCGCATCTATGGCGCGGAATGGCGCGGCGTATGGCGCTTCCTGCCGCAATGGCGTGTGGATGGCGCGGTGGCATACGCGCATGGCACGAACGAGCAGACCAACCAGCCGCTGAACAGCGTATCGCCGCTGCGCGCGGCGGCGGGCCTGACGTGGGAGCCGTCGGTCGGCGAAGGCCCCGGCGCGGCATTGCGCTGGCGCGGCGCCAAGGCTGTGACGCGCACGGACGACACATCATTCACGTACTTCAAGCCCGGTGGCTATGGCGTGGTCGATTTGCAGGCATGGTGGCGCTTCGGCAAACGCGCCACGTTGACGCTGGCGGTGAATAACCTGTTCGACAAGAAGTACTGGTTGTGGGGCGATGTGCGCCAGACCGGCGTGTCGGCCACCGAGCCAGGGCTGGACTTCTACACGCAACCGGGCCGCACGTTCGCCGCTGCGGTCAAGGTCGCGTTCTGACGCGAGACAGGAGGCACGATGTCCCCACAATCAATAACGACAAGATGGCTGGCGGTGTGGCTGGGTGTACTGCTGTTGGCGCTGTCCGCGCGGATAGCTTTCGCGGCGCCGGTCATCCACATCCTGACCACGTCACCGGTGCCGGCCGGCAAGTTCGCGCCGCTGCGCGACATGGCGCAACAGCACGGCATGACGCTGGAGGCGCGCTATATCGAAAAACTCTCCTCGCAGGATCTCGATGTCTTCGCCACGAAGACGGACCTGCTGATCGTCGATGCACCGCGCGAACATATCGTCACGGCGATGCTTGCGCAGCTCGGACCGTTGTGGACCAACTCGAAGACCGCGCGCGTGCTGCTGGCGACCGATCGTGCCGAGGCGCACGGCATCGATAACGCACTCGCAACGCGGCTGCTGGCGTACTACGCCAATGGTGGCCACGCCAACTTCGATGCCATGATGCGCACGCTGGCGGCGGATCACTTCCGCCTGCGCGGCGATCCGTCGATTCCGGCGCCGACGATCTTTCCGAAGGCCGCCTACTACCATCCGCGCCTGCCGAACGTGGTCACCACATCGGCTGCGGAGGCATTGCGCGCATCGGGCGCCGACGACGCACCTGTGATCGGCGTGGCGATCCACCAGGCTTACGTGTCGGGGCTGGACAGTGCGTTCATCGACGACCTGGTGGCGCGAATCGAGGCACGCCATGCGCGCGCGCTGGTGTTCTACGGCCCGGTGATGGACGCCGACGGCATCACGCGCATGGCCGCACCCGACGGCAAGCGCATCGTCGACGTGCTCATCAACGGTCAGATCATGCTGAACCCGCAGGGTCGCAAGGCCGAGTTCGAGGCGCTGGGCATTCCGGTGCTACAGGTGATGCCTTATCGCAAGGGCGATGCCGCGGACTGGGCAGCCGATCCGCACGGCATCAGCCTGACCGACACGCCGTTCTACCTGGTGCAGCCCGAGTTGGCGGGCGTGGTGGACCCGATGCTGGCGGCGGCCACGGCAAAGGGCGATGGCGCCATCGTGAGCCTGCCTGCGCAGATCGATGCAGTGGCCAACAAGGCAATCGCATTGACCCGGCTGCAGCGCACGCCGAACGCCGACAAGCGCGTGGCGATCCTGTTCTACAACTACCCTGCCGGCGAAAAGAATCTGTCCGCGTCGTTCCTCAACTTGCCCAGGAGTCTGGCCGGCACGCTGGCGGCGTTGCGCGCGGCAGGCTATCGCACCGAAGCCGCCGACGAAGCCACGCTGCAACGCGATCTGGGCGCACTGCTGGCGCCGTTCTATCGGCCGGGCAACCTGGAGCCGCTGCTCGACGCCGGTCTCGGCGTGTGGATGCCGATGTCGCGCTACCGTGCCTGGTTCGATGCACTGCCGGCGGATATGCGCGCGGCGGTGACGGAGCGCTGGGGCAAGCCCGAGCAATCGTCGATGGCCACCACGCGCAATGGTGAGTCCGGCTTTGTGATCCCACGCGTGCAACTGGGCAATGTCGCGCTGATGCCGGTGCCGCCGCGCGGCGAACGTAATGAGTCGGATGAGAAAGCGCTCTATCACTCGACCAAAACGCCGCTGAACCACTTCTACATGGCGGCGTATCTGTGGGCGCGACAGGACCGCGAAGCGCTGGTGCACTACGGCACGCACGGCACGCAGGAATGGACCCCCGGCAAGGAGCGCGCACTGGCCGTCACCGATCAACCGTATCTGGTGCTGGGCGATGTGCCGGTCATCTATCCGTACATCGTCGATGACGTCGGTGAAGCGATCCAGGCCAAGCGGCGCGGCCGCGCGGTCATCGTCAGCCACCAGACGCCGCCGTTCAAGCCGGCGGGCCTGCATACGGAGCTGACGCAACTGCACGATCAACTGCACGCCTACCTGGCGCAGGACGAAGGCGCGGTGAAGGACACCCTGGCCGCGGACATCCTCGCACGCAGCAAGACCATGCATGTGTTCGAAGACATGGGTTGGACCGAGGCGCGCGCGCGCACCGGATTCGCGGCCTACCTCGATGCGTTGCACATCCATCTGCATGAACTTGGCGGCACGCTGCAGCCGTACGGTCTGCATACGTTCGGACAATCGCAGGACGAAGGTCTGCGTCTGTACACGGTCATGGCGATGCTCGGCAAGGACTGGATCAAGCGCGTGTTCCCCGAGGAGCCGGAAGAGGTATTCGCGGTGGACTACGCGCAGCTATCGACGTCCCTGCCCTACGCGATGGTGCGTCGTTACGTCATCGAGAATGCACCGCTCGAATCGCTCAAGGATGCGAAGCAGCGCGAAGATATGCAACGGGCGCGGCAACTGTATGCGAGCCTGGATGCTGGCCCCGAGAACGAGGGCTTGCTGGCCGCGCTGGCCGGGCGTCATGTGATGACGGGCACCGGTGGCGATCCGGTTCGCAATCCCGACGCGCTGCCCACCGGCCGCAACCTCTATGGTTTCGATCCGTCGAAGGTACCCAGCCGCGAGGCGTGGAAGGCGGGTCAGGCCGCCGCCGAAGCGATGATCGCGGACTGGCGCAAGCGGCACGGCCAATGGCCGAAGAAGCTGGCATTCTCGCTGTGGAGCGTGGAGACCATGCGTCATCAGGGCATGCTCGAAGCACAAGCGATGGCCGTGCTCGGGATACGTCCAAAGTGGGATGACGGTGGACGTGTGGTGGGCGTGGAAGCGATCCCGGCCAGCGAGTTGGGCAGGCCGCGCGTCGATGTGGTGCTGTCGGCGACCGGACTGTACCGCGATCATTTTCCGAACCTGATGAAGTGGCTGGCCGAGGCCGTGAAGCTGGCCGCCGCGCAGCCGGAACCGGGCAACGTCGTGGCGGCGAACACGCGGGACATGCGTGCGCAACTGGCCAGGATCGGTGTCGCGCCGGACCGCCTGGACGGGCTGGCCATCACGCGCATCTTCGCGAGTGAATCGGGCAACTATGGCACGGGGCTGAACGATGCCACGCTGGCAACCGATACGTTCGGCAGCGGCAAGGCAGCCGACGCGAAACTGGCCAACCTGTATCTGTCGCGCATGCAGTACGCATACGGTCCCGATGAAAAATACTGGGGCGAGAAGCTGCCGCAAGCGAACCTCTACGCCGAGAATCTCAAGGGCGTGGACGGCGCGTTGCTGGCGCGCAGTTCGAACCTGTACGGCATGCTGACGACCGACGACCCGTTCCAGTACCTTGGCGGCATTGGCCTGGCCGTAAGGCATCTGACCGGCAAGGCCCCGGAGCTGTTGATCTCGAATCTGCGCGATGCGAACAACGCGAAGACGGAAACGGCCGCGAGCTTTCTGGCAACCGAGCTGCGCACGCGCTATTTCCATCCGGGCTGGATCGAAGGCATGAAGGCCGAGGGATACAGCGGTGCGCTGAACGTGCTCGACACGGTGAATAACTTCTGGGGTTGGACCGCCGTCTCGCCGGAGATCGTGCGCGACGATCAGTGGACCGAATTCGCCGACGTCTACGTCAACGACAAGCACAAGCTCGGGCTGAACGAATGGTTCGAGCGCAACGCGCCGCAAGCACAGGCGCAGGTGATCGAGCGCATGCTCGAAGCCGCGCGCAAGGGCTATTGGCATGCCGACCCGGCGATGCTGAAGACGCTGGCAAAACGGTATGACGAACTGGCGCAGCGCCACGACATCCGCAGCACCAATCGCCAGTTCAACGCGTATCGTGACACCCTGGCACCCGCGGCGCCCGGATACGGTCTGCAGGCGCCCGCCGCGTCCGCGCAGCCGAAATCAGCGCCGCCCAGCCCGAAGCCACCGGCACCGGCCGCGCAGCAGCAACCGCAGCCTTCGCCAGCCCAGCCTCCGGCGCAAGCGCAGCCGCAACCGGTTCAGGGGATGAAGCTGGAAGAGCGGAAACCCCCGGCCGCGGCCATCGTGCCGGTGCTATCTTGGCTGGCCGGTGGCATTGCCCTGGCGGCGGCGATCGTTGGCGGCGCCATCAGCGCGCGCCGGCGCTTGAGCGGCTGAAGCCCGTGGAGCCAGAATTCATTAAGGCGAAGAATGTTGTATAGATATTTTTCGCATGAGTCATTAATCGCATAGATATATCTGATCCTGTTTGACCATGACACCTACCCTGCTTGAAACCCTGATGTATGACGTCGGCCAGCTGTTCCTGTACCCGACGCTGGCGCTGATTGGCTTGCTGTTTCTCTATGCGTTTTGGGCGCTGGGCGATTTCGCCATGCAGGCCTGGCTGCGTAGCCGGCATGCCATCGGCTCGGGACGCGGCTATCCGCTGGTGGCCTGGGCACGCCGCCACAAGGTCAGCAATCCCGATGCGCTCGACGTGACCGCGCACAAGCTGCTGGAGCGGCCGCGCATTGCCTCGCGCGTGGCGCCGATGCTGGGCCTGGTCGCCACGATGATCCCGATGGGGCCGGCGCTCAAGGGACTGTCCGGCGGCAATCTGGCGAATGTGGGCGAGAACCTGACCATCGCGTTCTCGGCGGTGATACTGGCGCTGATCGCGGCCAGTATCACGTTCTGGGTGGTCAACGTGCGCCGGCGCTGGCTGGCCGAGGAACTCGTGTGGCTGGGCCAGTCGCATCCGCAATGGGAGTCCGAGGCATGAAATTCCTGGAGGAAAGCGAAGCCGACGACCCCATCCTGTCGGTCGTCAACCTGATCGACGTGTTCCTGGTGGTGATCGCCGCCTTGCTGGTGACCATCGCGCAGAACCCGCTCAATCCGTTTACGCACAACGACGTGACCATCATTTCCAATCCGGGCAAGCCGAACATGGAAATCGTGTCGCGCCAGGGCGAGAAGATCGTCCGCTACCAGGCGAGCGGCCAGGTAGGGTCCGGCGACGGCATCAAGGCCGGCGTGGCATATCGCATGAAGGATGGTTCGATGGTCTATGTGCCGGAAGCATCGGCTGGCGGTAATGCCAGCGGCGCCACCGGCGCCACGCAGGCACAAACGCAACCGGAGCCAGCCAAGCCATGACGCGCCCGTTCAAGCCTTTCACGCTGCTCTCGCTGGTGGCCGCTGTGGCGTTTGCCGCCGGCTGCGCGTCGACCGTCACCGCACCCCCGGCAACACCGCAGGCCATCAGTCTGAAGTTCGCGGACAAATCCTATGTGCTGCTGGGCGAAGTCCATGACAGTGCGGCGGCGCAGCAACAGCGTTTGCAGGCGCTGACGCGCGCGGTGGAAGCGGGATGGCGGCCGGCCATCGCGATGGAACAGTTCGACCGCGAACGCCAGGCCGATATCGACCGGGCGCGCATCGAACGGCCTCACGATGCCGACTATCTGATCGAACAGGCCGGCGGTGGCAAGAGCGGCTGGGACTGGACGCTGTACAAGCCCGTGGTGGCACTGGCGTTGCAATACAACCTGCCGCTGCGTGCCGCGAACCTGTCGCGTGCCGACGCGGGCAAGATCGTGCGTGGCGGCTTTGGCGATGTCTTTGCGACGGACCAGCAGAAGACATTGGGGCTTGGCGGCGCGCTGCCGGAAGACATCGTTACGGCGCAGACCGCCGTGCTGGACGCCGGCCACTGCGGCCATTTTCCGAAGGTGATGCTGCCCGGCATGCTGAACGCACAGGCCGCGCGCGATGCGGTGATGGCGCAGACGCTGCGTCCTTATGCGAGCCGTGGCGCGGTGCTGATCGCGGGGAATGGCCATGTGCGGCGCGACATCGGCGTGCCGCGCTGGCTGCCTGATGGCGCGCGCGTGCTCAGCGTGGGCTATATCGAATCCGATTCGCCCGACAAGGGATTCGACGCAGTGGTGCGCGTGCCTGCGAAGGAGCGTGAAGACCCGTGCAAGGATGCGGTGATGAGCAAGCCGATGCGGCAGTAAGCGGTACGCGGTACGTGCTTTCCTCTCCCGCGAAACGGTGTGCAGACCGGGGAGAGGGAAGTCAGGCTTGCGAATCCGCCAGCACGAAATCCATTTCGGCCCGCAATCCCCTGCCTTGCGTGGCATCCCGCAGCGTTACCTTTCCGCCAAACCTGGCCGCCATCTCGCGCGTGATCGCCAGCCCGAGTCCGGACCCCGGCTCGGTGTTTTCCACTCGCCGATAGAAGCGCGCGAATACCTTCTCGCGCTCGCTTTCGGGAATGCCGGGACCGTCGTCTTCCACCACCAGCAGCGCATGGCCGTTCCTTCGCGCCGCCGATAGCGTGATACGGCTGCCGCGTCCCGAATACTGGATCGCGTTATGCACGAGGTTGGCCAGTGCCTCGCGCAGCAATGCGGCGTCGGCGTGTACCGGCAGGGTCAGATCGGCGGGGCGCTCCCAGCCGAAGTCCTGCTGCTTGCCGCGTGCCAGCGGCAGATAGTCCAGCGCCACCTGCTCTGCGACGGTCACGGCGTCGATGATGCCGGCTTCTTCTTCGGACGTGGCGCCTTCGCGCGCGGGTTGCCGCACGCGGGCCAGCGCGAGCAATTGGTTGGTCAGGCGCGCTGCCTGCTCCAGCTGCGTGACGATGCCGCCCACGGCCTCCGACGCGGCCTCGCGCGAGGGTTCGTCCTGCCGTATCTGCAATTGCCGCTGGGCGAATTCGGCTTGCGTCTTCAGGATGGCCAGCGGAGTGCGCAGCTGGTGCGCGGCATCGGCGATGAACTGGATCTGCGATTGCGCCATCGCCTCGGAGCGCGATACATGCAGGTTCACCGCGTCGACGAGCGGCCGGACTTCCACCGGCACGACGTCGAACTCCAGCGGCGCGAGATCTTCGGGCGATCTCGCGCGCACGTCGTCGCGTACCCGTTGCAGCGGCTTGAGCACGTATGTGATGCCACCGACCAGTATCACCGCCGACAGCACGATCAGCGCGATATCGCGCAGCAGCGCGCTGCGCCACACATTGCCGATCAGCGCCGCGCGTGGCTCGGCGGTTTCCGCCACCTGGATGATGACCCGCATGTTCGCGTCGGGGCGATAAATCGGCCGGGCCATCGTTGCGATGCGTACGGCGTCGCCGTGATAAACGGCGTCGTAGAAGCGTGGCACGTTGTTGACGAGCGCACCCTTGGGAAGGGGCAGGTCGTCGTAGCCCGTGACGGTCTCGATGCTGCCGCCGCGTTCCATCGACACGCGATAAAACACATGCGTTTGCGAGGCGGTTTCGAACATTTCCATCGCGGCGTCGGGCAGCGTGAGCTGCACGCTCTCGCCGGCCATGCCGATGGCGTTGTCGATCGTTCGCACGGAGCCGTAGAGCGAGCGGTCGTAGGCGGTATTGGCCGCGTCGCGCAGCGTGCCATAGGTGAACCAGGTGTCGACGGCCATCATCAGCGCCAGCGCAGGCACGAGCAGGATCAGCAACTGGCGGCGCAGACTGCCGCGCAACCACAGCCGCACGGGCAGGCGCGCGCGCTGGCGCAGGTGGCGGGGCCACATGTCAGTCACCGGCCTTGGGTGTTTCCGGCGCGGCAGCGGTGTCGGGTGCTTCGGGTTCCAGCAGATAGCCAAAGCCGCGCAGCGTGACGATGGTGACGCCGTGGCCGGTCAGCTTCTTGCGCAGGCGATAGACCAGCACTTCGATGGCGTCGGGGCTGACGTCGGCGTCGAGCGAGAACACTTTGTCCAGCAGTTGCGCCTTGGTCAGCGGCTGGCCGCTGCGGGCCAGCAGTGCACCGAGTAGCGTCGATTCGCGCGGCGTCAGCGAAAGCGGCGAACCGCCCAGCGTGAAGCTACGTGTCTCGCCGTCGAACACCAGCGTGCCGCACTGCAGACGCGGGTGCGCGCGGCCACGGCTGCGGCGGATCAGCGCGAGGATGCGGGCTTCCAGTTCGGCAATGGCGAATGGCTTGGGCAGGTAGTCGTCGGCACCAAGGTTCAGGCCGCGCACGCGTTCGTCGAGGGTGTCCTGGGCCGTCAGGATCAGTACCGGCGTGCGGTCGTCGCGGCCACGCATGGACTTGAGCACGGCCAGGCCGTCCTTGCCGGGCAGGCGCAGGTCCAGCACCACGGCGTCGTACTCTTCGGCCGTCAGGCGCGCCTCGGCCTGCAGACCGTCGGCGACGTGCTCGATGACAAAGCCACCCTGTTCCAGTGCGCGTGCCACCCAGCGGGCCAGTTCCACTTCATCTTCCACCAGCAGGATGCGCATGCCGGACCTCCTCTGCCCGCTCTTGTCTTGTCTCGCGCGGGCGCCCTTGCATCCCGCGGGCGCCTATAATACCCCCGCCCTGCCCGCAGGTGTCCGCGGGCCACCAGGGTCAACGTCAGCGCCCTCACACAGTCTTCCGTGCCCATCGCCCCCAACCTGCTTCCGGAGTCCTTTCGCGCCACGCGCCGCCAGTTGCTACTGGCCGGCGGAGCCCTGGCCGCTGGCCTGCCGGCACTGGCTCAGACCGCGCCGCGTGTGCCCGAAGGGTACCCGGGCGACTATGCCGAGATCATCGCGCGCGCCCAGAAAGAAGGGGCCGTGACGGTCTTCGCGTCGACTGACCTGGAGGTGGTGCAGCCGCTTATCCGCGGTTTCGAAGCGCGATTTCCAGGCGTGCGCGTGAACTACCAGGACCTGAATACGCTGGAGCTGCACGAACGCTTTCTGGCGGAAAGCGCGAGTCTCGGCCAGGCGCAGGCCGGGCGTGATTCGGCCTACGCCGACGTGCTCTGGAGCACGGCGATGGACCTGCAGATCAAGCTGGTCAACGATGGCCATGCGCAGCGTTATGACTCGCCGGAGCGCGCGGGGCTGCCGAGCTGGGCGGTCTGGCGCGACGAGGCCTGGGGTACCACTTTCGAGCCGGCAGTGATCGTCTATAACCGCAAGCATTTCGCGGGCGCTCATGTGCCGGGCAGCCGCAGCGGCCTGGCGCGACTGCTGCAGGAACACGCGCCGCAATGGCGTGCCAGGGTGGTGACGTACGACGTCGAGCGTTCTGGCGTGGGCTATCTGCTGGCGCAGCAGGACGCGCGCATGGGCAGCGAATTCTGGTATCTGGCGCAGGCGCTGGGCCGGGCGCAGGTGCGGCTGTCGGCGTCGACGGCCGACATGATCGAGCGCATTGCCAGCGGCGAGCTGGTGCTGGGATACAACCTGCTGGGGTCCTATGCGCTGTCGCTGATGGAGCGAGGCGCCGGCATCGGCGTGATTGCGCCGCGCGACTACACGCTGGTGATGTCGCGCGTGGCGTTTATCGCGCGTCGCGCGCCGCACCCGAATGCGGCACGCTTGTGGCTGGATTACCTGCTGTCGCGCGAAGGCCAGGCATCGCTGGGTCAATCCACATCCCAGCTCTATACCATCCGCACCGATACCGAGAGCTCGCATACGGCCAACGCGCTGGCCGAACGGCTCGGCTATGCGCTCAAGCCGATCAGCGTCGGGCCGGGACTGCTGGCCGCGCAGGACGCGCTACGCAAGAAAGCCTTCCTCGCGCGATGGCGCGAGGCACTGAAAGGCTGACTGGAATCAGGCGACGATGGTCTGGGGCCGCTCGCACAACGCTGCCATTTCGGCATCGAGCGGTGCCATCGGGCGCGGCACGTAGCCCACGCGCAGCGCGGGCGACAGGCGCAGCGTGTCGATGAAGGTGTCCGCCAGGCGTTCGGCCTCGCGGTTCAGTTCGAAATCGGTGGGAGAGAAAAGCCAGTGGGCCAGCACGCCGCCAATCGCGGCGTGGAATGCCATCACGGCCAGATCGAGGTCCAGGTCCGCTGCCAGCTGGCCGCGTTCCATCGCAAGCCGCAGGTGCTCGCGCATCTTGACGGTGCCATCCTGGTGGGATGCGCGCTGGCGCTCGAAGATGGCACCGTTGTCTTCCACCATCTCGCACTTGTGGAAGATGATCTCGAAGACGCGGCGCCACTGCGGATTGGTCACCGTCTGACGGAACACAAAGGCGCAGATGTCGCGGATGCCGCCGAGCGGGTCTTCCTGCAGTGCCAGCCGCTCTGGCGCGCACAGCGCTTCGACGGGCAGGTTGACGCGGTCGCACATGGCGGCAAACACGTCGCTCTTGTTCTTGAAGTGCCAGTAGATCGCGCCGCGCGTGACGCCTGCCGCCTCGGCAATGTCTGCCAGCGACGGGCGTGCCACGCCACGGGCGTGGAACACGGCCTCCGCGGCGTCCAGAATCCGGTTGCGCGTCTCGAGCGCTTCTTCTTTGGTACGTCTGACCATTTCCTCTTTCCCCAGGGCCAGTGGGTGGCCGTCCGGGTCTCCTGACTCCCGCGCCGCGTTTCACGCGTGGCGAAGGGTTTCTCTATTCAAATTGCTCAATGGCACCGGCGGGCCGCATCGTACCGTGAATGGAACAATCGTGCTCGCAGGGGCTGAACATTCCAATGCACACAACAGGTGCGAAGTGTTGCGTGCTGCGCTAATTTCGTAATTGGGACTTACATACATGCGCGAATGTATCTATACTACGCGCCTGTCCGGACTTCGGCCAAGCCGTTTTTTTCACCAGTTCTGGTGACCAGTCGGCCCTGCCGCACAAGTCCGCCTGACTCAAGCATCACTTTTTGGCCGCCGCGCCCCGCCCCCGGGGCGCGACTGCTTCCAACGCAACGTTGGGGGCGGCGCGGCAGATCTCAAATTGCCATCACGGGGTTATCGATGAGGAAGTCCCAACGAATCCGTTGCGTAGCCGCTGCTGCCGCCGCCACCGCCGCTGTCCTGGCGTTGTCCGCCTGCGGCCAGAAGGCTGCCAACGGCGGCGCGATGCCGCCGCCGGAAGTGGGTGTGGTCACTGTCACGCCGTCTGCCGTTACCGTCGTCAATGAATTGCCCGGCCGCCTGGAAGGCGTGCGTACCGCTGAAGTGCGCGCTCGCGTGGAGGGCATCGTGCTGTCCCGCAACTACACCGAAGGCGGCGAGGTCAAGGCTGGCCAGGTGCTGTTCCGCATCGACCCGGCTCCGTACCAGGCGCAGCTGGCATCGGCCAAGGCGCAGCTGGAACGCGCTGAAGCCAATGCCGTCTCGGCGCGCCAGAAGGCCGAGCGCTACAAGCCGCTGGTGGCCGTGAACGCGGTCAGCAAGCAGGAATACGACGATGCCGTGGCCGCCGCCGGCCAGGCCAACGCCGACATCGCCGCCGCCAAGGCCGCGGTCACCACCGCCCAGATCAACCTTGGCTACACCACTGTGACGTCGCCGATCTCTGGCCGCGTGGGCCGTGCCCTGGTGACCGAAGGCGCGCTGGTGGGCAAGGGTGAAGCCACCAAGCTTGCCACCGTCGAACAGGTGGACCCGATCTGGGTGACCTTCACGCAGCCGGCATCCGAAGTGGCGCGCCTGCGCGCCGCCATCGAATCGGGCAAGGTCAAGGGCGTGAACGGCGGCGCGAAGGTGCATCTGTATCCCGAGGCCGGAGACAAGGAATACGGTGCCACCGGCAAGCTGCTGTTCTCGGACATGACGGTTGATCCGACTACCGGCGCCATCACGCTGCGGGCCGAATTCCCGAACCCGAAGCGCGAGCTGCTGTCGGGCACGTTCGTGCGCGTGAAGATCGAGCAGGGTATCGACGAAACCGCCCTGACCGTGCCGCAACGCGCGCTGATCCGCAGCGCCCAGGGTGCCAGCGTGCTGGTGGTGGGCGCTGACGGCAACGTGGCCGCCGTGCCCGTCAAGGCACCGCAGGCCATCGGCGACCGCTGGATCGTGACCGAAGGCCTGAAGGGCGGCGAGAAGGTGATCGTCGAAGGCCTGCAGAAGGTTCGCCCCGGCGCACCGGCAAAGGCCGTGCCGTTCCAGGCACCGAAGACGGCGGATGCCGCGCCGGCATCGGCCGCCACGGCCCAGGGCGCAAAGCCCGAGGCCGGCAAGGACGCCAAGGCCGAGGACAAGTCCCCGGCCAAGCAGGGCTGATCAAGCGCCCCATCCAGGAATCAGTTTAGGGAGCCAGATTCATGGCGAAGTTTTTTATCGACCGGCCGGTGTTTGCGTGGGTGCTCGCGCTGATCATCGTGCTGGGCGGGATGCTGGCGATCACGCAGTTGCCGATCGCGCAGTACCCCAATATCGCGCCCCCGATCATCACGGTGACCACCACTTACCCCGGTGCGTCGGCCAAGACGATCGAAGACTCGGTGATCACGCCGATCGAGCAGGAACTCAACGGCGCGCCCAACCTGCTCTACTACGAATCACA
>DAIOET010000075.1:0-14435 GCA_036746135.1 Cupriavidus sp.
CATTCGCGCTTTCAGCGCTGAAAGTGAGGCCCCAAGTGGCAGCAAAAATCATCACCGTTTTCAACCAGAAGGGCGGCTGCGGCAAGACCACCGTCAGCATGCATCTCGCTGGCACACTTGGCCTCCGCGGCGCTCGCTCGATGCTGGTCGATATGGACGAACAGGGCACGGCCACCCGCTGGGCGGCCCAAGCCAGTGACGAAAGGCCTTTCCCTGCTTCCGTCATCGGTCTCGCGCCCTCAGGCGGTGCCATGCACCGCGAGGTCCGCAAGTTCGTTCACGACTACGACTACATTCTTGTCGACTGCCCGCCTGCGGTGCATTCGGCGGCACCCTCGAGCGCGCTGCTGATCTCTGATCTGGCGATCATTCCGGTCGTGCCTTCGCCGCCCGATCTGTGGGCCGCGGTCGCCGCGAAGACGCTGGCACAGCACGCCCAGGTCCAGAACGAGACACTGCAGATCCGCGTAATGGCCAATATGGTCCAACGCCGGGTATCCATCGCGCGCCAGGCCATCGAAATCCTTGGCGATGACGGCGATGTGCCTCTGCTGAATTCGATGATCGGCTCGCGCTCGGCATTCCGCGAATGCCAGGCGATCGGCTGTACTGTTCACGGCGTGCCAGGCGCGCGCGAGGCGATCCAGGAGGTCGACATGATGGTCGACGAAATCCTGTCCCTGATTGAGTAATACGAATGGCAACGAAATTGAAAAGCCTGAAGGCCGGCATGCTCGCCGGCATGGCAGCGGAGAAGACCCGCAACGATGCGATCGACCGGTTCGCACGTGCGGAGGCCGCGCTGTCGGAACATCCGAATGGGCTGCTCCAGTCGCAACGTGCCGCGGCGTCGGCCGCCACTTTCAGCGCTGAAAGTGCGGTGTCCGCGCCCGATGGGCGCCAGCTGATTCGCGTGCCGATTGCCCAGCTGCACGACAACCCGTTCAATGCGCGCCGCATCTACGATCCGGCGGTGGTACAGGAACGCGCCGCATCCATCGCCACGCATGGGCAGAAAACGCCCGGCCTGGCCGCGCCAGACCCGACCCGGCCGGGGCATTACATCCTCATCGACGGTCACTACCGTAAGCGTGCCCTGGCGTCGGCCGGCAAGCTGGAGATGGAATGCTTTATCGAGGACAACCTCAGTGACCTCGATTTCTACCGGCTGTCGTTCCTGCTCAACGAGCAGCGCTCGGATCAGTCGGCACTGGACAACGCGATTGCGTGGCGCCAGCTACTCGATGAAGGCAAGGTTCTGAAGGAAGAGGAAATCTGCGAGCTGACCGGGATGTCCGCCGGGACGGTGAACAAGACGTTGGCGCTGCTGAAGCTGCCCGAGTCAGTCATTGGTGTCATGCGCGAACGGCCCAGCGCCATTGGTATCGCCGCCGGCTATGAGCTGACGCTGTATTTCAAGATCGCCGGCGAAGATCGCACCCGCGAACTGGCCACGCGCATCATGAACGATGGACTGTCCAGCCGCGAGGTCGAGTCGATCCGTAAGCAGGCCCAGGAAGGCAAGTCACGCAAGGTCAAGGAAATCAGCCGCCAGTACAAGATCCGGACGGAGTCGGGTCAGCTGCTCGGCACGATCAAGGAATGGGATTCCGGCCGAATCATGCTCGACGTGCAATTGACGGACCGCAACGCGCGTGAGGACCTGCTCGAGGTACTCAAGGCGCGGTTCGGGCTCGATAAGACGCTGCTCTGAGATCAGGCGATGCGCAACTGGCGCGGCGTGAACGTCTTCGACACGTCGCCGTTTGCCGCTGAAAAACGTTGCCAGCTGGACCGAAGCAGCCGGTCCAGCCCACTTGCCGAATAGCCTGCCGACGCCAGCGCGCGTTTGGCACGGCCCCGTTCCGTGTCCGGAAAATCAATGGGCGCCAGCAGTGCCGCGTCGGGATTCCATCCCGGTGCCTGGGCATGCCAGTCCAGGCCGCGGTCGTGCCAATGGCCCGTCAATGCCTGCCAGACATCGGCGGCCAGTTCTATATCCCCTCGGCGCGCCGCACTCTTCGCATGGCACGCCAGCCGACCTGAATCGTTATTTGCGTCAATCTGCGCGAAACAAATAGTCGGCAACTCGACGACGCGCAGTCCGTGCCGCGCAATCAGCAATGCTGCAGCGAGGGCCGCGCGTTGACGCGGCGACGGTGTATCGCTGGCCAGCCATTCGAGGAATCGGGCAATGACAAGCTGGTGGTCGGCCGGATGCGTGGCCGACAACTCCGTCGTGGTCTGGATGGCGGTGTCATCGGTCGGTGCTTCCCGATCCCTGTCCCGGCGAACATTGACTCGCCGCGTGCGCTGAGGGATGTCATCCGGACGCACCACGCCCAGAATCACACGCACCACGCGCAACGCGGCCTCGCAGGAACTGGTACGCAGCGGGCCCTCGAACGGTCGCCAATGGACTCTGTCACGCCGGCCGGCCGGGCCGCACCAGAAGTCGGCCGGTTGCGGATCGGCCAGAAACGACGCGTAAGTCCGCAAGTCGTCGGCACCCAAAGATCGGAGCGATCGGCCCTGCCGGGCGGCCCACAATAGAATTCGTTCCGCTTCTCGCCGGTAACTCTTCCAGGTGTTCGGCGAGGATTCGCTGGCCTTCAGCCACTCGCGGACCGTACCTAGATCTTCGCCAATTTCTACCTGGGCAATGTTGGTCCCGGCAGGCGCGCGCATCGATTCGAGCGGCACCGGAAACCGCATGCCCGTACCCAATGCTGCGTCTTCAAGTGCCTTACGCTTCACAAAATCGGCGGGTACCTGAACGAACTCCCGCAGCCTGATATCGAACCCTGCCTGCTGTGCGGCAAGCCAGCGAACGATGGTCTCGCAGGATTGGCGGCCAATGCGCGGCACATGGCGCCACCAGCTGGTGCCGTGACGGTTTGCCAGGTTCACCAGGTCGGCGATGGTATGGACGTCGGCAACCATCAGCCGCCGGGCCAGATTGGGGCCAAACCACAGCGATACACGGTGCGATGCCAGCGGACGACCCTGCCCCAGCTGCTCGATCGACGACAGCGCCTCCACGCGGCGCGTCATGCCCGCATCTGACCGGCCACGGAGTGCCTCGAACATCTCGGCGATGTCCGGGCGGTCGTGCTGTAGGGCGAACTGCACCAGACGGTCGCGCAGCGCGAGAATGCGCTGCACGGCCTGATGCTCGGTCAGCTCGTCGTCGTCGTCCGGGTCCAGCAGGTAGCGGTTGGCGATCTCCACCGGGCGCATGCCCTGTGCATAGGCGCGCACCACCGCAAATTCGGTACGGGTCAGCTTGGTTGCGGCCAGAGTGTCGCGATCATCCGCCACAACAGCGCCCTCTTGAATGTGCTTTATTAATCATTTATACAAACCGGGCAGTGCGGCTCGCGTCATCGAGATCCCCGAAGAATCACCCAAAAGGTCGGTTCATCAGCACGTGCGCAAACGTCACCTAAGTGACTGATTTGCAACCGAAACTTCCCGTCTCCAAACTGAACCGGCGCATTCTGCACCTTAAAATGCAATGCAAATTATTTTAATGCAAGTGGGCGCACATGGGAAAGCAGGGGCTTAGTGCGGTGTTGCCGATGACGCAGCTGGCGATTAGGGCGCGCATGAGGCTTCATACGCATCAGATCGACGCCGGAGGCGCGGAGACGACTGGCACACGGTTGTGCCGCCTGGCCGGCGGCGGCTGCCCCATCAGCGGCTGATGGGACTCGTGAGCGGCTTCAGCCGGCCTGCAGCCCCACCGGGAGCATAGCGCCAGTGAGCCAAAGCGCGACTGCATGATAGCGAACCCAGCCCACAATCCAGCCAACGAATGTTGACGCCCCGCAATCGACCACCCTCATTCTTCCCGTATGCAGCAAAGCTATACCATCGACGAAGTGGATGCTGTCGGGCAGTGGATTTGCTCAACGTGGCCAGCGCAGCGAGGGCAGGTTTCGTCGCCTGGACCGCACACGATCAGAGGGTCCGTATCGTGTGCAAAAACCGTCCCAGGCCGAGAAAATTTCCCTGATGCAGTGCTGTTTCTGCGGCATTGATTTAAAAGGAATTTCATACGCAGCAGTGAGTACGCTTGGGCCGCTGCGATGCCGTTTGTCACGCGCGCGGATGCGCAATCGAGGCACGCCGAAAAGCGCGATGAGCGTATACGTATACGAGGTATACGCGTTTGGCTGCTTGTGCCGAGAGGCGCCGCGCGTGGCGCATCGCGTGCCGACATTCGCCAAACGGGCATCATTCGTCGAATGAGTTTTCCATTCGCCTGATGAACCCCAACTACTAATCCACCGAATAAATTAAGCGGAAAGAACTTGGGCGCGCGAGCGCCACATGCAGTGGTCCTCGCGCGCCCTTACGGTTGGTTACGGAAGTGGATCGGTGATTCAGTGCTCGATCACCGGCGCATGCACCGGAGCGATCGACGCATGCGGTGTCGCGGTGCGCTGCGCGGCCTTGTGGACCATCGTGTAGGCGTAGTCGATGCCCATGCCGTAGGCGCCCGAGTGTTCCTTGGCCAGACCCGTCACGGCGTCGTACGTTTCCTTGTTCTTCCAGTCACGCTGCCATTCCAGCAGTACCTGCTGCCAGGTCACCGGCACCACGCCGGCCTGGATCATGCGCTGCATGGCGTAGTCGTGGGCTTCCTTGGTGGTGCCGCCGGAGGCGTCGGCCACCATGTAGATCTCGTAGTCGCCTTCGAGCATGGCGCTCAGTGCGAAGGTCGTGTTGCAGACTTCGGTCCACAGGCCGGCCACGACGATCTTCTTGCGGCCGTTGGCGGCCAGCGAGTCACGCACCTTCTGGTCGTCCCAGGAGTTCATCGAGGTACGTTCCAGCGTTTCCTTGCCGGGGAAGACGTCGAGCAGTTCGGGGTAGGTGTAGCCGGAGAACGAATCGCTTTCCACGGTGGTGATGGTCGTGGGCACGTCGAAGATCTTCGCTGCCTTGGCCAGGCCCACGACATTGTTCTTCATGGTCTGGCGGTCCATCGACTGCACGCCGAAGGCCATCTGGGGCTGATGGTCGATGATGATCAGTTGGCTGTTGCGCGGGGTCAGGACTTGCAGTTTGGCGTTCGACATGGTGCTCTCCGGTATAAAAAATGATTCAATAAGTTTGAGGTTATTCAGGGCGGCGTCTGCTTCGCTTCGTTTGCTTCGTTGCGTTGCTGCGCTGTCCATGTGCAGAACTATAGCGGTCGCCTTCCCGGAGAAAGTCGGCTATCGCTGTCATAGTTGTTCAAAATAATTGAAATAGCGAGGCGGCGTCGTCGATAGGGCCGCCGTCTGTCAGAATCGAGCGGGCAGATCGCCCACGACCGAGGAGCCAAACGCCATGCCAACGCTCTACTCCTATCCTGACCTTTTTGGCGTGGCGGACAACAACGCCTTCGGCCTGAAAGTGTTCGCGTTCATGCGTTTGTGCGGGCTGGCCTTCGAGCACCGCCATATCCTGGATACCTCCCAGGCGCCGCGCGGCCAGTTGCCCTACCTGGAGGATGGAAGTACGTCGGTGGGAGACAGCGACGCCATCATCGCCTACCTGACCAAGCAATACGGCCTGACGCTGGATTCGCAACTGTCGCCGGGGCAAAGAAATCTCGACCTGCTCGTGCGCCGTACGCTAGACGACCTGTATTGGCCGATGAGCTATTCACGCTGGCGCGATGACCGGTACTGGCCGGCTTTCCGCGACGCCTTGCGCGCCACGCATCCCGACATCAAGCCCGACGCGCTGGAAGCCGCGCGCAAATACAACGACCAGCGCTATTACTACCAGGGGATCGGTCGCTATGCACCGGAGCAGGTCTACGCACGCGGCATCGAAGACCTGCGTGTGGTGGCGGACCTGATTGGGGAGGAAGGCTTCGTGTTCGGCGAGCAGCCCACGTCGATCGATGCCGCGATCTACGGCTTTGTCGCCAATATCTATTACTACGAGATCGATACGCCGTTGCGGCGATACGTGCTGACGCGACCGAACCTCGTGCGGCATTGCCGCGCGGTGCACGATCGCGTCACGCAGAAGCAGACGCGAGGAACCTGAGCGCCGCCAGGGCCCTCGCGGACTGGAATCAATCCAGTCGGAAGGTCCGCACCACTTCAGCCAGTGTCGCTGCCTGTCCTTGCAGCGCGGCGGCCGCGGCCGTCGACTGCTCCACCAGCGCGGCGTTCTGCTGAACCATCTGGTCCAGCTGACTGACCGCCACGTTCACTTCCTGGATGCCGCGTGTCTGTTCGCGCGCGGCGCTCGTGATCTCGGAGATGATCTGCGTGACGCGGCCCACATTGCCCACGATCTCGCGCATTGTTTCTCCGCTCAGGCGCACCTGGCCGGAACCGGCATTCACGCTGCCCACCGTGGATTCGATCAGCGTCTTGATCTCCTTGGCCGCCTGCGAACTACGCTGGGCCAGCGCGCGCACTTCGCCCGCCACCACCGCAAAGCCTCGGCCTTGCTCGCCAGCGCGTGCCGCTTCCACGGCCGCGTTGAGCGCGAGGATGTTGGTCTGGAACGCAATGCCTTCGATGACGCCGATGATGTCCGATACCTTGACCGCGGCGCGTTCGATATCGCTCATGGTTTCGATGGCGCCGGCAATCGCATTGCCGCCGTCCGTCGCAACCTGTTGCGCCTGGGTGGCGGTTTCGTCGGCCTGACGGGCCGAGCTTTCCGATTGCCCGACCGTGGCGGTGATCTCCTCCATCGATGCGGCGGTCTGCTCCAGGCTCGCTGCCGCCGATTCCGTGCGTTGCGACAGGTCGGCATTGCCTTCCGCAATCTCGTTTGCAGCCACGTGCACGGATTCGCTCGCATCGCGGATCTGGCGCATGACATGCACGAGCTTGTCGGCAAACGCATTGAAGGCGCGCGCGATCTGCGCCACTTCATCGGTACCCTCGGCGGCCAGGCGGCGCGTGAGATCGCCGTCGCCGGAACCGATTGCCATCATGGCATCCCGAATACCGGATAGCCGGCGGAACGAAACGGCCGTCACGCCCGCCACGATCACCGCCGCCGCGCAGGCAACGACGACGAGCGAAATCAACGATGCAATCAGCACCGACCGCATGCCCGCGGTGGCTTCCGCCTTGTCCAGCGCAATCACGGCCACCCAGTCGGTGCCCGGAATCTCGCGGCCGCGCAGCAGTCTGGCGGCGCCGCCGATGCTCACATCCATCGGCGTGGTGGCCGAGACCAGCGCGCCGAGTTTGTCGCCGTCCAGTGCAGGCACCAGATCGGTAATCGGCTTCAGCGTCAGCTTGTCGTCCTGGTGCGCGACGATCTTGCCGTCGCGTGCCACCAGGATGCCGAAGCTGGCAGGCGTGGGATGGATCGAGCGGACATTGGCGACCACCGCATCCATCGCCACGTCGCCGCCGATCACCGCCTTGACGACACCGTCGCGTATCACCGGCACGGCAAAGGTCACCACGAGCTTGCCGCTGCTGGCCGCGATATAAGGCGGCGTGACGATCGGCTTGCCCGCGGCCACGGCCTGCTTGTACCAGGGGCGCGCGGTGGGATCGTAGTCAGGCTTCAGGCCGGCGGCATCGGAAAACCGATGGCTCTTGTCCGGATAACCCACGTAGGTCTTGATAAAGCCGCCCGCGTTCGAAACAAGTTTGAGCGCGGGAATGGGGTCGTCTTGCAGCGCGGCTTCCTGCAGTGATTCGATCATCTGCGTGTGGCTGGAGACCCATGCCGCGATGGCATCCACGTGCCCGGTCTGCACGGCGGCAAGGTTGTTGTCGATGGCCTCGTTGTTGTAGGTACGAGCCACGAACTGGTTGACGATGGCATTGGCTGCCAGCGCCACGATCACGATGGCCACGGATAGGGCCACGATACGTGCGCGAAGCGAGGAAAGCATGTGTTGAACTCTTCTCTCAAGTTGACCCTGGTATGGGCGGGAAATCTGCCCTCGCATTGACGGCATGCCGCCGGCCGACTTTAGTGCGTTGCAACATAGAGATTTTCGGGTCACTTTTGACCCGATCGAACGATCGTTCGGGGCCTGCAGGGCAGTTGCCATATGTCTGTACAGGCATTGCTATACAACCGAGGGAAAACCCGTTGCGCTGCAGCACCAACTTGCATTCGCAAGGCGTGCTGCCTATGCTGAACACCAGAATTCAATTTAATTTGAATCTGTATTCAGAAGCATCTAACGCGTTACATACGCACACGGGGCGGTCTTACATCCTCCGAGGGAGGGCCCAAGCAGGTAGGCAGCGAGCCAGGACGGGAAACGCTGCCAAGGCTCAGGAGGTGATGTAGATCGTATGGAAATGCAGCCGCGCCATAAGCGGAGCATCTCCAATCAGCGCGCCGCACGAACCTTAGGACTCGGAGTGACGCGCCAAGAAGAAGTGAGCGGCCATGGCCACCATCCTGTTGCTCGAGCCACACCCTTTGTTGCGTCTCGGTCTGCGCCATCTGTTGGCTCAGGCGCATGTACCGGGCGATCTCATCGATCTCGATCCCGCCGGCCTGCATGATCCCGACCCGTGGACACACCACGCGGATCTGCTCGTCTTCGGCCTGCCGGCCGAAACGGACGCTGGCTGGCAGACGCTGGCCGAACTGTGCCGCCGTCTGACGCCGCTGCGCGTGCTGGTGCTGGCAGACCACCTGCCGGTGTCGCTGCCCGAATCCGGTGTGCCCGATGCGGTGCGTGGCCTGCTGGCCAAGACGTGTTCGGCCGATGCGCTCGAAGCCGCCATCCGCCTGGTGCTGGCCGGGGGCGAATGCTTCCCGTCGCAACTGCCGGCCGCGCGTCATGCCGATCTGTCGCACCACGACGCCCGCCATGACGCCGCGCCGATCGTGGTGCCGTTGCACAGCGTGCCGGCGCACATGGCCGACGCTGCCGCGCCGGGGCAAGCCGCGCCGCAGGAAACACCGGCCGCGGGCGCGCATCTGCTCAACATCACCGAACGCCAGTACGAAGTCCTTGCGCTGCTGGCGCGCGGTTATCCGATCAAGACGGTCAGCCGGTTGCTGAATATATCGGTGGCCACTGCCAAGACCCACGCCTGCACGCTGTACCAGCGCCTGCATGTGCGCAACAAGGGTGAGGCTGTGTACGTGGCGCTGCAGCGCGGTGCCACCTTGAACTGGCCAGGCCCCGCGCCGGCCAAGCCCACGCATATCCCGATGTCGTCCCTGAACGCGCGGGAGGCTTGTGAGGCCGCATAAAAGAAGTCACGTATTGCCCGCGGGTCTTGGCCCGCCTCCGCCATTCGCCGGCCCGCCCCTCGTCCAAAAGTATGAGGCGGCCGCCGGCCGTGGTTGCTAGCTTGTATTTCATGTCCGGCGCCGGGGGGCAGCCGCAGGGATCAGCGAAATCTCTGGCATGAACCCTCATCGCCATCATTTCCACAAGAATACGACGCGCCCAACCAGGGCGCCCCGCCGGTGCACCACACCCTGCGGATAGACGCGTGACAAGCGCGGATGGCATTCAGATGACGACCTATCTCATCGCCAGCAATGAAATGATGTGCCGCATCCTTGCGCGGCGCATGGAGGGGCAGGACATCCCGACACCAGTTCGCTGGCACGGGCCTGAATGGCTGCTCGACGGTGATCCCGTTGGCGCGCGCATGTCCTCGATTGAAAATCCCGACGCAGCCGAGCCGTTACCGGAGCGGCCGGTCGAGATGGCGCTGGTCGACTGCAGCGGCGTACCCGGTGATCCGCGCGCGCTGCTGGACCGCGTGCTCGCACTGCTGGCGCCACGGCGCTGGCTGGTGTTGTCCGATGCGCTCGATGCCCCGCTGATGGCCCATGCCGCGCTGCTGGGTGCCAACGGCTGCCTGGCCGTACCGGCGCCGGTGGAACTGGTCTGTGCCGCCGCCACGCTGGTGTGGGCCGGTGGCCAGTGCTTTCCTCGCAGTGCGCTGTCATTGCTGAGATCCCTGCATCCGCACGGCGCGCAAGCGGCGCCGATATCGCGGTTCATCCCTGCGGCGCGGGTAAGTCCCGATGGGTCTACTGCCATCGGATGAAGGCGCTCGCGCGTTGATACGACTATGCTGGATTTGCCCGCGGTCAGAAGCCGGTGCCTTGGCGAGACCGGCCGCCGCGGGGAGCAGGGGGTCGTATGGAACGCAGTCTGGATATCCTGGTCGTCCACGGGTTTGCCGTGCGCGAGGGCCGGGGCAAATGGGCATGTTGCTATGAGATACGGCTCGCCATCATTGGCGGGCCGTTGTTGTATCGGGGCGAACTGCACGGACGGTGCTTTGCCACCGAGGATGCCGCCATCACGGCGGCGCGCGAGATCGGCGAACGCGAAGCGAGCCGGCATCTGGATACCGCGCGCGCGATGTTCGTCGCATTGACCCGCACGCCGGTTCCCTGACCGCGCAGGGTCCGCCATTCGCGCTTTCACGTAACGTCTTGCGTACCCGCTTCACCGGCCGGCCCAAAAAAGAAGCCCGCCGACCGGGGGACCATGCGGGCTTTGAAATGGCCGCTCACTTGGTGAGCGACCATTGCATTGAACATATCGAATCGCCGCGCAAGACAGTATCAACCAGAAGACGCATGCGGACCCGGCACCTCATCCCTGCATTACGGGCCGTGTCAAAACCGCGGCACCAGCACTGGCGCGCTCGCGCCGACCATGCGGCCCGTGCAGGGTCATCCATCCGCCGGCCTCCGGCCTCATGCTTCGGGATGGATGCCGGCGTGCACGAGCGGTTGGCGCGCCAAAATCGATGGCGCCACGCATGCCATCGCACGCCGCAAGCGCGTGCCACGCAACCGGACTCTCGCACGCGCGAGATGCGCCGCGGGGCCCCGATTTGGCGGCGCGCACGCCGGGCGGATCTGTGTGCGGCGCCCAACAGACGCTCGGGAACCGCTACGCAACCATGACCCAAGTCAGCCCCCCGCAAGGGGCATGGGCCGGTCATGGCGTCGATCTGAAATGTTGGCTCGATATCGACGACATCCGGCACTGGCCGCTCCAGCCTGACCTACGTACTTTCGTGCGCACCGCGTTGCGCGGCTGAACTTACGCCGCGGCGTATTGAGTGCGCCCGATAACCGTAGCGCGCGGTTTGGTGCGACATCGCACCGAGCTCATCGCGCAAAGAACATGGAATGGAGCTCGTCAACGAATCGGAGAGATCGAATGAAGTCAACCATCCGCAATATTCTCGGTGAAGTGGCGCGACTCGATGTGCCGCTGGCCACGCTGGCCGACAACGATGACCTCTATGCGGCGGGCCTGTCGTCGCTGGCCACCGTGCACGTCATGCTGGCGCTGGAAAACGCCTTCGACATCGAAATCCCGGACCAGATGCTGACGCGTCAGCTCTTCCGCAGCGTGGACTCGCTGGCGGCGGCCGTGGAGACGATTCGCAACCAGCAGGAGGCCGCATGAACACCGCCAGGGTATCGCTGGCCCATGCCAATTCCGGTGCCGGCGCCATCGCCGGTGAAGAATTGATCGCGGCCGCGCGCGAAGCCGCTGCCGTGGCACAGCGCTTTGCCGACGCCGTGGATCAGGAAGCGCGATTCCCGCACGAAGCGTTCGAGGTGCTGCGCGAGCACGGCCTGCTTGGCGCGATGGTGCCGGCCGTGCTGGGCGGCAGCGGTGCATCGCTGGCAACGGTGGCCACCATCGGCCGCGTGCTGGGCGAGATGTGCGCATCCACCGGCATGATCTACGCGATGCACCAGATCCAGGTGGCCTGCCTGCTCGAACACGGCACTGGCAGCCCCTGGCATCAGCAATTGCTGGCGCGCGTGGCCAACGAACAGTTGCTGCTGGCGTCGGCCACGTCCGAAGAAGCCATCGGTGGCGCACTGCGCAACAGTGGCTGCGCCGTCAATGTGGAAGGCGACCGGTTCCATCTGCTGAAGATGGCGCCCACGATCTCCTACGGCGCGCATGCCGACGGCATCCTCATCACGGCACGCCGCCATGCGGATGCTTCGCCGTCAGACCAGGTGCTGGTCTGCGCGCTGAAGCAGGACTACACGCTGCAAAGCCTGAACACGTGGGACACGCTTGGCATGCGTGGCACGTGCAGCAATGGCTTCCGGCTGGAGGCCACGGGGCAGGTGGACCAGGTGCTGCCGGTGCCGTTCGGCGAGATTGCCGATACCACGATGACGCCCGTTTCGCACATCCTCTGGAGTGCGCTGTGGCTGGGCATTGCCGGCGATGCGGTGTCGCGTGCCAAGACCTTCTTCCAGGGTCAGGCGCGCGCGCGCCCCGGACAGTTGCCGCCGTCGGCACCGCGCGTGGCCGAAGCAGTCAGCCTGCTGCAGATGATGGAAGCACGCATCGACATGGCGCTTGAGCGCCAGCGCGCGCGCCACGCGGGCGCATCGGTGCCGGCGGCGTTCGCGCTCGCGGCGGAGATGAACGGACTGAAGACGGCCATGTCGACGACCGCGCTCGAAGTCGTACAGCAGGCACTGCTGGTATGCGGCATGGCCGGCTACAAGCACGGCACGCCGTTCAGCCTGGGCCGCCATCTGCGCGACCTGTGGTCCGCACCGCTGATGATCAACAACGATCGCATCCAGACCAACACGGCCAATCTGTTGCTGGCCGACCGTTCGTGAGGAACCACTTATGGACGCCCATGCATTGACTGAGGCGGCGCCGGGCGGCGGCGCAGCCGAAACCGCGGTCGGGCCGACCTACCTGGAGCGGTTGCTGGCCGCTGGCCTGCTGATCGAAACCGGCGTGAAGGGCCTGTATGGCCGCAGCGCGCAGTTCGAAAGCATTGCCGATGGCCTGAACGCGGCCATCACGCGAATCGGCGTGGACCAGCACGCCGAAGTCCTGCGCTTTCCGCCCGCGATGGGCCGGCAGGACTTCGAGACCAGCGAATACCTGAAGAACTTTCCGCAACTGGCGGGCACGATTCACAGCTTCTGCGGCGACGACCGCGGGCATCGCCGTCTGCTCGCCAGGATCGAAGACAAGGAAGAGTGGACCGACCAGCAGGAATTCACGGGCGTGGTGCTGACGCCCGCTGCCTGCTACCCGATCTACCCGGTGGTGGCCAAGCGTGGTCCGTTGCCCAGCGAAGGCAAGGTGGTGGACGTGCTGTCGTATTGCTACCGGCACGAGCCGTCGCTGGAGCCTACGCGCATGCAGTTGTTTCGCCAGCGCGAATACGTGTGCCTGGGCTCGCCCGAGCGCATCGTCGCGTTCCGCCAGTTGTGGATGGAGCGCGGACAAGCCCTGGCCGAGGCGTTGCAGCTACCGGTGGAGGTCGACGTCGCCAACGATCCTTTCTTCGGACGCGGCGGCAAGATCGTGGCCGACAGCCAGCGCGAACTGAAACTCAAGTTCGAGCTGCTGATTCCGGTCAACGATGGCGCGCCGCCCACGGCCTGCATGAGTTTCAACTACCACATCGACCACTTCGGCGCGCTCTGGCATATCGGCCTGGCCGATGGCGGTGTGGCGCATACGGGTTGTGTGGGATTCGGCATTGAACGGCTGGTGCTGGCACTGCTCAAGCACCACGGTCTCGACCCCGCGAAGTGGCCGCAACCGGTGCGTGAGACGCTGGGAGACGTGTAAATGTACGGAGACGGCAAGGCTGTACGCACACGCGGCGGCGCGCACGCGCTGCATGGTGGAAATCCGGTATGGTCACATGCCAACCGCCACATCGACCTTTGGGTTGAACTGTTGCATGGATGGGACTTCGAACCCGTCGCAGCTTTGCCGTTCACGGTCACCCTGGATTTCGAAGGGGACCAGTTCACTTCGTCAAACATCCCGTCGGCCGACCTCGAGCGGCTGTACGGCATCGTCAAGGACGAACTGTCGACCTATAACCAGCTAGAAGCGCACGTTGCCGCGCAGACCAACCGTGGCAACGCGGTGCTGCTGGAGGTAGACAGCTACCAACTGCCCCAGCCCGCCGGCGCATACCGGCGTCAGCATGCACGAGCGTGCATCGCGATCGATGCGCTGGTGCCCGAGGCGACGGCGGTGGGTTACTACCATCACGACGGCTACCACACCGCCAGCGGCGACGACTACCTGGCCATCTTCCGCATGCCCGCGCATGAAACCATGTGGGGCGTGGCAATGTTTCCACAGGCGGAAGTGGTGCGCCGCCGCTTTCCGGCCATGACCGAGGATGCCCTGCTGCGCGCGTCGGTGGACCTGCTGCGCGGACACCTGGCGCGGCGCCCGCGCCAGAATCCGATCCAGGCATTCCGCGCTGCCTTCCCGGCGCACCTGGAACAACTGATGGCGCGCAACGAAGCCAACTTCCAGATCTATGCCGCCAGCGTGCTGCGTCAGCTCGGCGCCAATTTCGAACTGCTCGGTTGCTATGTGCGCTGGCTGGTCATGAACGGGCAGTCACTACCCGACACCGTGGCCGAAGCGTGCTACACGATGGCGTCCGAGGCGATGGTCATGCAGTTCCGCC
>DAIOET010000076.1:0-14322 GCA_036746135.1 Cupriavidus sp.
GAACGCGCCGGACCCTGTCCGCGCCTGCCGTTCCGCCCTCGGGCGTCACGCGCGCCGGGGAAACGTCACGGGAACATCGGTGGGAACACGTTACGTAGCACGTAACACCGGAATACCATCGCGCCCATCATCGTCCCGCCCTGCCACAGCCCCCGGCCGAAACCCTGAAAGCGTTGTCCTGTAACGCATTCGCGGTGGTGCCATGTGCCGTTGCGGCGCTCGCATCGAACACGCGATTGAGCCTGGCATACCGCTTGCGCTATCTGTCCGCGACCACGCTGGACCCACCATGTCGCCGACTGGGTCGCGGCGCACAAGCGTGAAGACTGCGGATTCGAATAGAACACCAACAGGAGATCAGGACATGAACGCAACGAAGCCGATGCGCCCAACTAACGTGGCCACCATTACCTGCGCCGCGGTAGTTGCCCTGCTGGCCGGCTGCGCCTCGGGTGGTTCGAGCGGTGGCACCAGCCCCACCACGCCGGGCACGCCGACTAATCCGGGCATCGACAATCCGCAACCGACGGCGGTGACCACGCCCACCGCCAAGGTAGTGGAAGGTGCGGGCAATACCGTAGTGGCCACCGGTGATGCGGTGAGCCAGATCGGCCAGCAGATCAAGGACACGAGCTTGCCGCTGGTGCCTGCCGCCGCAAAAAATGCCACGGGCGATGTCGTAATGCAGACGGGGCAGACAGTCGCCACGCTGGGCGCGGGCGTTCGCGATGGCCTGGGCAAAATCGGCGCGGTGGATGATCCCGTGGGCGTGACCGTCGCCAACACCGGCAATGTCGTCACGCAGGCCGGTGCCACCGTGGTCAGCGCGGGTGACCTGGTCAAGTCCGTTGGCAGCGATCAGCTCGCCCCGTTGTCCGTGGTGACCAATCCCGCCGGCAGCCTGGTGCAGAGCGTGGGACAGGGCGTGATGACCGTGGGCGACAAGCTTGGTGATTCGCTGTCGGCCGGGCCCGTCGCTCAACTCACCAGCGGCACCAGCAAGGCCATCGTGCCGCTGACCACGCAACTGACCAATGCCACGCAAACCGTGGGCGGCGCAACCGGCCTGGGTGTTCCCGTCGACAACCTGCTGACGAAGGTTGGCAACACGGTGGCAGCGGCCGGCAGCACGATTTCCAACACCAACACCCCGCTCGTGTCGCCGCTGGGCGGCGTCGTGAACCAGACAGGCCAGACGGTGGCCGCGGCAGGTGTGTTGCTGAACGGCTCCGGCGGTGCGAGCGGCAACCCGCTTGGTGGCCTGCTCAACAACCTGCCGCTCAATGGCGCGGGTGGTACCGGTGGTGTGACCGGTGGCAGCAATCCGTTGGCACCGGTAACGGGCCTGCTTGGCTCGGTCGGTGGAACAACGGCTGGAAAACCGGGCAGCGGCAGTCCGCTGGCCCCTGTCACCGGGCTGCTCAACACGGTGACCAGCGGCCTGACCAGCGCGGCGGGTGGTGCCACAACCAGTGGCAGCAGCAGCGCGAATCCGTTGGCGCCGGTGACCGGCCTGCTTGGCGGCCTCACGCGCCAATGATCTGAAAACCTTCTCGCGGAAGACCTCGGGACTTGCCCTGTCAACCGCCCCGACTTCTTTACGGTGCGCTGTCGTCCGTACCCCGTCGCAGCGCATCCTTTTATTTCGTTTCGTGCGGCATGTCAGCACGATTATGTGCAGGCTGCCGCACGACACCCGTTGTTCATTGCGCGCTCTTTAATAATTCGTATTAAATCGTCCGGATGGCGGAAGCTTGGGCTGCATTGTTTCAAACGTCTGTCCTACTTTAAGCTGAGACAGCCATAGCTCGAAGGGGGGGTATGGTTGATACATGGCATGTCTTATAAATGTTTTCACCAGCGACATCACACTAAAAAAAGCAGCGCCACGGGAGTTATCTCCGGAATCAGATGGCGAGCGGATGGGGTCAGGTTTTATCGCTGGAGATCCATGCAGGGTATATGCACTTTCGGGAGTGACAATCATGCAAAAGCAACTGGCGCGCCATAGCAAAACCCAACGTGGCGCCACCGCCATCGAATACGGCCTGATCGTAGGCCTCATCGCCCTGGGCATCGTTGCCGGTGCCACATCGCTTGGTACCAACCTCGGCGCTGGGTTCACATCTCTTGCAACACGGGTCTCGGGCTGGTTCACACCAGCGTCCGCAGGCGGCACCAACTGATCCACCGTCGCGCGATCACTCACTGAAAGTCCGGCATCGGGGCTGGCCGCCCATGCGTCATGCATGGCGTCATTCCTGTTGACCTGACTTACCCAAATCGACCGGTTCATCGTGCTGGCAGCAATGCCAGCGCGCGGCAGGCGTGCGCGCCTGTCCGAAGCAGTGGCGGAAGTGGTAGCAGCAGGCACTGGCCGCGAGCATGACACGGGACGGCCAGGCAAGAAACGGTAAGAGTGGATCCAAGTCGCGTATCGAGGTAGTTCGAGAGCCCGCAGGGCACGCCGCCGTGGGCGCCGGTAGCAATGCCGGCGCCCGCAGCGCGGTGTCGTGTGTCGCCAACGCATGAGATAAACGGGTCCAACATGGCTTCAGGGTGTAGCGCGAACCGGCGCCGCATGAGCGGTGTGGCCGCGGTTGAGTTCGCGATAGTGTTTCCGCTGCTGTTGGCATTGGTGCTCGGCATCGTCTACTACGGCACGGTGCTGGCATTGCAACAGGTCCTGACGCTCGCCGCCGAGGAAGGTGCGCGGGCTGCTCTGCGTTATCCGCTGACGTCGAACGGCGGCACGCTGGCCACCACCATCGCTCAGCGCGTGCTGGCTGCCGATACGACAGCGCGCAATACGCTGCCGGCGAATCTTGCTTCGCAGATCGGTGCCGGCTCCGTGGCCCAGGCCATCGCCTGTACCGCGCCGGCCGGTACGCAATGCGTGCGGGTCTCGCTCAATCTTTCCACGCAAACGATCCTGCCAGTGGTGCCCTTCGTGCCAGTGCCCGCCCGGCTGACCGGCGCCGCTGTGGTCCAGATCTCTCCAGATACCTGAGGGCACATGAGCAGCAAACAGATAAGGATCCTCGCCGTTGTCCTGCTCGTGCTGTCCGGGCTGCTCGCGCTGATGGCGTGGCAGGTGGCGCGTACGCAGTCCGTACCCATCCCTCACGTGAAGACCGTCCCCACCCATGCCGTGGTTGTGACCACGCGCGCGGTGGAGGCAGGCAAGCCGCTGACAGCGGACGCGCTTGCCGTGATGGAACTCCCGATCGAACCCGCTGGCGCCTATCAGGACGCGGCGCGCGTGGTGGGCCAGGTGCCGGTGGTCAACCTGGGTGCCAACGTTCCGGTACTCGAAGGGCAACTGCTGTCGGGGCTGGCGCGACAGATCGCGGACGGCGAGCGTGCGCTGGCCGTCTCGGTGGATGAAGTGGTAGGTGTGGGCCACCAGGTGCAGCCGGGCGACTTCGTCGACGTCTTCGTGATTCTGCGTCGCGACAGCCAGGAGATCGCCGAAAGTCAGTCCCGCCTGCTGCTGTCGCATCTGCGCGTGCTGGCGTACGGCAATGGCAGCGTCAATGACTCACGGAAGGTGCAGAACGAACAGATGATGGCGCGCCGCGAGGGCGCCAAGACAGCGGTGCTGTCGGTGCCGGTGGAACAGGTCGGCAAGCTCGCGCTAGCGCAGCAGGCCGGCCGTCTGGTGCTGGCGCTGCGCAATCCATCCGATACGTCGATACCCAGCGACGGCATGTTCGCCGAGCCTCCGGCCGTGTTGCAGGCGCGGGCCGGAGCACCGTCCGAAGCCGGGCGTGCGCCGATGGACAAAGCCGTTGCCGGCATCGGTCTTGAAGGTCTGGTTGGCAGTGCAGCGCCACGCGCGTCGGTGCCAGCGCCAGCCACGCGTGCCACACCGCTGGCCTCGGCGGCGCCCCGGCACGAAGCGCAGGACAACAACAACGGCGTGGAAGTGATCCGCGCCGGCAAACGAGCGATCGAATAACGGACCACACGGCATGCCCAAACTGATGACAGTCCGTGTACATGCAAGCCGGATGCGCCGGCAACTTGCCACGCTGGCGCTGCTGGCAATGATGGCCGCTTCGATGGCAACGCCGCGCCCCGTCGCGGCACAAGACACCAGGACACCCGCCAGCGCGCGCACGTTGCGCCTGCTGGCTGGCGCGCAACAGGAGATTCGCCCCGGCCAGGCGCTGGAACGCGTTGCCGTGGGCAACCCGGCCGTTGCCGATGCGTTGCTGCTCAAGCAGCGCAATGGGTCGCCCACCGTGCTGGTGGTGGCGAAGAAGCCTGGCGTGACCGACGTGATGGTCTGGATCCGCAACACCGCGCCGGTGACTTACAACGTGCAGGTCGATGCGGTGGAGCAGGATGCCGATGGTGCCGATGTCGCCATGTCGGCGGCGGGCGCGACCATTCGTGGCGAATCGCCCGATGCGGCCACCGCGGCGCGCACGCAACAGACCGCGCGCGCGGCAGTGGCCGGTCCGGACGGCAAGGGCGGCGTCGTGATCGACCGCTCCGTGGTGCCGGTGTCGAACACGGTGCAGGTCGATGTGAAGGTCGTGGAAATCAGCAAGTCCGTGCTGAAGGAGGTAGGCCTCAACTTCGTCAAGAGCAGCGGTGGTTTCACGTTCGGCCAGTTCAGCCCGACCTCGCTGACCAAGGCAACGATCGCACCGTCGCCGTCGTTCGAAGGCACGCTGCCGATGGGCAGCGCGTTCAACCTCGTTGCCGCATGGGCCAAGGAAGGCATCTTCGCCAATCTGAGCCTCCTGGAAAGCAACGGTCTGGTGCGCGTGCTGGCGGAGCCGAGCCTGGTGGCGCTGTCGGGGCAGAGCGCGAGCTTTCTTGCGGGCGGCGAGATTCCGATTCCGGTGCCGCAGGCGCTGGGCACGACGACGATCCAGTTCAAGCCGTTTGGCATCGGCCTGACGGTGTCGCCGACGGTGCTGTCGAAGGAGCGCATTGCATTGAAGGTGGCACCCGAGGCGAGTGACCTCGATCCGTCGCGCGGCATCAGTATCAACGGTGCGTCGGTGCCCGCCATCGTCACACGGCGGGCCGATACCACGGTGGAACTCGGCGATGGCGAGAGTTTTGTGATCGGCGGTCTGGTGAGCCGCAATACGGTCAGCAACGTCAGCAAGATTCCGTTTCTGGGAGACCTGCCGATCATCGGTAGCTTCTTCAAGAACCTGAACTTCCACCAGGAAGACCGCGAACTGATGATCGTGGTGACGCCACATCTGGTGAAGCCGTTGGCGAGGGATTCACAGGCTGCGGCGAACGTAGCCAAAGACGGCCGCACAAGTGCCAGCCCGAACGTATGGGGGCGCTTTGTGCTGGGTGAGTATGCAGATCCGACGCTGCCCGGTTTTTCGCGGTAGCGCGGCTGATGGAGCGAGTCACACCGATGGATGCTTTCCTGCTGAATACCGCGCGCGAGGATCTGCGGCGCTGGTTGGACCAGGCGCTCGGCGGCGTCGGGACACTGGTGTCTCAAGAGGGCGCGCAGGAAGCCTTTGTCGAGCAGATCGCGTCATTGCGCCCAGGGCTGGTCTTTCTTGATTTCTCGGCCTCGCAAGCCGAGGCTTCCGCACGGCTGGCCGAACAGGTTGCACGGTTGTACCCGCAGTTGCCGCTGGTGGCCGTGGGCCATGCCGGCGATCCGGATACGATGCTGGCCGCGTTGCGCGCCGGGGTGCGCGATTTCATCGACCTGCGCGGCGCACCTGCCCAGGCCGCCACCGCCGTGCGGCGCCTGATGGTGCCGCGCGCGCAGGTGCGGCCCGTGATGCCCGAGCGGCGACACGGCAGGATCGTCGCGCTGCTCGGGGCGCGGCCCGGCGTGGGCGTCACCAGCCTGGCGGTCAATCTGGCCGCTACCGTGCGGCGGCGCGAGAACGCCGAGGTATTGCTGCTCGATCTTGGCCTGCCCGCGCGCGACGGTGCGCTGCATATGAACATCGCGCCCGAGTTTCACTTTGTCGAGGCCGTGCGCAATCTGCGCCGTTTTGACCAGGTGTTCGTCGATACGGCGCTTGCGCGCCATGCCAATGGCGTGTCGGTGCTGCCGCTGCCGGCCACGCTTTCCGAACTGCGTGACGTCTCGTTTTCTGAAGCGCTGGCACTGATGGACCGCCTGCGCGCGTTCTTCGATCTGCAGGTGATCGACCTGGGCGGCTTCTCGAATGCCGAGTTCATGTCGCAGATCGTCAAGGCGGCCGATTCGGTGGTGATGGTGGTCGAGCAGAGCGTGGGCGCGATTGTCTCCGCCGCCGAACTGCTGCAGGAACTGAAGAAGCGCGAGATCGAGCGGCCCGATCTGCATCTGGTGGTGTCGCGCTTCGAGGCGGACCTCGGTGTCGATGCCGCGCAGATTGCCGAGCGCGTCGGCGTGGCTTCGGTCGACACGCTGCCCGATAGGCGCGCGGCGCTGATCCAGGCCGCCAACCGCGGTGTGGTCCTGGCCGACGCTACGCCTGCCGACCCCTATGTGCGTGCCGTGGGCGCGCTGATGGAGCGGCTGGGATATCGCGCGGGGCACGTGCCCGAGCGCGGCATCCTGGCCCGGATCAAGGAGAAACTGCCCGACGCGTTGCGTGTTGCGCGCACCGCGCGGGCGGGGAACTGACATGACCGAAGCGATCGAATTCTCGGACAATACCGCCGCGCCGTTCCCTGTCTCGCAGGAATTCCACAAGATCAAGGAAGCCGCGCACGAACACCTGCTGACTCGCATCGAGGAGCTTGGCGCGGAGTTCGGACGCTGGTCGCGCACCGCCATCCAGCGCTTCGTCGACCTTGAGCTGGAAAGCTTCACGCGACTGCGCCGCATTCCGATCAACGAGGCAGAGCTGCACCAGATCTCCGAAGCGCTGACAAAGGAACTGGCCGGCTTCGGGCCGATCGAGGACTTGTTGCACGACGTAGCGGTCGAAGACATCCTCGTGAACGGACATCTCGACGTGTACGTGTCACGGCATGGCGTGCTGGAGCGGATTCCGGTGCGTTTTGCCGACAACGGCCATCTGCTGCGCATCGTGCGCCGCATCCTCGCGCCAATCGGCCGGCGCCTGGACGAATCGAATCCGATGGTCGACGCGCGCCTGCCGGACGGGGGGCGCATCAACGTCATCATTCCGCCGCTGGCACTGGCCGGCCCGGTGGTTTCGATCCGCAAGTTCCGCAAGGACCCGCTGACGCCAGTCGATCTGCAGGCATTGGGCACCATGAGCCCGGAGATCACCGAGCTGCTGGAGGCAGCCGTGCGCGCCCGCTGCAACATCCTCGTCAGCGGCGGTACGAGTTCCGGCAAGACATCGCTGCTGAATGCGCTGGCCACGTTCATCCCGCCCACCGAGCGGGTCATCACGATCGAGGACACTGCCGAACTGGCGCTCAACCACCCGCACGTAGTGCGGCTGGAAAGCCGTCCGGGCGGCTTCGAGGGAACGGGCACCGTCACCATCCGCGATCTGCTGCGCAACAGTCTGCGGATGCGGCCGGACCGCATCATCGTTGGCGAGGTGCGTGGCGGAGAGGTACTGGAAATGCTGCAAGCCATGAGTACGGGCCACGATGGATCGATGGGAACCATCCACGCCAGCAGCCCGCGCGAATGCCTGTACCGTCTGGAAATGCTGGCCGGCTTTGCGGGTTTTCAAGGCAGCGAAGTGAGCCTGCGGCGGCAGATTGCCAACGCGGTCGACTTCATCGTGCAGATCGGGCGGCTGTCGAACGGACGCCGGCGCATCCTGTCGATCACCGAAGTCACCGGGCTGGGCGACAACATTATTTCCACCCAGGAGCTGTATCGCCACGAGCCGGTACCGAACGCCGACGGCTCCGAAGGCGACCGCTGGCACGCGCTGGGCATCCTCCCGCATTCGCCCAAACTTGCGCGCATGCGCCCGGCCAATTTCGGACTGGACGACCGCTTTGATCTCTAGCGCCAGCCTCTTCATTGCCGCGTTTGCCCTGATCCTGCTGGGGCTTGGGCTGCTGATGCTGGCATCGGCACGCGGCCGCGCCGATGCCGAGCATGCGCGCGCGCACCTGGCCGCGCAGACGGATCAGGTACGCGCGCGCTACGCCGCGACCGCTGAGCCGGCGCCGCAAAGTCATGTGCGTGATCTGCGCCGGCGCTGGGCAGACCTGATGCGGCGCGCGGATATCACGCCGACACGCGGCACCTGCCTGCGCTGGGGCGCGCCCGTGCTCTGCGCGACGCTTGCCGGCGCGGCGGCTGGCGGGATGATCGGGGCCGTGGCGATGCTCGTAGTTGGCGTTGCCGTGGCCGGTTTCCTGCTGTGGCTGCGCATCGGCCGTATCAAGGAAAAGATGCTGCGCCAGCTTCCAGGGTTCCTCGATGGCGTGGTCCGGCTCATGACGATTGGCAGCAGCGTGCCCGCCGCGTTCCAGAATTCCGTGGCCAATACCGAACCGCCGCTGCGCCAGTGTCTGGTGCAGGCCATCCATCTGCAACGCGCCGGCAAGGAACTCGATCAGGCCGTGCTGCAGATGGGCCGTGCCTACAACCTGGACGAGCTGGTCATCGTGTCGTCGGTGCTCCGGCTTTCGCAGCGCTATGGCGGCCGCGCCGACGTGGTGATGGAGCGCACCGCCACGTTCATGCGTGACCGCGAGGAAGCGCAGCGCGAGCTGCTGGCGCTGTCTGCCGAGACGCGGCTGTCCGCCTGGGTACTTGGCTTGCTGCCGCTGGTGGTGGCGGGCGGGCTGTTCATGATGAATGCCGGCTACATCATGCTGATGTGGAAGGACCCAAGCGGCCGCGCGATGCTGCTGACGGCGGCGGGGCTGGAAGTGGTGGGCGTTCTGATGCTGTACCGGCTGGCGAAGTCCATCTAGGGGGAAACAGCCATGCAGATCGGTACGACTTCGCTGATCTCCGCAAGCCTGACGGCGGCCGCTGCCGCGCTGCTGGTGCTGGCATGGCCGCTGGTACGGCAGTGGTGGCATCGGCGCGCCGCCGCGCGCACCATCGATGCCGCGCTTCAGCGGCACGCGGCGCAAGGCGCCGCATCGACGGGCCAGCCGCAGCCGCCTGCGTCGACCGAGGCGGCCATGCCTGCGTCACCGCAGATGTCCGCACGCGCGGAAGCGGCTGCCGCAGCACTGGCGCAGGCATCGCCCCAACCGGGCCTTGCACCGCAGAAGCCCTCCCCCACCACGCTCGGCGGCAGGCTTGGCGAAGCATTTGGCGAACGCTTCAACCAGCGCTGGCTGGAATCGCGCATCGGCCGCGCCGTGGTGACGGCCGAGGAACACCGGCTGCTGGAGCAATGCGGATGCTATGGCGTGCAATTTCGCGCGGTATTCGGTGGCCTGCGGCTGCTGGTGCCTGCCGCGCTGGCGGCGGGTGTACTGCTCTGGCGCGTGGATGGCCCGACGTTGCATGCGCTCGCCTGGACGTTCGCCACCTTTGCCGTGGCATTCCTGCTGCCGAAGATGGCACTGCGCCGCTGGGCGACCGTCCGCCAGAGGCAGGTGGCCGAGGAACTGCCGGTGCTGATCGACATGCTGCGTCTGCTGCAAGGTGTAGGCCTGTCGATCGACCAGAGTCTGCAGATCATCGTCACCGAATTCGGCACGATGCTGCGAGTGCTGGGGCCGGAGCTGCAGCGCGCTAACCAGCAGTTCGCGTCGGGCCGCTCGCGTGAGCAGACGCTCCTGCGCATCGGAAAGTTGTTCGACGACGAAGACCTGAAGAGCCTGATCACGCTGCTGACGCAGGTGGACAAGCATGGCGGCGCGGTGCAGGAGCCGCTGCGCCAGTTCGGCGAGCGGTTGCAGGTTGCGCGCAAGTCGCGCATGAAGGACACGATCGGCAGGCTCACGGTGAAGATGACGGCCGTGATGGTGGTGAGCCTGTTGCCCGTGCTGCTGATCCTGACCGCGGGCCCCGGCATCCTGGGCGCGATCCGGATGCTGGCACGCATGAACGGAGGACACTGATGACGATGACATCCCGCCGCCTGTGGACGGTTTCGCTCCTTGCGGCAACGGGCCTGATGGGCGGCTGTTCCAGCATGCCGGGCAACGCGGACGCCCTGGCGCGACAGGCTGATGCGCAGATCGATCTGGCCAGGCTGCAGGAAAAGACCGCGCGCGCCGAGTACAACGACCAGAATGTCTACCTGGGCCTGATCGGCAAGATGCAGCAGGAAGGCATGTATTACGCGTCGCTGGCCCATATCGATGCGTTCCAGCAACGCTTCGGCAGCAGCACGGCGCTACAGGTATTGCGGGCTGACGCGCTGCGCGAGACCGGCCAGGACGATGCAGCCCTGCAGGCCTACCGCGACTTGCTCAATACCGACCGAGCTGCGCGCGCGCGCCACGGCATCGGTCTCGTGCTCGGTCGCCAGGGCGATTTCATGCGCGCGGCCGTGGAACTGCGTCAGGCGGCTGCGCTCGACCCGGTCAATGCGCAGATTGCCAATGACCTGGGATATGCGCTGATGCGTGGCGGCGCCTTGCAGGACGCTCGCGTGCCTGTCATGCAGGCGCTCGAACTCGATGCGAACAATCCGCGCGCCGTCAGCAACGCGGTGGTGTGGATGCTGGCCACGGGAAAGCGCAGCGAGGCCACCGCCATGATGCAGCGTGCTGCCATGCCGGAACCCACGCGCACGGCCATCCGCAAGGAAGCGGATCGTGTCGCAAAAGCCGCGCAGATACGCGACAAGGCAGCGCCGCGCGCCAATCCGCAAGCGATACCGGACCATGCGTCCACGCAGGCCGTGGCGCTCAATGCAGGAGCCAATCCATGAATCGCATTCGGTATGGCCTGTTTGTCGTGGCAATGCTCGCCGCGCCCGTCATGGCCCAGCAACCATCGGCGCCTGGCGCCACGCGCGCGAGCGACGCGCCGGTGGGCGAGACCACGCGCACACTGCTCGACATTCAACGCGATGGCTCGCAAGCCGGGCCGATGCAGCCGCTGACCGGCGATCAGGCCGCGCTCGGCTACGCACGCTACATGCGCAGCTTCACGCATCCGCTGCCGGAGTTCTTCACCACGATGGCCACGGGCAGTCCGTTGCGCGGTGGCGCCGGCAGCCAGCAGCCAATGAACGGACAGTAGCCGCCCGTCATGCCTGCGCGTGCCAGCATCCGTCGCCAGCGCGGCGCCGTCAGCCTGATGGCGGCCGTGCTGATTGCCACCGTGGCCATCGGTGCCCTGGTGTCGATCGATGTCGGCTTCCTGTTCTACAGTCAGCGGCAGTTGCAGAAGTCGGTAGACCTGGCCGCGTTGTCCGGCGCGCAGCAACTCAAGCGTGCCGATGAGCTGGACACCACCACGGTCAACGTCATGGCATCGGTGACGGCAGCGGCCAGCCAGAACGGCTACAACCATGCGGTGAGTCCGGATTGTGCGGATGCGTCAGCGGGCCAGGGCGATGGCATGCGCGCCTGCCTGGGACTTTGGGACCCAGCCGATCCGGCAAACGGTGATAGCGTGCGGCACTTCAATGCCGGCTACGACGCCACACGCGTGTCGCCCAATGCAGTACGTGTGCAGGCAACGCTGACGGTGCCGTTGATGTTCGTGTTGCCAGGCGGACAGTCGCGGCAGTTGCACGCCGAGGCCATCGCGGCCGGCAGCCCGCCCGTGGCGTCTTTTTCCATCGGGAGCGGTGTACTGAACCTGAATTCCGCGAGTGGCGTTCTGGGGTTGCTGCTTGGCAATACCGTCAGTCTTTCAGCCATCGATTGGCAGGGTCTGGCGAGCGCCAATGTCTCGCTTGAGCAACTGCGACTGCAGGCCCGGGCGGGCACGGTGGACGAACTGCTCAACACCACGCTTTCGATCCGGGAGTTCTATGCCCTCGTTCTGACTGCCGCAGGCAAGCAGTCCCTGCTTGGCGCGGCGCTCGGTAGCCCGGAGACACAACTGGGACTCAACGGCGTGGGCACCAATCTGACGCTGGCGCAACTGCTCGATCTCGGTGTGCTGACGCCGGCCGCGTCATCGGCTGCCGAGGTGGCCGTCAATGTGGCGTCGTTGCTGACAACGGCCGCTTACGTGGCGCGGGGCACCAGCGCCGTGGCGCTCAATATTCCCAACCTGACCGTGCCGCTCGCGCCGCTGGGCAGCGCTACCGGAACCGCGTCACTGACCGTCATCGATCCACCCAAGGTGGCGGTCGGCCCCGCGAAGCAGCTTGCCGACGGCTCATGGAAGACCACCGCGAGCACGGCGCAACTGGGCCTGAACCTTGCCGTGCACGCCAATGTCGGCCTGCCGCCGCTGGTGTCCGCCAGTGTCGATCTTCCGCTGCTCCTAAAAGCCGCCAAGGCCAAGGGCGATCTGACCGCCATCCAATGCGCCGCCACGCCAGCCCAGCGGACCGCGACCATCCGGGTCGATCCAACGCTGCTGGAAGCGTGCCTGACCGACAACCAGCGCGAATGCACGCCGGCCAGTCAGCGCACGCTCGGGAAGGTCAGCGTCCTGACGCTGGCATTACCACCGCTGATTCCGGAAAGCGTGGCGCAGGCGAACCTGATCGTGTCACCGAAGCGCCAGAGCGCGACGGTCACGCCGGGCAGCGACGTCGTTCTTCATCCCGGCGCCGAGGCTTCCACATCGGCGGTCGCGCCGGTCAGCCAGACCGTTGGCGATCTGGTGCGAAATCTCAATCCGGTTTTATCGGTGGATCTGTTCGGCCAGAAAGGACTCGGCCTGGCGCCGGGTGACCTGCTGACACCGCTGATCGTGCCAGTGGGCGCTTTACTCAATAGCGTTGCGATGTGGCTGTTAAACACGCTGGGTATCGACATTGCAAACGCCGATGTCCGGCTCAACGGCGTGGACTGCAACAACGCCGAACTTGTGTTTTGAAAAGTCTTGACGACCATGAAAGCAGAGCGCTGGGCCTACGAAAGCCTTGAAGTCCATGTGTGGGAAGGCCAGTACGAAATCGCCGACCGCGTGGCGCGCTTCCTGACGCCGCTAGGCGCCGAGGTGGTACGCGCGGGCGCGCTTGACGCCTTGCCCCACGAGGCGCGCGTAAAGCCGTGTATTGCCGTGATCAGCGCCTCGGCGATCGGTTCGGCCAAGTTCACGCTGGACTGGGAAGCCGCGCACGGCATGCCCGTGATCTGGGTTGGCGCGCCGGACCGCGAGAACGATCCGGGCCGCTTTCCGCCGGAGTACGCGCATATCCTGCCTCATGACTTCAACGGTGCCGATCTGCGCAACCAGATTGCCAAGCTGATGCCGCAGTTATTGGCCGCGGCCGAGGCACGGCCCGATGTGGCGGACCTGGTGGCGGAATCGGCCGCGATGACGCAATTGCTTGAGCAGGTGGATACTTTCGCCAACTTCGACAGCAACGTGATGCTGTACGGCGAGACCGGCGCGGGCAAGGAGCGCATCGCGCGCCTGTTCCACGAACGGAACAGCCACTATGGCAAAGGGCCGTTCGTGGCCGTGAACTGTGGTGCCATCCCGGACGGACTGTTCGAGTCGCAGTTCTTTGGGCATGCCAAGGGCGCTTTCACCGGCGCCATGTTCGCGCACCGAGGCTTCTTCGAGCAGGCGACGGGCGGCACGCTGTTTCTGGACGAAATTGGTGACCTGCCGCTGTTCCAGCAGGTCAAGTTGCTGCGTGTACTGGAAGAGAATGCACTGACGCGGCTTGGGTCGACCATTGCCGTGAAACTCGATTTCCGGCTTGTAGCGGCTACCAACAAGGATCTGCGCGAAGCGGTGCGCGACGGGCGCTTCCGCGCGGATCTTTATTTCCGGCTGGCCGTGATCGAATTGCAGATCCCGAGCCTCGAGGATCGCGGCCCGGGCGACAAGGTCGGGCTGCTGCAATCCTTCCTGCGCCATATGATGGGGCCGGCCACGTACGATGCGCTGCCGCCGATGCCGGACTGGCTCAAAGGCGCCGTGGGTACGGCCTACTTTATCGGCAATGTGCGCGAGCTGCGCAACCTGGCCGAGCGCGTGGGCATCACCGTGCGGCAGTTCGGTGGCTGGGACGAAGAGCGCATTCGCCCGCTGTTTCGGGGGCTGCGCCCCGGTGCATTCGACGGCACCGAGCGCGGCGACCCGCGCGGCGATAGCGAGGAACGCCGCCGCATCATCGCCGCGCTCGATGCAAACGGCTGGCGCCGGCAGGACACGGCGGCCTGCCTGGGCATCAGTCGCAAGGTGCTATGGGAGAAGATGCGGAAATTCCAGATTGCCGACAGCGAAGCGGAGCCGGTCTGACCGCCGCTGGCTTCCCGCACAGGTTTCTTTCAGCCGTGTGCGCCGTAAGGATTGGCCCCCGCACTTTCCGCCGATATCCCAGGCAAGGC
>DAIOET010000077.1:0-13990 GCA_036746135.1 Cupriavidus sp.
CCGTCCAAGCCGATCACCTACGTGGTGCCCTATACGCCCGGCGGCACCAATGACAACGTCGCGCGCATCATTACCAAGCGGCTGGCCGAGAAGGCCGAACAGCCGGTGGTGATCGAATACAAGCCTGGCGCCGGCGGCACGCTCGGCGCCGGCTTCGTGGCGACGTCGCCGGCCGATGGGTACACCCTGCTCAACACATCGATCGGCAACGTGGCCATTGCCCCGCAGTTGGTAACCGTGAAGTTCGATCCGTTCCACGACCTCGTGCCCGTCGCCTATATCGGGAATTCGCTGGCAACGGTCGCGATCAACCCGTCTCTGCCAATCCGGACGCTTCCCGAACTGATTGCCTTCGCGCGGGCCAACCCTGGCAAGCTCACGTTCGCCAGTTCCGGCAACGGCACGCCGGGGCATCTGGCCGGCGAACTGCTCAAGCGACAGGCCAGCATCGACATCCGTCACGTGCCCTACAAAGGCAGCGCACAGGCCGTAGCCGACGTGGTAGCTGGTCACGTGGATGTGGTTTTCGATCCGCTCAGTACGCAGTTCATCAAGCAGGGCAAGCTGCGGGCGCTTGCCTACTTCGGCGGCGCACGATCGCCGGACCTGCCCAACGTGCCGAGCGTGCGTGATGCGGGAGTCAAGGGCTGGGAGGATTCACTGGCCGGCGCGTTCTTCATCACAGCACCGCGCAATGTGCCGCCAGATGTGCTGGCGAAACTGCGCCAGTGGATTAGCGAAATCCTGGCAGAACCCGACACCGTGGTGGCCCTGAGTCGCGCGCAGGTAAACGTGCAGACGCTGACACCCGAGCAGACCACGCAGCGCATCCGCCAGGTGCACGAGCTTGCCGCGCGCGTGATCAAGGACGGCACCGCGCAAGGCAACTGAGCAGACGCCATCATGAAACTTGGATTATTCCTGCTCGCGGCCGGGCATCACGCGGCCGGCTGGCGATATCCGGACGCCGAATCTGGCACCGAAAACGTCGACCTGATCGTGCGCATGACACAGGTAGCTGAACGCGCAAAATTCGACATGGTGTTCTTCGGAGACCGACTGCTGACTTCCTCCGACGCCCACCCGTCGATGATCACGCGCCCCGACCCTCTGGCCATGCTCGCCGCGCTGTCTATGGTGACTACCCAAGTCGGGCTGGCTGCCACCGCCTCGACCACGTATAGCGAGCCGTTCAACCTGGCGCGGGCACTGGCCACGGTCGACAAGCTGTCGCACGGCCGCGCCGCATGGAACATCGTGACCACGTTTGCGGACGGCTCGGTCAATTTCAGCCGCAGCCGTCACCCTGACCACGCAGAGCGCTATGCCATTGCCGAAGAGTACGTCTCAGTGGTAAAGGGACTCTGGCAGTCCTGGGACCCGGACCCTTACGTGCGGGACAAGAAGCACGGCATTTATATCGATGTGCGGAAGATGCATGCGCTGAATCACGAGGGTCGGCATTTCTCGGTGGCGGGCCCGCTCAACGTCACCAACAGCGAACAGGGCCAGCCCGTGCTGATTCAGGCGGGTTCGTCGGGGTCGGGACAGGCATTGGCCGCACGCCATGCCGAGGTCGTCTTCACCGCCCAACAGGATCTCCGCGCCGCCATCGAATTTGCCAACGGTCTGCGCAGGCAGGTGGCCGAAGCGGGACGCGATCCGCGTCACTGTCTGATCATGCCGGGCCTGATGCCAATCATCGGCGCGACCGAGGCCGAGGCCCATGACAAGCTTGCGCTGCTGCAGTCCTTTACCGACCAATCGAATGCGCTAGCGATCCTGGCCGAGCAACTCGCCGTCGATGTTTCCGGCTTCGCACTCGACGCACCCCTACCGCCCTTGCCCACCGACGTTGTCGTGCATAGTCGCAGTGCGCTGTTGATCCGTCTGGCGCGCGAGCGTGGGTTGACGCTTCGCCAGCTCTATCATCTGGTCGCCAGCGCGCGCGGCCACCAGATTGTCGTCGGCACTGCCGAGCAGGTGGCGGACCACATGATCGACTGGAAAAAGGCTGGCGCGGCCGATGGATTCAACATCATGCCCGCATACTTTCCTGGCGGCTTCGAAGATTTCACGCGCGGGGTCGTGCCCATCCTGCAGGATCGCGGCGTCTACCGGCGCGACTATGCGGGCCACACCTTGCGCGATCACCTAGGGCTACCATTGCCGTCTGGACGATTTTCGTAGGACGAATAGCGTCAACCCAGCTTGCCATAGCCCAGCCGATGCGCGTCGCGCGCCATTGCCGCAATCGGCAGATACGCCGCCGCCGTAGTCCGCACCACATCGTCCATGTGAAGCCGCGCTCGCAGCTCGGCGTCATCGCGCAGTGCCTCTCGTAACGCCACGCGAACCTGCCGGACCAAGGGGGTGCGGGCGCGTCGCGACGCAATGAATGGCAGCCCCGGGACAGCCCGGGTCACCCCGATCTGACGGATACCGTCGACCAGTGCTGGATGATGTTCTGCCGCGAACGCGAGGGTCACACAATCGATGGCGGCCACGTCGGCGCGGCCATCGCCGACCGCTGCCAACGACGCGAGATGCGAGCCGGTGTGCAGCACGTCGCCGAAGAAATGTCCGTGCCTGGCCAGCGGCGCAACGACGTGCCGCAGCGCGTTCATGCCGCTGTGCGAATCTGGTCCGTTGCAGGCGGCCCGTGCGCCACGGCATGCCTCGATCGTCGTCGGTCCGTCCGCCGCGCGCACGACGATGGCACTGCGATAGGTTTGCCGATGGCAGCCAGATACCGAGAAGCGCGGCGTACCGATCAGCCGGACATATGGCGCCAGCCCGTGAACCAGCGGGTAGCCACAGGTCTGCGACAGCAGCAGGTCGTCGCGGCGCCAGAAGGCGTGAAGCGCGTCGTGGCCTTCGCCAGGGTCGATGGCGGCGAGCCTGACCGATGACCGCGCTCGCGACAACAGATGGCCGACCCGGTCGATAAGCAACAGCCAGTCGTCGCGCAACGACGTCGACACGTTGTACATCGGCAGCGCAGCCACCCAGCGTTCAGGCTTTACCATGATCCCTCGATGCCTCAATACGAAAGTTCAGCATCCCGTCGAACCGCGGATGCACCACCGGCGCCACCGCGCGCCATGCATAGCGCACCAGCCACTCGCGATAGCCCTGGACGAAGAAACCGTCATTGCGGGTCAGGTAGTCGTGCGCGCGGCGGCGATAGACCCACCCCAGTGCAAACCAGGGCACCGCCGGCAGATCGTGATGCACGAGGTGGTAGTTGTTGTTCAGGAACAGCAGACGCCAACCGATGCCGGCATCGTTGATCACGCTGCGCGTCTCGTCCGAGTCAGTGGCGCGATGCTCCTGGAACGAGCGGATCGCCGCCAGCGATAGCGCGGGATATGCAACGCCCGCGAGCATCAGCCAGGCAGGCATGCCGCAATGGACTTGCAGCCACGCAAGCAGAATTACCAACGCGGCAAGATGCGCCGCCCACACAGGCAGGTCGCGCCAGTCCCCGGCCCGGACACGGCGCCTCGCATCGATCGCGATCGATGCAATGGAAAACGCCGGTTGCAGCAGGATGCGGCCAGCCATCGTATTGCGTGCCGCATAGATACGACGCCATGCCGGAGGCATGACCTGCCAGGCGTCCGCATCGAGGAAATAGCTTTCGGGATCGGCAACAGGGTGCGTCAAGTCGGCGTCATGGTGCTGCAGGTGTGCCCGGCGGTACAGCGCATAGGGCAGCCATACGCCGAGCGGTGCCGCACCGAGCAGCCCGTTCAGCCACGGCAGACGGGTAGGATGCCCGTGCAGCAATTCATGCTGCAGCGACAGGTACCACGTGGTGCAAAGCGTCAGCAGCAGGCACGCCAGCGGCAGGCCGAGCTGCCGCGTGTGGATCGCCACGCTGAACCAGGACGCATACACGGCAATGACCAGTGCCCAGGTAGGCAGCTCGGTCCGCCACAGCCAATGACGTGCGGCTCGCGCAATCTCGTTCCGCTGCTGATCGTCGAGGTAGTGAGTCATCGTTCGGCGCGTTCTTGAATCGTGGACACAGGAAACCAAGCCGCAGCATACGGGCGGCAGTACACGCTCAGGAACGAACGATTGCCGATAACGATATGCCGCCCGCCCGCTCGGCGTCACATGCGCGCGCCGCGCGATATCGATCGGCTTTGCTTATTCGGACTGCAGCGCCAGATGACGGCGTGCTTCGTCCCGTACGAGGTGGAGCGCGTGTGCCTTGATCCCCCGGTACACCGGATCGGCAGCTACCACCTCCGCATCCCGGGGCTCTCCCGCGACAGGAACGTGGATCTGCTCCCGGATACGTCCCGGCCGTGCCGACATGACCAGGATGCGGGTGCCAAGCAGGATGGCCTCGTCCACATCGTGCGTGACGAAGACCACGGTCGTGCGCAGGCGCTGCCAGGTTTCCAGCAGCAATTCCTGCATCAGCGACCGTGTCTGCGCGTCCAGTGCGCCGAACGGCTCGTCCATCAACAAGACTTCCGGACGCATGATCCATGCACGGGCCAGCGCCACGCGCTGCTTCATGCCGCCGGACAGTTCCCAGGGGCTGGCGTCGTGATGGCGTTGCAGCCCCATCTGCAGCAGCAGTTCCGTCGCGCGCGGGCGCCACTCCGACTCCGGCATGCCCAGCATGCGCGGACCAAATGTCACGTTGTCGAAGACAGACAGCCACGGGTACAGCAGCGGCTGCTGGAAGACCATGCCGCGCGAGGGCGAGGGTCCGGTCACCAGATGTCCCTGGCTCAGGATGCGCCCATGCCGTGGCGTCTCGAAGCCGGCAATCAGGTTCAGGATCGTCGATTTGCCGCAGCCCGAAGGGCCCAGCAGCACCACGAATTCTCCGCGCTCCACCTGCAGGCTCACGTCCTGCAGGACTGGAGTCTGTTCCGTTCTTGACGATCCGAAAGCGAACGTCACGCGGTCAAGCACAATGTCTGCCATGTCAGGTCTTGCCCGTCCAGGGCACGATGGCACGTTGCAATGCCACCAGCGCCACGTCCAGCGCGTATCCAATCAGTCCGAGAATGACGATGCCGATCATCACGACATCGGTACGCAGATACGACCCCGCGTTGATGATCATCCAGCCCACGCCCGAGGTGGATGCCACCAGTTCCGCCGCTACCAGCGCCGTCCAGCCGATACCCACCGACAGCCGGATCGTGGTGAAGAGGTCCGCCGCGCAATGGGGAAACACCACGCGCCAGAATATCTGCCACCGGCCAAGGCCCAGCGTTTGCGCCACGCGCACATAGCCCTGCGGCACCCCCTGCACGGCGGCAGCGGCGCCCACCAGCACGTTCAGAAACGTGGCAATGAAGATCAGGAAGAACTTCGACGCCTCGTCGATGCCGAGCCAGACAATCGTCAGTGGAATCAGTGCGATCTTGGGTAGCGGACGGAGGAACTGCACGAACGGATTCAGCGCCGCATTGAGTCCGCCATGCAGTCCCATCGTCAGCCCGAGTGGCACGCCAATCACCACGGCCACCGCGAATGCCGACAGCGCGCGTGCCAGGCTGATGCCGATATGGCGCGTCAGCGGAATCTGCCCGTATCCGTTTTGCCATAGGTCAGCCAGCGTACCGAGCAGTTCGCTCGGGGGCGGCAGGAACAGCGTATCGACCCATCCCGACCCGCCCGCAACCTGCCATATTCCCAGGACACCCATCACCGCCAGGGCGCTGACCGCGCCCTGACTGGTACGACGCGGGTCCACGGCTACTTGACCGCCTTGAGTTGCTCGGCCAGCTTCAGATAGCGCGGGTTGATGGATGTCGAGAACGACGCCGGAATATCGCTGCGCCGGATCTGGTCGATGCTGCCCAGGAATTCGGCTGTCTTGCGCACGGCGCCAGCCAGCACCGTCTGGTCGGTGTTGCTGCCGTCGCCAAACCACTGGGGCTTCAGTTGCTCTTCGATGGACGGATAGTTGTTGCCGTTGATCGATTCCTTGACGGCCGCCGGCGTGGCGCCCAGCTCCTTGGCGATGGCTTCGGCAACGGCATCGGGGTTACGCCGATAGTTGGCCACCTGCTGCTCCAGCACCAGCAGCAGTTTGGCCACCAGCTCGGGATGCTTGTCGCCGAACGCCTTGCTCACCGAAATGCCGTTGAAGATCAGGTAGCCATCTTTCTTCAAATCCTTGGTAAAGAAAATCGGCTGACCGCCATTGGATTCCAGCGTGGAGTTGAACGGCGCCCAGACGTAGCCGGCGTCGATGTCACCACGCCGCCATGCCGCCACCAACTCGTCTGGCTTCAGCGGCACGAACCGGATCTTCGAGCGATCGATCTTGTTGAGTTGTATCGCCGTATCCAGCGCATATTGCGCCGTGGAGTTGGGCGGATAGCCAACCGTGTGGCCGGCCAGGTCCTGCAGCGACCCGATGTTCTTACCCTTGCGCGCCACCAGCCGCTCGTAAGTGGCAATGTCGGCCGAGACGCCAGCCAGCTCGATGGGCAGCTTGCGTACGATGGCCGATACCGTTGGACTCGACCCAAAGTTCGCAATATCGACACTGTTGCTTGCGAACAGATTTAGCACGTCGGCGCCGGTGCCAAACTGCACCCACTTGACCGGCACGCCCAACGCTTTCTCAAGCGAACCGTCTACCTTGGCATTCACGATCAATTGCGCGCCGCCGCTGTAGGCAATACGCACTTCCTTTGGCAATGGTTCGGCTGCCTGCGCAACTGCCGCCACCACGGCCAACCCCGAAAACAGGAATGCTCTAACCGATTTATGCATTGTTATATGGACTCGATAGACAGGAGCCGTCCATACTAGACGCCGGCTTTACCGGCACCAACAACCGATATCGGATATCGAAAATAGGTGTCGGCGCATATGGATATGGATATGGCCGTACCCTGCTGCCCACCCTGCCACCACAACTTCGCTGTCAATCGTGCGGCCGCGGCCAATCACTATTAAATCGGACTGACCTCGCCCGTCCGGCCAACGATGGCGGGCTTGCGTGAAATCTGCAGGAACAGCACAAGACCGGCCAAGGTCAGCGCAAAACCGGCCCACACTGCTGACAGCAGCCCGTGGTCCAGCGCAATGGCCTGCCCGTCCGCCCAGGCGCCAATGGCGTTCGCCACGTTGAGGGCCGCCAGGTTCATCGCGCCCATCAACGTCGGTGCATCGGGAGCGGCTTGGGTAAGCCGGACCTGGATGGTCGGGATCGCGACCATCATCGTTGCGCCCACCGCAAACAGACCGGCCATCAGAACGGCGGGGTTCTGACCACCCATCGCCAGCAGCGCCAGCGCGACCGACGCGCTGCCGAAACCGGCCACCAAGCCCCGTGTGGGGTGACGGTCGGCCAGCCAACCACCCAGGACGTTGCCCGCCGTCATGCCAACGCCGAAGATGCCCAGTGCAATCGGAATCCAGCGCTCGCCGAGCCGCGCGCCGTCGGTGACGAGGGGGCCGACGAAGGTATAGACGGCGAAGATGCTGGCCACGCCCAGGGCGGCCACGGCCACCATCGCCCAGACGGCAGGACGGTTCAGGGCCCGAAGCTCCTGCAGCACCGGCCCACCATCCAGCGCGCTGGAGCGGGGCACCCAGGCCCATAGCGCCTGCAGCGACAACAGGCCCAGTGCCGACACGGCCAGATAGGCATTGCGCCACCCAAGGGTCTGGCCCATCAGCGTGGCCAGCGGCGACCCCACTATGGTGGCGACGGTCAGGCCCGTCATCACCAGCGCAAAGGCCCGCCCACCCTGACCCGGCCCGACGATATAGGAGGCCACCACGGCGCCGGCGCCGAAGTAGGCCCCTTGCGGAATGCCGCTCAGAAAGCGCGCCAGCGTGAAGCTGACCAAACCGGTCGCCACCGACGACAGGACATTGCCCAGCACGAAGACCCCCATCAAGGCTAGCAACAGGTGCTTGCGGTTCAGCTTGGCGGCCAGGATCGTGACGGCGGGACCGCCGAGCACCACGCCCAGGGCGTAGGCTTCGATGGCGTGCGTGGCGGTGGTCAGGTTGAGTTCCAGGCCCGCGGCAAACTGCTGGAGCAGGCCCATGCTGGCGAATTCGGACGTACCGATCGAGAACGTGCCGAGCGCCAGTGCCAGCAGCGTCAACGTCTTGCGGCTGATCTGGCGGGCGTCGGTGCGGCGCGTTTTTGTCGAGGCGCCCTGGGTTTCGTAAGCTTGGTTGAGCATGACGGCTCTCCTGCGTGGTGGTTCAAGACAGGTTTCAGATGCCGTTCGGCAGCGGTGCGTCCGGATGTACCAGTCCGGCTTGGCGTAGTTCGCGCCAGAAGTCGGCCGGCACCTGCGCGTCCAGAGCGGCGCGGTCTTCGGCGATGCGTTCCGGCCGGCTGGCGCCAGGGATTACGGCTGCCACGGCCGGATGGGCCAGTGAGAACTGCAGGCCCGCAGCCTTCATGGTCACGTCGTGACGATCAGCGATCGCCTTGATCGCCTGTACCCGCTCCAGGATCGCCAGCGTCGCCGGGGCGTACTCGAAGTTGGGGCCGCCGACCAGCGCGCCCGAGCTGTAGGGCCCGCCGACCACGATGCCCAGGCCGCGGGCGGCCACCTGCGGCATCACTCGCTGCAGCGCCCGTGCATGGTCCAGCAGCGTGTAACGACCGGCGAGCAGGAAGCCATCCGCCTGCGGGCCCTGCAGGTCGAGCAACAGTTCGATGGGTTCGACCCGGTTCACACCTAGCCCCCAGGCGCCGATCACGCCTTCGTCACGCAGGCGGTCCAGCGCCTTGAAGGCCCCCTTGCGCGCGGTCTCGAACACCCCGAGCCACTCGTCACCGTAGAAGTCCTGCGCCACGTCGTGCACCCACACGATATCGAGTCGATCGGTCTTCAGACGCCGCAGGCTATCCTCAATCGAGCGCAGCGTCGCGGCCTCGGAATAGTCGTTGACGATCCGGTTGGCGCGGCCGTGCCGGAACACGTCGCCCTTCTCGCCCAGGTCTCGGCTGGCAACGTCTTCGACCTCGTCCAGGACCAGACGTCCGACCTTGGTGGCCAACACGACGCTGTCGCGGTCGCGGCCGGCCAGCACGTCGCCCAGGCGTGCTTCAGCCAGACCGGCGCCGTAGAACGGCGCGGTGTCGAAGAAACGGATGCCGTCCTGCCAGGCGGCATCGACGGTTGCCTGTGCCTCGGCTTCGGGAATGGCACGGAACATGTTGCCCAGCGGTGCGGTGCCAAAGCCCAGGCGGCCAGGGATGAGGTTCTTGAGGGACATGGTGATCTCCGTTCGGTATGGAATGAGCGAATAATGGGCGCCGGACAGAGATTCATCCAATTTATTTCCTATAATCAAGTTTTATAGCTGACGATATATATCCCGATGCGGTATGACCTGAACCTGCTGCCGATCTTCGTGGCGCTGATGGAGGAGCGCAGCGTGACCCGCGCTGCCGACCGCCTGGGCATGACGCAGGCGGCGCTATCGAACGCGCTGTCGCGCCTGCGCATCGTGCTGCAGGACCCGCTGTTCATCCGTGAGCGCTATGGCATGCGGCCCACCGCCAAGGCCGAGCAGCTCGCGCCTGCGCTGACCCAGGCGCTGGCTGCGATGGATACGGTGGTGCTCGGACAGCGGGCCTTCGACCCGTCGCGCGCCGATCAGGTCGTCACGATCGCGGCGAACAGCTACGTGGAGTTCGTGCTGGTGCCCGCGCTGGTTGCCCGGCTGAGTGCACTTGCGCCGGGCATCCAATTGCGTACGCTGCCCTTCGGCACTGACCTCGCCGAGACTGGCGTGACCTCAGGCACCACCGCGATGGTGCTGGGCCGGCTCAGCGATGCGCCAGACAGCCTCGTCGTGCAACACATTGCGGACGATGGCCTGGCCTGCGTGGTGCGCACCGATCATCCGACGATCGACAGCCGGATCACGAAGACACAGTACGAACGATTGAAGCACGTCAATGTGCTGCCGCCGGGCCGCCTGCGCGCCGGACTCTTCCAGGCCCTGGACCGTCAAGGGCTCAAGCGGGAGGTGGTGGTGTCGGTCACGCACTTCGCGCCCATCCCCGAGATCGTCGCGGCCACCGACTACTGCGCCACGCTCCCCGAACTGATTTGCCGGCGCCTAACCCACGACGCGCGCCTGAAGGTACTGCCCGCGCCGGTCGACCTCGGAACCTTTCCGCTGCACATGGCGTGGCACGTGCGCTATCGACAGGACCCAGCGCACATCTGGCTGCGGGCCCTGGTCGCCGACGTGGCGAGTTCACTTTGATAGTGGCGGGTCTGGAGAGCGCGAGCGATCCAACGACCGTATCGAAATCCAGTAACCAGGAAGGCGCCAGAATTGAAAATCAATCGCACGCCTTCAGGACTTCGGTTCAACAATGTCGAATGACAGGTACTCATTTGCCCAGCGCCAATGAGCCCTTACGCGGATACGCCGAGGGCAGAGTCCGGCCAGGAACGGTCGGTCGACGTGGCGACCCAGATCGTCGACAATTGCCCCCCCGAGGGCACTCGCTTACCGACCGTCCAAGATATCGATGACAGCCAGTTTTCGCGTCATAGCGATCTATGCCGAAGCCGACATGCGCGCGCTTGCTCGACGATACGTAGCAGACTGCGCCGTAACTGCGCTTGCCCTTGAGGAAACCCGACCTTGGTTTCTGGTCAAGACAAAGACAGATGAGGAACGCGATCTCCTCACAGGAAACGAGGCGCTCCTGAGCGAATTTAAAGCGGTGTTTCTGGCTCGTGAGTGCCCTGATGAAATCGTCCAGCGTCTCACATTCACGTTCCAGTCAGAGGAGACTTTGGACCGAGACTACGCCGGCAGTTGGCACTGGGCGTTGAAGTAGCCAATATTCCGAGTGTCCGTTAGCGTACGCATCCGCTGACCGCAATGGGTCCGCTAAGCGACCGATCAACATGGCTTGGTCGGCATGACGGTCTGCGCCCGCGCCGCCGAGCTTAATCTGACACCAGCTCTTCCCCGCCGTACCCCACGTGAAAGCCAAGGGCTTTCTTTTTGTCCCGCGCCGGCTATGTCGCGGTAGGAATGCCTATTACTAGGCACCCCCCGCACAGATCCCGACGTGCGCAATTCGCGCACCGGGCTCCTGCCTCAGGTGCTTGGCGGTGAACCGCACAACAGGCCAAGGGTGAAGGACACGTGGAGCTGGCAACCAAGCCTTGGCCAACCGGTTAATCGTCACCCACGTGGTCCCGTCCTTCTGACTGCGACGTCGGAGCGCCTTCAGCCAGAGATGAATAACCTGGGTTCGGAATGACCGGATGGCCGGAGAGTTCGTCGGGACCGCGTGGTAGTTGAAGAAGCCTTGCACTACACGCCGCAGCCATTGCCCCTGCTCCGCGATCGACTGATGCCATCTGCGCCTCAGCTCCTCTTTGATCTCCCCCACCTTGGCCCTCATCCGATCACTACGGGTGCGTCGCCTGAGCATGAACTTGCCATCTTTGGCCCGTCCACTGATATGGGTGAATCCGAGGAAGTTAAAAGTCTCAGGCTTGCCCAGTCCCCGCCTGGCTCGATTCTCCGCTGCGAAGCGGCCGAACTCGATCAGACGAGTTTTCTCCGGGTGTAGCCCAAGCGCAAACTGCTCCAGCCGTTGCCGCATGTCCCGCTTGAAGCGTTTGGCATCATTAGCCTTGTCGAAACCGACAACAATGTCATCGGCGTATCGCACAATCACGACGTTCCCCTTGGCATGGCGGTGTCGCCACTGATGCGCCCAGAGGTCAAAGACGTAATGCAGATAGATGTTGGCGAGCAGGGGCGAGGGAGTCCTGACTTCATCCGGATTCTTCCGATCATTAACACGGCACATCTGAGCGATCAAAGACGGCTCCAACACTGATAGCACAGAGTCGTTCGTGCCCTGTTCGGGCGATGCGAAGTTGATCAGTTAAGTTCATGATCCTTGGACGCGAGTGCTTCAAACCAGTTTACTGAGCACTCCACTCCGGGAGCATCCATGAACTACATCGAGCCAGTTACATGCAAGTGCGGTGTCAGGGTCCAGATCCACGAGTATCTGATGGACCTTGGGGAGGATGAGCCGCTAGACCGAGGCTACTGTCCAATGTGCAGCCGCTTTTTGTTTGAGATGGAGCGTCCCGGAATACTGGTAACCGAGATCATTCTCCCTGGGGATCGGACCAAATGCGGAGATGGTGATCGCCATCTTGGGCTGCCTCCTGGATATGACGATGAAGACTGGTCATTTTCCACACTGGCGGAACTGCTTCGGCGACAGCAGGGTCGGTGATTGCAATTTGAGGCGCAGACTGAGTTTCCCTTCATCTGAAAGGAGACCATCATGGAAGCCACCGCTATCCACCCGACGCGCCATGTTCCATGAAATTAGGGACGACTTACCGGTCAGAAGCCGCCTCTGAAATTGAACGAGCTATGGGCAATACGAACACGACTCAAGCTCACGTCACGCGTCGCCTGGTGTTCAAGCGTCCGCCAGCGATTTGACCAATCCATCGAACACCAGTCGCACACGAGGCGCCACAGGCCCCTGTTGGGGCCGGTAGACATAGAGGTCCCACGGACTAGGCTCGAGATGTTGCATCACGCGCACCAAGCGTCCCGCAGCGATGTGATCCTCGGCCAGAAATCCGGCAATTTGGCCAAACGCCAGGCCCGACAGCACCGCATCCAGCTCCGCTTCGGAGTCGTTACTCGCAAACGTCGGCGCCGAAGGCGTGTACTTGCGTCCCTGCGCGAACAGCCACGGCCAGGGGCGGCCTGTCGACAAGTCGTTCATGACCGTCGTTGGCAGTGTTTCGAGATCGTGGATTTGCGTCGGCGTCCCCCTTCGATCGATCAGGGCGGGCGCTGCGACCACATGGAACGCGTGACTATTTACCTTGCGCGCAATGAATCGGTTGTCTCGCACCGGCCCGAACCGCACACCAACGTCGATGCGCTCGTCCACAACATCAGCGGGGGTGTCGCTAAGACTAAGGTCAATGCGCAGACCGGGATGTGCAATGGCCAAGGTTGAAAGCGGTGGGAGCAATCCGATTCGACCCAGCGCTTTCGGCGCGGTAATGCGAACGATGCCGGCGTAGTCCTCGTCCTTGGTGGCTTCGCTCGGGGAGAACATCGCATCGATCAACGCCAGGCGTTCCCGCGCAGTCTGCGCGAGCGCCTCACCGAACGCCGTGATGCGGATTTGACGCGTATTCCGGTGAAACAGCAGTTCCCCCTGCAAGCGCTCGAGCTCCTGGACCGCACGCGTCACGGCCTGAGGCGAAATGCCCAAACGGATGGCGGCATCCTTGAAGCTGCCGGCTTCGGCGGCCGCCACAAATATCCGCAACATCTCCAATCGGTTCAGCATCCCAATGCTTCCTATTAATGGAATTCTGAAAGCATATCATTTCCATTTTCTGAAATCATTGGGTCGTCGATACTTCCATCATCGCTTCAGTTTTTATCGCAAAGGAGATGACATGAGCGCGAACATCGAAGGTAAGGTCGTTGTAATCACCGGCGCAAGCAGTGGTCTGGGGGAAGCCACCGCCCGGCACCTGGCAGCGCGGGGGGCGGCAGTCATCTTGGCCGCGCGCCGGGTGGATCGCCTGAATGCCATTGCAGCGGAATTGCGTGCGGCCGGAGGGAAGGCCGAAGTTGTGCAGACAGACGTGACCAGGCAGGAGGACATGCGCAAGCTGATCGACAGCGCCGTAAGCGCCTTCGGGAAAGTCGACGTGCTCGTCAACAACGCCGGCCTGATGTCGATCGCCCCGCTCAGCGAGACCAAGGTTGATGAGTGGGATCGAATGATCGACATCAACATCAAGGGCGTTCTCTACGGCATCGCCGCTGCACTCCCCGTCTTCCAGAAGCAAGGCAGCGGCCACTTCATTAACGTTGCTTCGGTGGCCGGCATCAAGGTGTTCAGCCCTGGTGGCACGGTCTACAGCGGCACCAAGTTTGCGGTGCGAGCCATCTCCGAAGGCTTGCGCCACGAAGTCGGCGGTGC
>DAIOET010000078.1:0-13949 GCA_036746135.1 Cupriavidus sp.
TTCGTTGATGCCGGAATAACCCATGTTGAGAATCGCGATAGTCCGCTTAGGGTCGTGAGCCGTCGATTGAGCCGGCCGACCTGCGAGTTTGGGCAGACGACCGGGTCCGGCCAGTAGCGGCCTTTGAGAACCCGGCCTTAGACTGTGCGCAATCGATGAGAGAATCGGAGTCCTGTTGAAGGACGGAACCGCGCTGGGTCAATCCGTAACCGCCACTCGTTCGGCGCTTTGGCTACCTCGTCGTGCCGCTTGCGGGTCAGTCCTGAATGCCCAGCACACCGAATGCACGGTATTCGGTTCCTGTTTCCGTATCCAGGATCACGGTCCCCATTAAAGCGGCCCCATCGCGGTCTTCAAAACAATCGGCGCTTAACGTTACGTCGGCTTGCAAGGACTCACCCGGAGCCAGACGGGCAAACTTGGTCGCGCGGTATGACTGCTGCGCGATCGGTAACTCCTCTGACGTCAAGTCGGGACATAATCCCGAACGCAACCCTTTGCCGGCCAACGCCACCCCTATTGCTTCCTTCGACAGGTTGTGCAGCATCAATTTCAGATATTCGCGCCCCTCACCGTCATGTCCTCGCCTTGTAACCGACATATGAACCGGCCCATTTAGCGCTGGTGCAGGCCAGTTCACAAGGACCCCTCTATCAGGAGAGTTGAGCATCTGGGTGTATGTGTCGATCAGTTGGCGGCCTTCTGCTTGTCGCTCTCGCAAGGCATCTGCATCGCAACCGCCAACTGTCTCGACAATCTGCTTGACGTCGGCGTCGGTGCGAGTCTTCCGTATGGGATCGCGGCCCATCGTATTCACGAACTGCTTTACCGAATCGTCTCCACTAGCTAGTGCTGCTTGATCCAGCTTCTCGAGGCGCGCTTGTTCGTCGGGAAATGCGGGACATACTTCGCCAATGCCGTGAAGAATTGTCCAGGCAACCGCCGCGCTTCTGCTAATCCCAACTTGTTGCGCGTTGGCGCTGATCGAAAGGCACGCGGACAGAAACAGTACAGTCGATAAAGCCCTTTCGATAAAAGTGCGGCGATCCATACAGATAGTATCGAAGTTCCAGTCGTCTATGATGAACGGCCAATATTGGAGAATCTGAAGGTCCGCTTAGGGTCGGAAGCAGATGTTTGGGGTTGCGGCGGGCACGACGACCCACCAACTTCCGCATTCGGCCAGAAGCCGCCATTGATAGTCCGCTCGGCGAGTGTCCGTTGAGCTGGCAGCAAAAGCCGCATATTTCGGCGCTGGATGCACCGATTAGGGCGCGATGCGTTCGACGGGATGCGTTTCAAGCCAGGCAGATTCGTTGTCGTCAAACAGCCGTGAGCGCGTGAGGAACCGGAGCCCGGTTGGGCGCTCCAGCGAAAACATGCCGCCGTTGCCGGGTACGCAGTCAATGATCAGTTGGGTGTGCTGCCAGTATTCGAACTGCGATTCGCTCATGTAGAACGGCACGCCGGCAATCGTGCCCAGCTTTACGTCGACACTTCCCACCAGAAATTCGCTGGCAGGAAAGCACATCGGCGCGCTGCCGTCGCAGCAGCCGCCGGATTGGTGAAACAGTATTGGCCCGTGTTCGGCCTTTAGCCGTTCTATCAAGGCTACCGCGGCGGGCGTCGCGATGACACGTTGTACGTCCTGGGTCATGGCAGGTCCCTGGCTGCATGGCTGAAGTGCCCGGGCTGGCGCGCAAACCGGGCACTCCCTGTCACTCCGACACGTCAGAAGAAGCCAAGCGGTTTGTCGCTGTAGCTCACTAGCATGTTCTTGGTCTGCTGATAGTGGTCGAGCATCATCTTGTGCGTCTCGCGACCGATCCCCGACTGCTTGTAGCCGCCAAACGCCGCATGCGCGGGATACGCGTGATAACAGTTGGTCCACACGCGACCCGCCTGTATGGCCCGGCCGAAACGGTAGGCCCGCGTGCCATCGCGGGTCCAGACGCCTGCGCCAAGCCCGTATAGCGTGTCGTTTGCAATCTGGAGTGCCTCGTCCTCTGACTTGAACGTCGTTACGGAGACGACGGGTCCAAAGATTTCTTCCTGGAAGATTCGCATCTTGTTGGTGCCCCGGAAGACCGTCGGCTTCACGTAGTAGCCATTCTGCAGCTCCCCGCCCAGCGCGTTGCGTGTACCACCCGTCAGGCACTCGGCGCCTTCCTGCTTGCCCAGATCCAGGTACGACAGGATCTTTTCCAGTTGTTCTTGCGAAGCCTGGGCGCCGATCATCGTCTTCGGATCAAGTGGGTGGCCTTGCACGATGGCGCCAACGCGCTTCAACGCGCGCTCCATGAAACGGTCGTAGATCTTCTCGTCGATCAGTGCACGCGATGGGCAGGTACAGACTTCACCCTGGTTGAGCGCGAACATCGTAAAGCCTTCCAGCGCCTTGTCGAAGAAGCTGTCGTCCTGATCCATGACGTCGGCAAAGAAGATATTCGGGCTCTTTCCGCCCAGTTCGAGTGTGACCGGGATGATGTTCTGGCTCGCGTACTGCATGATCAGCCGGCCAGTGGTGGTCTCTCCGGTAAAGGCAACCTTCGCCACGCGCTTGCTCGACGCAAGCGGCTTGCCGGCCTCGAGCCCGAATCCATTGACCACGTTGACCACACCCGGCGGCAGCACATCCTGGATCAATTCCATCAGCACGAGAATCGACGCTGGCGTCTGTTCGGCCGGCTTGAGCACCACGCAATTGCCGGCCGCCAGCGCTGGCGCCAGCTTCCACGTGGCCATCAGGATCGGGAAGTTCCACGGGATGATCTGAGCCACCACGCCAAGCGGTTCATGGAAGTGATAGGCAACCGTGTCGTTGTCGATCTGCGAGATGGCACCTTCCTGGGCGCGAATCGCGCTGGCGAAATAGCGGAAATGGTCGACGGCGAGCGGAATATCGGCAGCCATGCTCTCCCGCAGTGGCTTGCCGTTGTCGATAGACTCGGCAACGGCAAGTCGAACCAGATTCTTCTCGATGCGGTCGGCAATCTGACTCAGCAGGTTGGCGCGGTCGGTGGGCGAGGTCCTTCCCCAGGCATTCTTCGCCTTGTGTGCGGCGTCCAGCGCAAGCTCGATATCGGCTTCCCGCGAACGCGGAATGGATGTGAATGGCTCACCGGTAATGGGCGAAATGTTGTCGAAATACTCGTTGCCGGATGGCTTGACCCATTGTCCGCCGATGAAGTTCTCGTACTGCTTCTTGAACGGGTAATCTGTTGACAGGTACTGCAACTCCGCATGGTTCATGACTGCGCTCCTCGCATCTCGACGATCCAGTTGGTGGGTAAGCTACCGTTATATTCGAGCGAATATTACGCTCCGACCGTAGGATTCGCCGGGAATTTCCATGCTGCTTTGCACAAGTGCAGGCCTTCCGGAGGAAGCGGCATCGCAGCGTGGTGGACACGCCGCCCTGTGTAGATATACGATATATCTGACGAAATATATCGGAGCTGTGTGCGCCTACGCCCGCGGAGACAGCCAGGGAGACACGAATGTTCATCCGGCAACTGAGCTACGTGGTGGCATTGGCGAAGGAGCGGCACTTCGGGCGCGCTGCGGCCGTTTGCAATGTCTCCCAGCCGGCGCTGTCAGGCGCAATCCGAGGGATCGAAGAAGAACTGGGTGTCGTCATCGTGCGGCGCGGCCGCCGGTTCGAAGGCTTCACCGACGACGGCGAGCGTGTGTTGGCGTGGGCACGGCGCGTGCTGGCCGACTGCGAACACTTGCGCCAGGATGCGCGGGCGAGCCGGGAAGACCCTGCCGGTGTGCTGCGCATGGGCGTAATACCAGCGTCCCTGCCCCTCGTGCCGACGCTGACGCAATACTGCCTGGAACGCTATCCGCGCATGCGGCATCAGGTCTACACGCTTTCCGCAGCCGAAATCCTCCGCAAGCTTGGAGATTTCGAACTGGACATCGGCGTGAGCTATCTCGACGACAAACGGCTTGGCAGCTTCTGTACCTTGCCGATTTTTTGCGAACGCTACGTTCTGGTGGCTGCGGATGCCGGCATGTTCGAGGGCGCGGAGGCAGCCTCGTGGGAGAGCGCGGCCGCCTTGCCGCTCTGCCTGTTTAGCGCCAACCTGCAGTGTCGGCGGGGCATAGACGCCGCCTTCGCCGCGGCTGGCAGCTTCGCCACCCCTGTCGTGGAAACAGATTCGATGACCGCGCTATACGCCCACGTCAAGCGCGCAAGGCTCTTCAGCATCCTGCCGCACAGCATTCTCTGCCTGACTGAAACTTCCGAGCGCTTGCATTCCATCCCCATGATTCCAAGACTCGAACGGCAGATCGGACTTGTCTACCGGGATCAACAACCGGTAGGGCCGGTAATGAGCGCGGCCCTGCGCGGCTTCCGGGATCTCGACATTCAGGGGCGCATCGATGCCCTGCTTTCTGACTGAACCGATTGCCGCGGAGCGCCGGGCGTGGCGCCTGGCAACGCCATTGCGTTGCCAGGCTACCGGGTCCCTTGGCCTATCGGCTCGGGCGGGCCAGCCGCCAGTAGAGTTTGCTGATCAGCAGGAGCATAAGCGCCCCCGCCAGCGTTGGCAGTAGCAGAAAGTCCCAACCGGGATGCGACAGATAGATGATGACCGGATTGCTGCCGGCCGGTGGATGCACGGTGTCCGTCGCCATCATCAGCATCGCGGCGCACGCACCGGCCGCCGCCATTGCCCACCATCCTGCGCCAAGCCAGTGCAGGCATGCGAGCCCGATCAGGGAAGACAGCACGTGCCCGCCAACCACGTTCTTCGGCCGGGAAAACCCAGCTTCCGGGAAACCGAACAGCAGCACGCAGGATGCGCCGAACGATCCAAGAAGCCAGGGATTCCCTGTGAAGTTGACCAGCCCGCCTAACGTGCCGAGCCCCACCAGCGCCCCCAGTCCCGCCAGAAGAATGCGACCGATTCTGCCGCGCCACGATTCAGTGGCGGCACGCGTTGGCAATGCCGTGGACGAAGGCATGCCAGCGCCTACTTCTGCTTGAACCTGGCGGCCTCTTCCGACCCCTTCGTGGCATTGCCCGCGCTGTACGAGTGCGCACCGACACCGGCCAGGCTACCGCCCTGCACAATCAGGTACTCGTTGCGGATAGGCCGCCCCTCGAAATAGCATTCGAGAATTTCCCGCGTACCTGCCGCATAGCGCGCCTGCGCGGAAAGGCTGGTGCCGGAGATGTGCGGCGTCATGCCGTGGTGCGGCATCGAGCGCCAGGGGTGGTCGGCGGGCGCGGGTTGCGGGAACCACACGTCACCGGCATAGCCAGCGAGTTGCCCGCTTTCCAGCGCCGCCACGACTGCGTTGGTGTCGCAGAGCTTGCCGCGCGCCGTGTTGATCAGATAAGCGCCCCGCTTGAACTGGCGCAGCGAGTCGGCGTTGATCATGTGCTCGGTTTCCGGATGCAGCGGGCAATTCAGCGTCACCACATCGCACACGCGAGTCAGGCTTTCGAGACTGGTGTGATGCGTCAGGTTAAGCTCCCGCTCGATCGATTCCGGCAGGCGATGGCGATCCATGTAGTGGAGCTTCATATCGAACGGCTTGAGCAGGCGCAGCACTCGCAGACCAATCCGCCCCGCGGCCACGGTGCCGACATGCATGCCTTCGACGTCGTAGGATCGCGCGACGCAATCGGCAATGTTCCAGCCGCCCTTGGTGACCCAGTTGTAGGACGGGATGTAGTTGCGGACCAGGCCCAGCGTCATCATCACCACGTGCTCTGCCACGCTGTTGCTGTTGCAGTAGGTAACCTCGGCGACGGTGATCCCACGATCCATCGCCGCCTGGAGATCTGTGTGATCGGACCCGATGCCTGCCGTCACGATCATCTTCAGCTTGGGTGCGCGTGCAATGCGTTCCGCCGTCATGTAGGCCGGCCAGAACGGCTGGGAGATCACGATCTCGGCGTCGTGAAGTTCGCGGTCCAGGACGCTGTCGGCACCGTCCTTGCTGGACGTCACGATGAGTTCGTGGCCATTGGACTCCAGATACTTCCGCAAGCCAAGTTCTCCAGAGACGCTGCCCAGCAGCGTTCCCGGCGTGAAGTCGATGGCGCGCGGCGTCGGCAGGGTCTGTCCGTCGGGGTAGCGCTCGAGCTGCGGCAGGTCGTCCCGCGCATAGCTTTTGGGATAGCCCTTGACGGGGTCATCGTAGAGAACACAAACAATCTTGGCCATTCTCGTATCCTTGCAGGGGTCCTGATGATCGATGCCGCGCGACTTGCGGCTGCGGAAGACACAGTCCATGACTGCGCACAACCATCTTGGGACATACCCACAGGGCACTACCAATCGTTTGATTCGATGTCGTGATCGGCGGCGCTTATCACCGCGATCGCTGCAAGCGGCAGGCGCCGCTATTACCCCTGACGTTGGGTCAGACGTTCCATCAACTCGAGAAAACTTGCAACGCTCGCACTGCGCAGCGGGTAGTAGCTGATGCCCTGATGCTGGCAGACGCGCTTGAGCATATTGACTGAGTCATGATCGACGCAGTCGACCGGGAAGACCACCATGTCAGCCGAGGCGATCATGGCCGGCAGGCGCCCTTTGCGATCTTCCAGGCCTCCATCGTGATCCTGGAAGCTGCCCCCGGCCCGCTCGACAAGGGCCCTGATTGTCGAAGTCGTGCCAGGTCGACCACCAACGTAGACGATCTGCCTGTTCGCCAGCGCAAGTACAGCATTGCCGCGGTCATCGCCAGTGGCATGAAGTCCCGCCACCAGCGCCTCAACCGCGCGCGCTTCCGCGCGACTGGCGGCCAGTTGGTGGCGCAGGTCGTCGAGTGCCGACTGGATCGTTCGCGCGACCTCGTTCGCATGCGCCTCGCGCGCTTCTGCCGTGGCGATCCGTTGCAACTGCGCGGTGATCAACGCCTCGCGGTCATCCATGACGGGTGCTGGCAACGTAGCCTGTTGCCGCCCTCGGAACGCCGCCAGTTCATCCTGGGCCAGCCTCAGTGCTTCGGCATGGTCGGCCGTCATGCCCTGGATACGCTGCTGTTGTTCGGCTACCTGTGCCTTCAGCGACTGGTTTTCCGCCTCCAGGGCAACCAGGCGGCGGATGTCGGCCCGATTGGCGGCGCCGACCAGGTGCGACAGCATGTGGACATCACCGAACGCCTTTTTCCGGACCTCTGGCGAGGTCGCCGGATGGGTCATGATCGCCCAATAGGCCCCAGGAACATCGCCAGTCGCCAGCGCCTGATTCCAGCCCGCAAGCACCGCCTGGGCATCCGTAGCCGTCGCAAACTGCCGGACTGCCGTGGCATGGCGTTGCTCCAGCGCCTTCTGAATCGCCTTGGCCGCCGGGCCACCCCGCTGCGCCAGGCTGACGGCCTCGTGATGGACCTCGATGTCGTCGGCATTCTTCGCTAGCGGCACCACACTCAGCACGATCTTGCGCAATTCTCCTGTCGTCAGACAGGTGCCGATGATCGAACAATGGAAATGGGGATCGAGGTCAGCCAGACCTGTGCGCCGGCTGAAGCTAGCGCGCGGCGCCGGTGCAGGCGTCGGTGTACAGCAGTCGGCGGTATCAACGCTGCGCGCCGCACCTTGTACGCTGGTGCGCGCGAGGGCAAACGGCGGTCGTTGCATGGCGACTGGCGGTTCGGAGTTCGATCGGATAGGCGCGGTGACGGGCGCGCATCGAGGCACGCACCGCTATATATTAACTTATATAACGGTGCGTGTAATGGCCTCGATCTACGAACTGGCCTCGGCCCCGGCCTCCATCGCCCGAATCAAGTCGTTTTTCTTTGCGGTGGCTGTTCCGAGCAATGAGAAGCCCACTACACGACCATTGCCCGGATCGACACAGAGCGCACGCAGCGACTCCCCTTCCGGCTCGTGCCAGATGTCGACCATCCAGTTGTCGGCATCGGCCGGCGCCGGAGCGACGACCACGGGTATCGCCGGCGTCTTCACGGTGACCGGCATGACGGGGAACCGGACAGGCGTCGGCCGGCCGCATAGCGTGGCCGCCAGGGCCCGCGCCGCGTGCATGACAGGCAGGACATACGGTTGCACCTTGCCGTCGTGCTCGGCACAGTCGCCCAGGGCGAAAACATCCGCCGCGCTGGTCCGGCAATACGCATCCGTGACGATCCCTTGACCAACCTGAAGTCCCGCTGCACGGGCCAATGCCACGCGTGGAGCCAGCCCGATCGCCGACACCACCAGGTCGGTGTCAATGGTGGTGCCGCTGGCAAGGCGCAGCCGATAGCCCAGTCCGGCGTAGTCCATATCGGTGACCACGTTACCCAGATGCATGGCCACACCGTGGCGGGACAACGTGCGGGCCAGGGCATCGCCCGCCTCGGTGGGCAGTAGCCGTGCCAGCGGTGCTGCGGCCGGATCGATCAGCGACACACCGAAACCCGCGGCCGCCAGATCATTGGCAAACTCCACGCCGATCAGGCCTGCACCGAGTATCGCCACAGACCGGCAGGTCTCCAGCTTTTGCCGATACCGGGTGTAGTCGCGCAAGTCATTGATGCTCAGGATCTCGCTGGCCGCCGAACCGGGCAGCGCTGGCCGGCGAGGATCGGCGCCAAGCGCCAGTACAAGCTGGCTGTAGCCCAGGCGCTGACCCTGGAACTCCACGGCGTGTCCGTCTACATGAATCTGGCCGACCACGCGGTGCGTCAGCACGGTGGCGTCCAGTTGCAACGCCATCGCCGCGGCATCGAAGTTGGCCAGCGCCGCGGGCGTCTTGCCCTGCGCCAGTGCATTGGACAGCATCGGCTTCGAATAGGCGGTTCCATCGTCCTGGGAGATCAGCACGATGGCACGCTGCCTGTCGAGCTTCCTGACCTCTCGCGCCACCGTATAGCCCGCCAGGCCCGTGCCGATGATGACCAGCGGCAGATTGGCGAATTCGTTTGCGGAAGTTTCCATCACGCCCCCTGGTCCGCGCTGACGCGCCGCATTTCGAAATCGTGCTTGCCTGTCCCGCAATCGGGACAGATCCATTCGTCGGGCACATCGGCCCACCGTGTGCCAGGAGCGATGCCAGCGTCGGGCAAGCCGGCCGCCTCGTCATATCGCATGCCGCAGATCACGCATTCCCAGATGTCCATGATCGGCTCCTTCAGCTCGCGTACGCCTGGCCGAGGCCGATTTCAGCGAGCGCCCGCCGATAGGCCCCGGACGAGCGGTCAGCCAGGATCGGCGCCTCGGCCGTGCGGTCGATGGGCAGGTCTTCCGGGCATTGCTGCTCCACGATGGCCCGATCCTCCTCGAACACCTGCCGGTTGAAGTCGTAGACGTCCTGCAGCGGCAATTCATGGTCGAAATTTCGGACGATCGGGACAAACAGCCGCGTATGCCTCGCGGACACCGGGCTGGCGGCATTCAAAATGGCCAACCGGCCGCCTTCCGGAAAATGCACGGTCAGTCGGGCGAAGAACGGTACGTCCACCTCGAATACGCGGCGCCACAGGAAGCCCTCCGGCGCGCGATGCTGCATCGATTTCGGGAAGTTGCTGACCGTGCTGATGTACTCGGCACGCAGGCCGTTTTCGCGCCGTTCCACCGTGTACTGCGGCACAACGGGGTTCTTGCGGTCGGCAAAGCTGTCGTGGTGAATCCAGGCAAAGTGGGCCACGTCGATAAAGCCTTCGGTCTGCCGGCCGGCAGACGCCTTGATATCAATCGATGGCGGCAGGATGCGCTGGAAGCCGGGCGTATCCCACAAAGAGAATGACGGCAGCGGTTCATGCCCGCCGCCGAGCGACACCCACACCAGGCCGTAGGCTTCCTGGGTGGCGTATGTGACCAGTTGGAGCCGATCGGGAATCGGGCCGTCAGGCTGCGACGGAATGTGCTGGCAGCGTCCGGTGCCGTCATAGGCCAGCCCGTGGTACGGGCAGACGAGATTGCCGTTCTCGACCCAGCCACGGCTCAGCGGTGCGCCACGGTGTGGGCACACGTCACGCGCGGCTACGGCGATGCCGCGACTGCGGTATAGCACTAACGGTTCGTCGAGCAGCATCGTCGACATGGGCTTGTCGTCCAGTTCCGCGCTGAACGCCACTGGGTGCCAGTAACGGCTCAGGATGTCCCAGTCTCGTGCGTCGAACGTGCAGTTTCTGGGCAGCCGCGGATTCTTCTGGAATGAAACCGGCGTGACGGTTGCCGGCATTGTGGCCAAGCTCATGCGTGTCTCCTTTTGTTGGGGCTTAGGGCGAACCTTGGTGGCGCGCCTTTGCAGAGATTAGGCAGGCGCCGCCCGCTCGCCTATGGCGCCGGCGATATTGGCGCCATGTCGCGTTGCGCATCCCATTGACCGTCCTCACCGAAAGTGAATGCGGGTTATGTCGGCAGCGATATACGGCGGAGATCACCGTTATGTCACAATGTATATAACGGCGCAGTCGTTGTGCCCGTGGCGTTTGCCGCCGTTTTGCCATGCCCAGAGAACCCGTCGACTCCCATCTGATACGTGTGCTGCATCTGCTGCTGACCGAACGCAGCGTCTCGCGCACCGCCCAGCTTCTGGGCCAGACACAGCCGTCCATCAGCGTGGCATTGCGCCGGTTGCGGGCATTGACGGGAGATCCATTACTGGTGCGTAGTGGCAACCGGATGGTGCCGACGGACCACGGGCTGGCGCTCGTCGGCGCGGCTGAGCTGGCACTGACCGGGATAGGCAGGATCCTTGAACCGGCCACCGCCTTCGATCCGGCGCGCACCACACGCGTGTTCCGGATTGGCTCGCCGGACTACCTGGATGTCTTCTTCGTCCCCTCGGTGATCGAGCGGTTTCACGCCGAGGCACCGAATGCAACACTGGAAGTCCACCATCTGATGGCCGAGGGCGGTTACGAGCAAGGACTTGCGGATGGCCACCTTGACCAGGTCATCGGCAACTGGAGAACGCCGCCCGATAATCTGCATCTGCATCCGCTGTGTGCGGACGAGTTGGTCTGTATGCTGCGCGACGACCATCCGATTCCCGCCGGCGGCATGACGGCGCAGGCATATGGCGCAGCCCAACACCTTACGGTGGCCACGCGCAATCTGCCAGGCCAGGACACGATCGACATCGAGCTGGCCCGCGCCGGCCTGTCGCGCAAGGTGACCACACAGATTCCCTACTTCTGCATGGCGCCCTATGTCCTGGTGCGCAGCAATCTGGTGTTCACGACGACGCGCGCGTTCGCGAGCCATTACGCTAGCCTGCTACTGCTGCGTATCGAACCATTTCCCGTATCGGCCGATGCGTTGCATTACTACCAACTGTGGCATGCACGCAGCCATAAGGACATGGGCTCACGATGGCTTCGCGGCATCGTCGCAGCCGCGGCACGCGAGCTTCTTGCCGGTGCCGGAGGGACACGCCGACAGGTGGCGTAATCAGCCGGTACACGTGCCCGACAAGGGCGTTATATCTGCCCCTATATTTAGCGGACAGCTATTCAGGCCCAAAGCCCATCAAAAGTGCTCAATTGCGGGCCAATTTCGCGTAAGTCACAATCCCGGGCACCAATAATGATTAACAAGAACTTCCATCATGAAAACCAGCGCACGTAATCAGTTTTCGGGAGTCGTTGCACAAGCCACCGCGGGTGCAGTCAACGACGAGATCATCATCAATGTCGACGGCGGCCAGCAAATCGTCGCGACGGTCACGCATGAAAGCGCTGCGCGCCTGGGATTGAAGGCAGGCGCCAAGACCGTAGCCCTGGTGAAGGCGACGTCTGTGATCGTGATGGTCGATGCGGATGCCAGCAAGGTTTCGGCGCGCAACTTCGTGCAAGGCACTGTCACCAACCTTGCCAAGGGCGCGGTCAATTCCGACGTGACCATCACTGGCGGCAATGGTCTGGCGGTCGCCGCCATCATCACCAACGCAAGCGTAGATCGACTTGGCCTCGCCGTCGGCAAGCCTGCGGCTGCCATGTTCAAGGCCTCCAGCGTAATCGTCGGTATCGACGGCTAAGCCCGCATTTCGTCTTCTCTATCTACCAAGGCAGCGCCTCCTGCAGGGGCATGAGGCGCTGTGCCGGTTCCGGCTCGTAGCCCGGAATCTGGCGGATTCGCTCGGCCACCGCTTCGGTTCCAAGCAGGTCGAGCAGTTCCACCGCCCACGGGGTGACACAGTCCGCCGTTCGTAGCGCCAAATAATAGGCTTCACGCGTGAGCGGTATGAAGCGTAAGCCCGCCGACTCTGCCGTTGCTCTCTGCCCGAACCCCGCATCTGCCGCGCCCTCTCGGATCGACTGCGCCACGTCCATGTTGCTATGGGCATACGATTCGTAGCCTGATATCTGGTGTGGAAAGATGCCTTGGTCGGCCAATACCTGATCAAACAATATGCGGGTGGCGGAGCTACGTTGTCGGTTCAGGAACCGTACCCGCCGCGCCACCAGATCGCCTAATCCACGCACCGCGCCCGCCTTGGCAGGTCTGATCATTAGCCCCTGCTCCCGCCACGACACCCGAATCAGCCTGACATCGGCCGACTTCAGCCACGGCTTGAAGAGGTGCTGTAGCCGGGTACCGGCCTTATGCACCGGGGAGACGTGGAAGCCTGCTAGGTCGGCATGCCGCTCGTGGAGGCAAATCAGGCCATCGATGGCGCCGCACGTCACCGTATCGAGCGCTACAGAAGCCTGGGAATTGGCAAGCGCGTCAGTGAAGGCCTCCATTGAGGCATCGCTTGTTCCGGAGAATCGCACCACCTCCTGGGAGGATGCCGCGACGCCATTGATGTGCTGATGGAACTCAAACGCCGCAGCCTCGATCGCCGGCTCGACTGCCTCGCGCAGGCCCCGTTCTGCGCGCAGAAGCTTCTCTCCCACCCGCGTCAACATGGTGCCTCTGCCTCGCTGCATGTCGACTAGCTTTTCGTTGGACATGCGCTCCCATTCACGAATTGACTCCCAGGCATACCGATAGGAAATACCTGCCCTGCGAGCCGCCTGCTGCAGTGATCCCGTCTCGCGAATACCGCGGAGCAAGCCAAAGATCCTGGTGGCCTCCTGACGGGTATCACCTACAAGGATGGACGGCGAGAGTTCAAACTGAAACCTCATGGCAAGACCCTGGGACAAGATGGTCGACACCCCGAAATATACCACCGGATATAACGGATGCAGCCACTACAGTTGGAGGCCGAACCAACCGGTACAATTGACAGGTTGCCAGCACAGCCCCTCCCACAGCCGAATTCGATCTCAACTCACCTTCTCATGGCACTGAAACGAACAGCCTCCAACACCTCTCGCGGACACTCCAAAGCATCACCTGCGCGGGTGAAATTTCGCATGCGCGTGACCGTAGCCGACGTCGTTGCCATCGGCCCAGGAAAAATCTCTCTGCTGGAGGCTATTCGCGAGCATGGCTCTATTTCCGCAGCAGCTCGGAGCATGCAAATGTCCTACCGCCGCGCCTGGCTACTGGTACAGGAACTGAATGGCGCCATGCGGTTGCCTGCCGTGTTGTCCGAACATGGCGGCGAAGGCCGTGGAGGTACAAAGCTCACTGAAGAAGGTGAATCCGTCATCCGGCTGTATCGGCAAATCGAGTCCATCGCTACGCAGGCGTGCTCTAAGGAAATTAGCTCGTTACTCCGTTTGCTGGCATAACGCAGTGAAGGCAGAGCGCGGAGCCTTGCTTATGACTGGACATCGCCAGCACCTTGCCAAGGGCTTACGCTTCCGCGTCGTCTTCCGCAGCTACCACGGTTACCTCTATTCGCAGTCCGTCTGTCGCGAGCGCGGCCTCGACAGTCGTTCGGACAGGCGCCGCCGCTTTTCTATCGGCTAGCCACTGCTCCCAAACTGCATTCATCCCGGAAAAATCGCTGATGTCACGCAGGTAGACCGTCGCGGACAGAAGCCGTCCAGGGCTGCTGCCCGCCTCCGCCAGAAGCGCCTCGACGCGTGACAGAACCTCATTTGTTTGCGCGGTGATATCACTGGAGGCAGAA
>DAIOET010000079.1:0-13914 GCA_036746135.1 Cupriavidus sp.
TCAACGTGAACCAGCGGCTCGACGTGAACCGGGCCAACGTGAACTGGCAGCACAACCCCGCCAATCGGGGCAACGTGCCCTACAACAATCCGAACGTCGCCAACCGTTTCGATGCGCAGCGGCAGCAGGGACTGGCCAACCGGCAGCAGCTCGGGCAGGGCGGCGGCGGTGTTCAGAACCAACAGCGGTTGGGGCAGGGCGGCGGCGGCGTGAATCCGTCAGAGACGGCGGCCTCGCAAAGCGGCGGCGTGCAGAACCAGCAGCGGCCCGGGCAAGGCGGCGGCGGTATCCAGAACCAGCAGCGGTTGGGGCAGGGCGGCGGTGGCGTGCAGAACCAGCAAAGCCGCGATGCCGCGCGTGATCGTGCCGCCCAGTCGTTCCAGGGACGCACGGGCCAGCCAATCGCCGGACATAACGCGTCCGGCGTGAATCGCCAGGGCGGTGGGCAGAATGCACGGCCGGCCGGTGCTGACCGGCAGCGTGCGGACCAGAACGAAGCGCGCAACCGCGCACGCGACAGCAATCGTGACAACGCATTCCGCGATGCAGGCAATGGCGACCGCATGCGCCAGCAGGCCGATCGCGGCGGCGGCAGCCTGCAGCACGCCAGTGCCGGACGGCAACCGCAAAGTGGGATGTCTGAAAGATCCGGCGGCTTCCAGGGTGGCGGTGGTGGTGGAGGCGGCGCGCATCTTGGCGGCGGAGGCGGAGGCGGAGGCGGCGGTCATTTCGGTCACGGTCGGAGATAACGATGAAGCGCAACCAGGGAACCCGCGGCAACGGCCGCGTATGGCAGTCGTTGCGGCAGTCGTTGCGCGTGCTCGCGGTGGCGGCGCTGCTGACCGCACCGGCAGCAATGGCGCAGCAGGTCTTTTCGTCGCCCGAAGCGGCTATGGAAGCGCTGGGCGATGGCGTTGCACGGAGCGACACCGACGCCCTCAAGCGCGTGCTCGGCGCTCAGTTTCACAGGCTGGTGCCGCCGCAGCTCGATGAGCAGGATATCTACGATTTCCTAGGCGCCTGGGCCAATCACCATGCCATCCGCCAGGAGCGCGACGGCGTGGCCAGCGTGGAAGTGGGCGGCAGCGGATGGACGTTTCCCGTGCCCATCGTGAAACGCAAGTCAGGCTGGCAATTCGATCTGCCTGCGGGTGAACGCGAAGTACGCGTCCGGCGCATCGGCCGTAACGAAATCGTGGCGATGGACACGCTGCTGCAACTGGCCGATGCCCAGCAGCGCTATGCGGAGCAGGTCGGCAAGGGTGGCTACGCACGCCAGCTCGTCAGCACGCCGGGCAAGACCGACGGACTGTATTGGCCGTCCGCTTCGACGGAGAACGATAGCCCGCTGGGGCCGGATGCCTTGGCGATGGGTCCGCAGACGCCGCCCGACGAGGCGTTCTTCGGCTACCGCTACCGCGTGATCGCGCCGCCGAAGGGCAGCGATGCGAAGTTCGCGTTCATTGCATGGCCTGCCCGCTATGGAGAGTCGGGCGTGCATTCGTTCATGCTTGATAGTGACCGCAAGTTCTACGAGCGCGATCTGGGAAAGGGCACGGCATCGCGTGCCGGTGCCGTGCGCACCTTTGCGCCCGAGGGCTGGGAGCAAGTGGCAAAGCAGTAGCGGGTTTCTTGTCAGCTGTCGGCCGGGCCGCGCAGTGCGATGCGGTCCGGGTCGGCATGCACGGCCGCGAGCCCGCTGTGATCGACGATGCGAAGCTTGCGCTGCCGCACCGTGATCAGTCCCACTGACCCAAAGCGCGACAGTAGTCGCGAGACCGTTTCCAGTGTCAGTCCAAGGTAGCTGGCGATGTCGTTGCGCGTCATCGCCAGTGTCAATACGCCGTCCGTGATGCTGCGCCGGGTCTGCTCCGCTGCCAGATCCAGCAGCAGCATGGCCAGCCGCTGGGCCGCTTTCATCGAACCGATTGCCACAAGCAGTTCGGCCTGACGCTGGGCCTGACGTCGCAGGATTGCCAAAACGGCGGCGCGCGTGGCGGGTTCGGTCACCATCCGGCGCATGGACTCCACCGGAATGACGCAGCACTCGGTGTCCTGCAGGGCAATGGCACTTGTGCCGTAAGTGGTGGCCTCGTTGGCCTCCAGCCCGCATACATCGCCAGGCTGGCCGAAACCGCTCACCTGGCGCCAGCCAAGCTCGGATTCATAGACGTTCTTGAGACCCCCACTGCGGATCGGGTAGACGGCCAGCGCGGGCCGGCCCTGGGTGTACAGCGCTTCACCGGCGCGTAGATACACCCGCTCCGGCGAGAGCGACGCGGCATCGCCGCAGGCATTGCGACATGCCAGGCGGAACGGACACAGGGTGCAGAAGGGGGCGCTTGCGCCGGGTCGGTCAATAGACATCGCCGCGCGAATCCATTCATTGGGATCTTGTGCCGGTCAGTATAAATGGCCTGGAACATCGGAGATCTGCGCGCGTTCTGCATTCTTTCGTCGCTATGCACTTACTTTTTTCGATGGCCATCACGCCTTTGGGTGATGCCCGTCCGCAAGGGAAAGTTTGTTTCGTTTTTCATGTTGCATCTTGCAGACAATGCCGCTAATTCGTCACGTCGACTGTGTTATGCTGCGTCGCACAATATAGGAGGAGACTCGTTCCTAGATGAGCAGGAGTCTTCATATGGCCAAAAGCCTGTCTCCGGCCTGGGATGCGCAGTTGCGACAATTGGGTCGCACGCAATACCGGGCCGCGAAGCAATTCCGTTCCTGGCGGGGGCGCCTTGATCCGGCGCAGCCGGCCGCACGGCGACTGCGGTACCCCGCAGCGGGCGAACCCGCCCCAACTGAGTTGCCTGGGTCCTGGCAATCTCACAAGCTGGCACTGGCGCCCTTGCCGGGCGAACTGGTGCCACAGTTGTCCTATCGACTTTACGTCCCAGCTGGCGCCAAGGGCGCATTGCCCGTGGTGGTGATGCTGCACGGCTGCCAGCAGACACCCGAAGATCTCGCCGCCGGCACGCGCATGAACGCGCTAGCGGAGCGCGAGGGCTTTATCGTGGCCTATCCGCAGCAGCCATTGCGCCGTTCCGTGCATCGCTGCTGGCAGTGGTTCGACCTCGGCGCCACCGTGGGCGGGCGCGAAGCGCAGGCCGTGGCCATGCTGATCGATGAGTTGGGCAACCGGCCCGACGTCCGTACGGGTGAGATCTATCTGGCGGGACTTTCCGCAGGTGCGGCGATGGCCGCGGTAGTGGCGCTGCGCTATCCCGAAAAGGTGGCGGCAGTGGGTTTGCACTCGGGCGTCGTGATTGGCGCCGCCGACAATCCGCGCGCGGGTCTCAGGGCGATGCGTCATGGCACGGAAACGCAGCCTGACCAGTTGCTCGATGCTGCCGGCGTGACGCCGGGTGGCCCGGAAATGCCGGCCATCGTCGTGCATGGCCTGACCGACGACGCGGTGAATCCTGTCAATGGCCGTCTGCTGGCGCGCCAGTTCCTGGCCTACAACGGGCTGGGTGACCGCATCGGCGAGCGGCTGGACTGTGCCAACGACGCGCCGCCACTATCCGATGGCGATTATCGCGAGGCGCGCTTTGGCCGCTGGAACCGCGATCTCGTGCGGCTGGTGGAGGTGGCTGGTCTGGACCATGCCTGGAGCGGCGGCGATGCCAGCGTGGAATACCACAGTGACATTGGTCCCGATGCCAGCTGGATGATGTGGCAGTTTTTCCGGCAGCACAGCCGGGCGGCATGACGCTCGCGCCGTCATGAAAAAGGGGGGAAGGCTGATGGCCTTCCCCCCTTTTTTTGTTCCGCGAGCCAGTGGATCAGGCTTCGCGCTTGCGAACGAACAGTGCGGTAATCACGCCCATGATGCAAACCGCCACCACGTAATGGGCCGGCGCCAGTTTGTCGCTCTTCAGCATCAGCGAAACGATCACCGGCGTCAGTCCGCCGAAGATCGCGTACGAGACGTTATACGAGAAGGACAGCCCCGAGAATCGCACCTGTGCCGGGAATGCATGGACCAGCACGTAAGGTACCGCGCCGATCGTGCCAACGAAGAAGCCGGCCAGTGCGTACAGCGGCAGCAGCAAATCGGGGCGTGTGCCGATCGTCGTGTACAGCGCGTACGCCGTGGCGGCCAGCAGCAGGCCGCCGATGCCCAGCGTCAAGCGTGCGCCGATGCGGTCGGCCAGCACACCGGCCACCACGCAGCCGATCGACAGGAACAACGTGGCGGCGCTATTGGCCACCAGCGCAGTCCGGGCGTCGAAGCCGTACAGGGTTTGCAGATACGTAGGCGTCAGCAGGATCACCACCACAATCCCGGCGGAGAGCATCCAGGTCAGCAGCACCGAAATCAGCACGGCGCCACGGTGGTCGCGCACCACGGTCTTGAGCGGCATTTCCGCGGCCAGTGCCTTCTTCTGCTGCAGTTCCGCAAACACCGGCGTTTCGTGCAGCCAGCGGCGCAAATACATCGAGCCCACACCAAAGATGCCACCCAGCACGAACGGCACGCGCCAGCCGTGGGAGAGCAGTTCCTGAGGATCGAAGATCGCGTTGATGCCTGTTGCCACCAGCGAGCCGAGCAGGATGCCCGCCGTCAGGCCAGCCGTTAGCGTGCCGCAGGCGTAGCCGATATGGCGCTTGGGCACGTGTTCGGAGACAAAGACCCATGCGCCCGGCACTTCGCCGCCCACGGCCGCGCCTTGCAGGATACGCAGCACCAGCAGCAGCATCGGAGCCAGCAGGCCGATCGAGGCATAGGTGGGCAGCAGGCCCATCAGCAGCGTCGGCACGGACATCAGCAGGATGGACAGCGTGAACATCTTCTTGCGGCCCAGCAGGTCGCCGAAGTGGGCCATGATGATGCCGCCCAGCGGACGCGCCAGATAGCCGGCGGCGAAGATGCCGAAGGTTTGCAGCAGGCGCAGCCAGTCCGGCACCGAAGCCGGGAAGAACAGCTGGCCAATGACCTTGGCAAAGAAAACAAAAATAATGAAATCGTAGAACTCAAGCGCGCCGCCCAGTGCAGCGAGGGCAAGCGTCTTGTAATCCTGGCCGGTCAGTGGGCGGGCGGCGTGGCCGCCTTGCGCGCCCAGTGCCCCGGCCGTACTGCTGGAGGTGGACATGAAAAGACTCGCATGGATACATTCACATGCGAAGCGCGCAACACGGATGACGTGGAGGGAGACGGCCGAAGGGATGACGACACGAACTTGGCGAACCGGGGCCGGTGGATAACCAGGCGGGCACGACGGGACGCTTCGCAAAGGCGTAAAGATACCAGATCGATACGTTTCAACCTCGATCTTCATCAGATTCAATACTAATTCGAGCTTTGGGCTGCCATAATCCGTCTCCATAATACAAAGGCAAGTGAAATCCGGGGCACAAAGCGCAGATTGCGCGGGGTCATATTTTCTGAGGTGACATGGCTTTCAAGGATTCGATCCAGGCCGCGACAGGGGCGGCCCTTGCAACGCCGCGCCGGCGCGCGGCGGTGCGTATTGCGGGCGGGGTAGTGGCCGCGCTGGCGGTTTTCGGGCTGGCCGGCTATTTCGGCGGACCGCCGCTGATCAAATACTTGGTTGAAAAGAACGCGACCGAAGCGCTGGGCCGCAAGGTCACGCTGGGCGGTGCGCACGTGCGGCCATTCGAACTGGCCGCGACGCTGAATGACCTGACCATTTTCGAACCCGATGGTAAGACGCCCATGCTGACGCTGGGCGAAGTCGAAGCCAATACGTCGGCCGCGTCGATCTGGCATCTGGCGCCGGTGGTCGATTTTCTGCATGTGGACCGGCTCAACGTGCATGTCATGCGCAATGCCGAAGGCCGCATGAGTTTTGCCGATATCCAGGATCGCTTTGCCGCGCAGCCGCCCAAGCCGGCGGACAGCAAGCCGGCGAAGTTCTCGGTCAGCAATATCGCGGTGACCAACAGCAACTTTGTCTATGAGGACAAGGCGCTCGATACCGTGCAGCGCGTGGAGAACTTCACGCTGACGCTGCCGTTCCTGTCGAACCTGCCGCACGACGTGACGATCAATACGCGTCCATCGCTGTTTGCCAAGATCAATGGCTCGCCGTTGGCGCTGGCCGGCACGTCGCAGCCTTTTTCGGATACCCACCAGACCGACCTCAATGTGAACCTCGATGGACTCGAGGTGGCCAAATACATGGCCTTCGCGCCCAAGCTCAAGGACGCGCGGGTCAAGGGTGGGCTGGTCGATACACGCCTGAACGTCGGATTCCGCCAGGAAAAGGACACGCAGGATCTGTACGTGTCCGGCACGGTCACCCTGCGCGAAGCCGACGTCGAGACCCTCGCGGGCGCACCGTTGATCAAGGCCGGCCGTCTGGCCGTGGACCTAGGCCGTGTCGAGCCGCTGGCTCACAAGGCGCATGTGAAGAGCATCGACCTGGAGGGCTTCGACCTGCAGGCACTCCGGCGCAAGGACGGCACGCTGAACCTTGCCACGGCATTCCTGCCGGAAGCGGCCCCCACCCCGAAGGCTGCCGCGCCCGCGTCCGCCAGCGCAGCCGCGCCCGCATCGGCGCCGGCCGCATCCGCATCCGCGCCGTCCGCTGCTGGCGTACAGCCGCCGCCGAAGGCCGGCGAAGAGCCGTGGTCCTATGCCGTGGATCGGGTCACGGTCAAGGAAGCAAAGCTCGGACTCGTCGATGAACTGGCGCCTTCCGGGCCTGGCAAGCTCGATATCGGGCCGATCAATGTCGATATCGCCAGCCTGGCCAGCGCGGGAGACAAGCCCGCGAAACTCGACGCCAATATCACCATCGCCAATGGCCAGACCGTCAAGCACAGCGGCGAACTTGGTCTGAAGCAGGGCACGCTGACCGGCACGCTGGAAACCGCTGGCCTGCGTCCGCAAGGGTTCTCCGCCTGGTGGCCTCACGAATTGCGCAGCCAGTTTGGCGAGACCGCTGTCAATGCCGAACTGCACTACACGATGGCGTGGTCGCAGCCCGTATTCCAGTTCACGCTGCAGAAATCGCGCGTGGAGCTGTCGCCCGTGTATGTGTCCACGCTTGAGCCGGTCAAGATGCCTGCCGCGCCGGCGGCTGCCGCGAGCGACCGCGATGCCGATGCGAAGCCGACGGCCACGGCGGCACGCAAGGGTGCCCGTGCGGGCCGTGCCGTGCGGACCAACCGGGTGGCGGATACCGAAGGCGCCAATCTGCCGCTGATCAAGGCAGACAAGCTTGTGCTGGATGACATTCAGCTCGACCTGGCCAAACAGACTTTCGAGGCCAGCCAGGTGGCACTGGTGAAGCCGGCCATCTCGGCCACGCGCGACCACCGCGGCCAACTGCTGGAGTCGGCGCAGATCTGGGCTTCCGAGTCGGCCGAACAGAAGGCGGCGGAACAGAAAGCGGCCGCCAGGCCCGCGCCGAAGGCCAACGGCGCTGCCGCGCCGGGATGGAAGGTCCGCGTTGGCAAGATCGCCGTCGATGGCGGCGAGGCGCGGATGGCCGACTATGCGCCGGCCGACGCCAACCGGGGACGCCCCGTGATTCACCAGTTCCGCAATATCGGGCTGACCACTGGCGCCATTACGTGGCCGCTGTCGCCCGGCGTGCTGCCGATGAAGTTCCATGCGGAAAGCGGCCGCAAGGGCGTCGTGAATATCGACGGCCAGGTCGTGCCGACCGGCCCGGCCGCGCAACTGCAACTCGATCTGCGCGAACTGGACATCGCCCCGCTGCAGCCCTATCTGGCCGACCGCTTCAACGCCGCGCTGCGTAGCGGAACGATGACGCTGAAGGGCAAGCTCGCCTACGATGCCCCGCCGGGCAAGCCAATCGCGGTGCGCTTCAATGGCAACGCTTTTGCGGGCAACGTGCGCACCGTGGACCGGATCACCGGCGATGACTTCCTGCGTTGGCGCGCACTCGCGGTCAACGGTATCGACTTCAATATGAACGATGCCAAGGGTCCGATGCAGGTGGGCGTCGCCAACGTCGCGCTGAACGACTTCTATGCGCGCGTGATTCTTAATGCCAATGGCCGGCTGAATCTGCAGGATGTGATGGCCGGTGGTGCCGAGAAGGGCGAGGCTGCGCCATCGACCAGCCTGACTCAGGCAAGCCCGGCTTCCGCGCCCGAGGCGAAGCCAGCGCCACAGCAGGCGCAGGCCAAGGAGCCAGCCGGCCCGAAGCCGCAGATTCGCCTCGGCGGCGTGACGATCAACAAGGGCAACGTCAATTTCTCGGACTTCTTCGTCAAGCCCAACTACTCGGCCAATTTGACCGACATGAAGGGCTCCGTGTCGAAGGTGTCATCGGCCGATCCCACGCCAGCCGATCTCGTGCTCGATGGGCGGCTCGATGACGACGCGCCGGTCAGCATCAGCGGCAAGCTCAATCCGCTGGGTGAACAGCTCTATCTCGATATCGCGGCCAAGGCTGCCGGCGTGGAGCTGACGCGCCTGACGCCGTACGCAGCCAAGTACGCGGGGTACCCGATCACCAAGGGCAAGCTCACGGTGGACGTGGCGTACAAGATTGAGAACGGCAAGCTCGATGCCCGCAACCACCTGTACCTGGATCAGCTCACGTTTGGCGACAAGGTGGACAGCCCGGACGCGGTCAAGCTGCCCGTGCTGCTGGCCGTTTCGCTGCTCAAGGACCGTAACGGCGTTATCGATATCAACCTGCCGGTGTCGGGGTCGCTATCGGACCCCGAGTTCAGTATCGGCGGTGTGATCGTGCGCGTGATCGTGAACCTGCTGACCAAGGCGATCACGTCACCGTTCTCGCTGATTGCTTCGGCGTTTGGCGGCGGCGGCGAGGAACTCGGCTACATCGAGTTCGCGCCCGGCTCGTCGACGCTGACCGACGACTCACGCAAGAAGATCGAAACGATCGGAAAGGCGCTGAACGATCGTCCGTCGCTGCGGCTGGAAATCAGCGGCCGTATCGATCCGGCGACTGACGCCGACGGCGCGCGCCGCGTCTGGCTTGACGAGCGCGTGGCCAACGCCAAACAGCGCGAACTGCGCCGTTCGGCACAGGCGGGCGAGCAGGCCGAGGAAGGCGAAGGCGGCGACCAGGGTGCGCGCATCACGGTGTCGAAGCAGGAGTATCCGAAGTATCTGGAGGCCGTGTACAAACGCGAGTCGTTCAAGAAGCCCAAGAACTTCATTGGCCTGAACAAATCGCTGCCACCGGCCGAGATGGAAAAGCTGCTGCTGGAAAACGCGCCGGTCACCGAAGCCGAGCTACGTGCGCTGGCCGACCAGCGCGCGCTGGCGGTCAAGCAATCGCTCGAACGCGATGGCAAGGTACCGGAGGCGAAGCTTTTTCTGACGGCGCCAAAGCTGACCGCCGAAGGCATCAAGGACAAGGGTTCGCCAAACCGCGTCGATTTCTCGATCCGGCAATAGCAACTCAGCACTACCGATTGCGCGTTGCCGCAATCGCACCTGGCGCGGCGTTTGAACGGAAGCATTCGAATGCCGCGCCCCGGGTACCTTGCTGAATCCGCGTATCATTCGCCCCGGACCGCCATATTGAAATCTCACAGGAGCGAGTGTTGGAGCAGGAAGCGATTGCCTACAAGACGTGGGTTTGCCTGATTTGCGGCTGGGTGTACGACGAAGAACAGGGTTGGCCCGAGGACGGCATTGCGCCCGGCACGCGCTGGGAAGACATCCCCGAAGACTGGCGTTGCCCGGAGTGCGATGTCTACAAGGCCGATTTCTCGATGATCGAGATCTGAGGTCGGAAAAATCAGGGTACGTGGGAGTGCGTTCTCCGCAACTCCCTGCAAAGACCGGCGCGCTCGCGCCGGCGTGCGCAGCGTGTATAGCGCATCCGGTATGGATGGCTGCAGCGCCAAAGCGCTGAAGCAACAGTCAATACGAGCAGCGCCGCCATGACAGCGGCGAGCAACGTCAGCGACATCACGCCTCCCTCTCTCCAGGCGTCATATCCAGGAGCGGATCGCTATATCAGCAGCGGTAGCGCCTCTAGGACGAGTACCCCAAGCAGCACCCCGATAATGGCGCCCGCGCAGCGGCAACTGATTCGCAGCGCTTTGGCGGCGACCGGGATCGCACCCATCGCCAGAAGGCCGACGAGTGCCATTGGGATCAGAAACACAAGATCATGCGCCTGGATGTGAATCATGGCGGTCTCCTGTCTTGCTTCTTTGTGTTTCCAGTATAGGCCGTGTGTGGCGAATACAAGGCGGCAAGTGTCAGGGTTGTCCCGCAATGTTTGAAACGCTTGCAGGGTTGCACCCGGTGCGCGTGTCTTGCATCCGAGACTTCTGTTAGGTGGTACGCAAAGCGGCAGATGGGAGCGCCCTTTGCTTGCGCGGCAGGTGTCCTATGCTGGACGCATGATGGCCATCATGGGCCACCGAAGTCCAGGAGGACACTATGGAACTTCACATGCATTCGCACCACTACGTGCGTCGTTTGCCCGACTGGTCTGCCGCCGCGGTATCGGGCATTGCCGCGGGCGCGTTGCTGATTGTCGTGGAGATGTTCTGGTCGAGCATGGTCGCTGGCGTACACCCGTGGGGCACCACGCGCCTGATCGCCGCCATCGTGATGGGGCGCGAGGTTCTGCAGACGTCGATGTTCAGCGTCGGCACCGTGGCTGTGGCATTGATCATCCACTTCGTGATCGGGGCGATACTTGGCTGCGTGCTGTGCGCCATCATTGCACCGTTCAAGCTCGACTCCAGCATCGGCATGTCGATGCTCGTGGGCGCCGTGTTCGGTCTGGCGGTCTACCTGTTCAACTTCTACGTGATGACGGCCGCGTTCCCGTGGTTTGTCGATGCACGCGGATGGCACACGATGGTTGGCCACCTGATTTTCGGCATGTGCATCGCGCTGTGTTACTGGAAGCTCGAATCGCGCGATGTCGTGCACTAGATACATCGAGATATGAGATAAGTTGTTGCGCGCATAGCCTGGCCGGTACGACCGGCCCGCGTGCGCCGTGCGTGGCGGTTGGGAAGAGCGCTTCTCCTCCGCCATTTTCCTGTTGCACCGCACGCAGGCCACGCGTGCGCGCAAGCGTACCCGGCGGCGTTCATGTCGCCTTGCAGTGACCTGAGTCGATGCACTAGGCTTATTCCACGTGCGTGAACGGGCGCACCTGCCGGCCCGTTTCCCTTGCGTACGCGAGGAGGGGGACATGGCGATCGCGATCGTGCTCGTCATCATGGTTGCCGCTTCGGTGCTCTTTCATTTTCTGAGCCCCTGGTGGCTGACACCGCTGGCGTCCAACTGGAAACAGATGGACGACACACTGCTCATTACCCTCGCCATCACCGGCCTCTTCTTCGTCGTCATCAACCTGCTGGTCGGCTATATCGCCTGGCGCTTCCGTCATCGGGACGGGCATCGCGCCGCCTATGAACCCGAGAATCCAAAACTGGAACGATGGCTGATCGGCCTTAGCGCGATCGGCATCATGGCGTTGCTGGCGCCGGGCCTGATCGTTTATGCGGACTACGTCAGGCCGCCGCATGAGGCCATGAGCATGGAAGTCGTGGGCCAGCAGTGGCAATGGGCGTTTCGCTTTCCGGGCAGGGGTGGCCAACTCGGCACGACCGATGCGCGCTTCGTCAGCGGGACCAATCCGCTGGGCGTGAATCCGGATGATCCAAACGGGCTGGACGATGTGATCGTGGTGGGGCCGGAAGTCCATCTGCCGCTCAACCGGCCGGTCAAAGTGCTGCTGCGATCGAAAGACGTGCTGCATGACTTCTACGTCCCGCCGTTTCGTGCGCGCATGAACATGGTGCCCGGCATGATCACGTCGTTCTGGTTCACGCCGACCAAGACCGGCAAATTCGACATCCTTTGCGCGCAGCTCTGCGGCGTGGGCCACTACAACATGCGCGGTCATGTGGTGGTTGAGGAACCGGCGGAATTCGAAGCGTGGCTGGCAAAACAGCAGACGTTTGCCATGATGCAGGCCAAGGCCGCACAGCCGGCCGCCGCGCCTGGCACGGTCGCGGGCGGCAACCTTGCGGAGCGGGGCCGCGCGCTGGCGCAGAGCAAGGGGTGCGTCGCCTGCCATAGTGTCGACGGCACGCCGGGCGTGGGGCCGTCTTGGAAAGGTCTGTTCGGCAGTACCCAGACGTTTGCAGATGGCAGCAGCGCAAGCGTGGACGACGCGTTCCTGAAGAAGGAGATCGAGGATCCGCAGGCGCGCGTGGTGAAGGGCTTCGGTCCGGTGATGCCAAAGGTGCCGGTAACCGAGGCGGAAGTGGCGGCGCTGTCCGCCTACATCCATTCACTTGGCTCCGGCGCCGGTGCGGCGCCCCAGGCCGGGAAATAGGCAAGGAGGACACGATGGCCTATGCCGATGATGCCGCCCATCACGGCCCGCAGAGTTTCTGGACCCGCTACGTCTGGAGCCAGGACCACAAGGTGATTGCCGTGCAGTACACGCTGGTGGCGATCTTCGTGGGGCTGGTGGGCGTCGCGCTGTCCAACCTGATGCGCATGCAGCTGGGATTCCCTGGCAAGTTCGATTTCATCGACGCCAACCGCTATTACCAGTTCGTCACGATGCACGGGATGATCATGGTGATCTACCTGCTGACGGCGCTGTTTCTGGGCGGCTTCGGCAACTACCTGATCCCGCTGATGGTAGGCGCGCGCGACATGGTGTTCCCGTTCCTGAACATGCTCAGTTTCTGGGTCTACTTCCTGTCGGTCATTGTGCTGCTGACTAGCTTCTTCGTGCCGGGCGGACCAACCGGCGCCGGCTGGACGCTCTACCCGCCGCAAGCGATCCTGCCCGGCACGCCTGGGCACGACTGGGGCATCATCTTGATGCTGGTCTCGCTGGTGATCTTCATCGTCGCTGCCACGATGGGCGGGCTGAATTACGTGACGACGGTACTGCAGGCCCGCACCGAAGGCATGACGATGCTGCGCATGCCGTTGGCCGTGTGGGGCATCTTCATGGCGACGATCCTCGCACTGCTGGCGTTCCCGGCGCTGTTCGTCTCGGGTGTGATGATGCTGCTCGACAAGACGCTGGGCACGAGCTTCTTCATGCCCGCGATGGTGTCGATGGGGCAGCAGCTCAACTACAAGGGCGGCAGCCCGCTGCTGTTCCAGCACCTGTTCTGGTTCTTCGGGCATCCCGAGGTGTATATCGTGGCGCTGCCGGCGTTCGGCATCGTGTCCGACCTGGTCAGCGTGCATTCGCGCAAGAGTATCTTTGGCTATCGGACGATGGTCTGGGCCATCCTGGCGATCGGCCTGCTGTCGGTGGTGGTGTGGGCGCACCACATGTTCGTGAGCGGGATGAATCCATACTTCGGCTTCTTCTTTGCCACCACCACGCTGATCATCGCGGTGCCCACGGCAATCAAGGTCTACAACTGGGTCATCACGCTGTGGCGTGGCGACATCCATTTCTCGGTGCCGATGCTGTTTGCCATCGCGTTCATCAGCACGTTCGTGATCGGCGGGCTGACCGGGCTGTTCCTGGGCAATGTGAGCGTGGACATACCGCTGTCCAACACGTATTTCGTGGTGGCGCACTTCCACATGGTGATGGGCGTTTCACCGATCCTCGTAGTGTTCGGTGGTATCTATCACTGGTATCCCAAGGTGACGGGCCGCCTGCTCAACGACACGATGGGTCGCATCCATTTCTGGGTCACCTTCGTGGGCACCTACGCGATCTTCTTCCCGATGCACTACCTGGGCATTCTCGGCATGCCCCGCCGCTATTACGCGTGGGACAACTACAGCTTCATTCCAGAGTCGGCGCATGTGATGAACATGTATATCTCGATCGCGGCGTTCGTCGTGGCAACGGCCCAGTTGCTATTCGTCTTCAACCTGTTCTGGAGCCTGCGGCGCGGGCAGGCGGCCGGGTCGAACCCGTGGCGCGCCGCATCGCTGGAATGGCAGACGCCGCAGACGCCACCCGT
>DAIOET010000080.1:0-10181 GCA_036746135.1 Cupriavidus sp.
CCTGCCACCCGACAGACTCCGCGAACGCATCGGCGCGGACCTCGCCCGCTGGGCCGATGTGGTGAAGCAGGCAGGCGCCGGCATCGACTGAGCGGGCCGGCCACCTCCGACCTCCCCCCCATCGCCGGTGGGCTGCCACCCCCCGCCATTCCCGAACATCCCATCCATGCATCCACCACCCGGACGGGGACCCATGCCAGCAGAACTGATCCGCCTGCGCGACGCGCAGCTCACTATCGACGACGGCGTTGCCGAGTTCTCGCACCAGCGCCCCGCCGCGCGCAACGCGCTGTCGCTCGGCATGCGCGCCGACTATGCCGACATGCTCGATCGCGTGGAGGCCGATCGCAGCATTCGCGCGCTCATCGTGACGGGTTCCGGCAGCAGCTTCTGCGCCGGTGGCGACCTCAAGTCGATCAAGGACGCGCGTGCCGCCAGCCAACCCGCCGGCGGCCTGCCCGACGCCATGCGCCGCCGCGTGCTGGACGGCCACAAGTGGATGCAGCGGCTGCGCAACCTGGAGATTCCGGTCATCGCCGCCGTGGACGGCCCGGCGGCTGGCGCCGGTTTTTCCCTGGCACTGGCGGCGGACTTCGTGCTGGCGTCGCATCGCGCGTTCTTCTGCATGTCGTTCGCAAAGGTAGGACTGGTACCCGATCTGGGCGCGTTCTACCTGCTGCCGCGCGTGGTGGGCATGTCGGCGGCCAAGGAACTGATGATGACCGCGCGCCGCGTCGGCGCCGAGGAGGCCATGCGGCTGGGCATCGTGCACGCGATACATCCGGCGGAATCGCTCGCGGCGCAGGCGTGGCAATTCGCGCGGCGCTTTCTGGATGCCCCGCGCGAAGCCATCGGCCTCAGCAAGCGCCTGCTCAACCAGAGCTTCGAATCGCACTACGGCCCGTTGGCGGATCTCGAATGCAGCGCCCAGGCGATTGCCGCCGCCGCCCCCTATCACACCGCCGCCGTGGATGCGTTCCTCGCCGGCGAGCCACCCCGTTTCGATTGGGACCGCCTGGAACGCCAGGCATCGCCCGTCCATTCCGAATCCAACTGAGGAGACCGCAGTGCAACCAGTTCGTACCGTCTATCGCGACGACCATGAGATGTTCCGCACGACCGTGCGCCGCTTCTTTGAGCGCGAGTGCGCGCCGAAGCAGGCCGAATGGGACCGCGCCGGCCAGGTCGATCGCGGGACCTGGCTGAAGGCCGGCCGCGAAGGCCTGCTCTGCATCACGCTGCCGACCGAATACGGCGGTGGCGGCGGCGACTACGGCCACTCCGCGGTGATGGCCGAGGAATACCACCGCGCGGGCCTGTCCGGCGTGAGCTTTGGCATGCACTCCGACATCATCGCGCCGTACATCGCACGCATCGGCAACGAAGAACAGAAGCGCAAGTGGCTGCCGGGCGCGTGCTCGGGCGAGATCATCCTCGCCATCGCCATGACCGAGCCCGGCACCGGCAGCGACCTGAAGGCCGTGCGCACCACCGCGGTACGCGATGGCGACGAGTACGTGATCAACGGCAGCAAGACCTTCATCAGCAACGGCCTGACCGCCGACCTCGTGGTGGTGGTCTGCAAGACCGATCCGGCCGCCGGTGCCAAGGGCATCAGCCTGATCGTGGTGGAAGCGAACCGTGCGGGCTTCCGCCGTGGCTGCAAGCTGGAGAAAGTGGGACAGCACGCGCAGGACACCGCCGAACTGTTCTTCGACAACGTGCGCGTGCCGGTGGCGAACCTGCTGGGCGAAGAAGGCAAGGGCTTTGGCTACCTGATGCAGGAGCTGCCGCAGGAACGATTCTCCATCGCCGTCGGCGCGGCTGCCCGGCTCGAAGCGGTGCTGGCGCACACGCTGGCCTACGTGAAGGACCGCAAGGCTTTCGGCCAGACCGTGTGGGACTTCCAGAACACGCGCTTCAAGCTGGCCGACATCCAGACGCAGGCCATCGCCGTGCGCCTGATGGTGGACCACTACCTCGGCGAACACATGCGCCGCCGCCTGACGCTGGAGGAATCCGCCGTGGCCAAGCTGTTCGCCACCGAGACACTGGGCCGCGCGCTCGACGAGATGGTGCAGTTGCACGGCGGCTACGGCTACATGATGGAGTACCCCGTCGCCCGCGCCTTCGTCGACTCGCGTGTGAACCGCATCTACGGCGGCACCAGCGAAGTCATGCGCGAGCTGATCTCCCGCAAGCTCTGACCCCCATATTCAAGCGATTCAAGAAGGAGGAGAAATCCCTATGACACGCAAAGTGTTTGTTGCCGGCGTCGGCATGATCCCGTTCGCCAAGCCCGGCGCGAGCGCCCCCTATGACGAGATGGGCGCCAAGGCCATCATCCAGGCGCTGGAAGACGCGGGCCTGTCCTATGCGGACGTGGGCCAGGCATACGCCGGCTACGTCTATGGCGACTCTACCTGCGGCCAGGCCGCGCTGTACCGCGTCGGCATGAGCGGCGTGCCCATCGTCAACGTCAACAACAACTGCGCCACCGGCTCGTCCGCGCTGTTCCTGGCGCGCCAGGCCGTGCAGAGCGGCACGGTGGACTGCGCGCTCGCGGTCGGCTTCGAGCAGATGCAGCCGGGCGCGCTGGCCAGCCACTGGGACGACCGTCCGCGCGCGATGAGCCGCACGATGGCCATTGCCGACAAGCTCCAGCCGAGCGACCTGCCCGGCGCGATCCGCATGTTCGCTGGCGCGGGCCTGGCCCATATGGAGAAGTACGGCACGAAGCTGGAGACCTTTGCGAAGATCCGCGCCAAAGCCAGCCGCCACGCGGCCAACAACCCGCTGGCGATCTTCCGCAAGGTGGTCACACCCGAGGAAGTGCTGGCCGCGCCGGCCGTGTGGGAAGGCGTGCTGACGCGCCTGATGGCCTGCCCGCCGACCTGCGGTGCGGCAGCGGCCATCGTCGTCTCCGAGGAGTTCGCGCGCAAGCGCGGCCTGCGCACCGATGTGTTCATCGCCGGCCAGGCACTGACGACCGACCAGCCCGATGCGTTCGACGCGCCGGGCATGATCGAACTGGTCGGTGTGGGCATGACGAAGTCCGCCTCGCGCGCGGTGTACGAGCAGGCCGGCATCGGCCCGGGCGACATCGACGTGATCGAACTGCACGACTGCTTCGCCCAGAACGAACTGCTGACGTACGAAGGACTCGGCCTCTGCAAGGAAGGCGAAGGCGAAAAGCTGGTGGAGGACGGTGACAACACCTACGGCGGCAAGTGGGTGGTCAATCCGTCGGGCGGCCTGTTGTCGAAGGGCCACCCGCTCGGCGCCACCGGCCTGGCCCAGTGCTATGAGCTGGTCCACCAGTTGCGCGGCACGGCCGGTGACCGCCAGGTGCCGGACGCGAAGGTCGCGCTGCAGCACAACCTTGGACTGGGCGGCGCCTGCGTGGTGACCGCTTTCAAGAAGGCCTGACAGCGCGCACAAGGAGACATCGAACATGCTCGACAAATCGCACATCGGCAAGGTCCTGCCGGCATTCCACGCTACCGCCGAGGCCGGCCAACTGCGCTTCTTCGCCAAGGCCATCGGCGAGACCGATCCCGTCTACATGGACGAGTCCGCCGCGCGCGATGCCGGCCACCCCGGCCTGCCGCTGCCGCCTACGTTCCTGTTCTCGCTGGAGTTCACCCAGCCAACCACGGGCTGGCGGCAGGAGGTAGGCATCGTCCCGTCGCGCATCCTGCACGGCGAGCAATCCTTCAGCTATCACCGCACCGCCTACGCGGGCGACACGCTCCGCTTCGAAAGCCGCATCGCGGACATCTACGACAAGAAAGGCGGCGCGCTGTCCTTCCTCGTGCGCGAGACGCGCGTGACCAACCAGCGCGGCGAGCACGTGGCCGACCTGCGCAGCGTGCTCGTGCACCGCAATGGCTGACAAGGAGAACATCCGTATGAGTATGAGCAAGACCAACCTTGACGGGCTGAAGGCGGGCGACAGCCTTCCCGCCCTGACGCTGCCGCCGGTCAACCGCACGATGCTGGCGCTGTTCGCCGGCGCGTCGGGCGACCACAACGCGATTCACATCGACATCGACTACGCGCGCAAGGCCGGCATGACCGACGTGTTCGCGCACGGGATGCTGTCGATGGCGTGGCTCGGCCGCCTGCTGACGCAGTGGGTGGATCAGCGCCAGATCCGCGACTTCGGCGTGCGTTTCGTCGGCATCACGCATCTGGGCCACCAGATCACCTGCTCGGGCCGCGTGACCGAAGTTTTCGAATCCAACGGCGAGAAGCGCGCGCGCCTGGAAATCCAGACGACCAACCAGTACGGCGACGCCAAGGTCCTTGGGGACGCGGTCGTCGCCCTGTAAATCCCGATCATCCAGGAGACATCATGGGAAAGCTTGAAGGAAAGGTCGCCCTCGTCACCGGCTCCGGCCGTGGCATCGGCCAGGCCATCGCACTGAAACTGGCGAGCGAAGGCGCGCGCATCGTGGTCAACGACCTCGATGCCGAACCGGCGCACGAGACCGTCGAGACGCTGCGCCGTGCCGGTGCCGAAGCCGTGGCCTGCGTGGGCAGCGTCACCGCGCCGGACTTTGCGGAGCGCTATATCGGCACGGCGATCAAGTCGTTCGGCGCCATCGACATCATCGTCAACAACGCCGGCTACACGTGGGACGACGTGGTGCAGCGCATGACCGACGAGCAGTGGTACGCGATCCTCGATTGCCATATGACCGCGCCGTTTCGCATCCTGCGCGCCGCGTATCCGCACCTGAAGGCGCAGTTCCAGGCGGACCAGGAAGCCGGACGCGAGGTGTTCCGCAAGATCGTCAATGTGTCGTCGGTGTCCGCGCTCAATGGCAATGCCGGGCAGATCAACTACTCGTCGGCCAAGTCGGGCGTGATCGGCATGACGCGCGCGCTGAGCCGTGAATGGGGCCGCCTGAAGGTCAACGTCAACGCGGTGGCGTTCGGCCTGATCCACACCCGCATGACCGATGCCGATGCCAAGGCGGGTGCCACGGTGAAGATCGAGGGCCGGGATATTCGCGTCGGCATCAATCCGGAACTGATCAAGACGCATGCGCAACGTTGCCCGCTGGGGCGCGGCGGCACGCCCGAGGAAGCGGCGGGGTCGGTGTACCTGTTCTGCCTGCCGGAGTCGAACTACATCACCGGCCAGATCGTGGCGGTTGCGGGAGGCCCGCAGTAACGGCGTTACGGCCTGCGCCCACCGGCGCAGGCCCGGCTCAGGCGCCCTTGCCGTCGGCGTCCCAGTCCACGTCACGCACGCGTTCGAGTGCCTCGTCACGCCCGCTCACGCCAAGCTTGGCGTAGATATTGGTCAGGTGCCACTTGACCGTTTCGGGTGACAGCCCCAGCGCGCGTGCGATTTTCTTGGTCGTGATCAGGTCCGACAGCCGGCGGACGACTTCGGTTTCGCGCTCGCTGAGCGCGGCCACGCCAACCGTCGCGGCACGTTTGCGCGCCCGCGTATTGCCGGTGGCCGGCGCGGGCGGCAACGCTGCCTGCAGCCGCTCCGCATAAAACGCGAGCACCGGGTCGAGCGTTTCCCGCTTTGCCACATCGGCGACCAGATCCATTGCCGACGGTTCGGCATCGAGCATCCGCCGCAGCAGCCCCAGCCGATGACCGAGGTGCAGCGCCGCCACCACGTGACTGTGCGCCGCCGCCGCGCGGCCCAGCTTGGCATCGACCACGGCGCGCTGCAAACGCAGATAAGCAGCGTTGTGCATCCGGCCATGCGCCTCGCAATGGGCGATCAGCGCATCGAGCATCAACGCGGCCTGCTCCAGATCGCCGGTGGCCAGCAGCCATCGGATGGTCGCGCCACGCAGCGCGAAGTCCGGTCCGATGAAACGTTGGCTCGCCGGCTGCCGCGCGGCCACGAGCCGCAGTCGCCCGAGCAGGTCCTGCGCGGCATCCAGTTCGCCCTGCAACAAACGCCGCTGGACCTGTGCCCCCAGGCTGTAGGCCAGCAGGCGATCGAGTCCGAGCGAATTGCCATATTCCTCCAGCCGGTCCAGATAGGCGAACGCTTCGAGCCGATGACCCGCGTGCCAGTGGGCGCCCGAGAGCACGATCATGACGCGCAGCACCGAATCCGGAATCGACACGCGCTCCAGCAGGTCGACGCGGCTCTCCAGCAAATCCCGCGCGGCCTCGTTCTGCATTTGCTCGTGCAGGACCTCGCCCAGCAGCGCCGCCGCCAGGCAGGCCGGATCGGCACATGACCGGCCGCGCGCCTCCGCCTCGCGCAGCACCGAGCGGTAGACGCGCTCGGCCTGCAGCAGCTGGCCTTCCAGTGCATGGCTCAGTCCGATCATGCACTGGCCCTGCAGCACACCGGCCGATGTGCCCATCAGTGGCATGCCGTCGATGGTCGGCCGTTGCGTCTCGCTGAGGATGCTGCGCGCGCGCTCGTACTCGCCGCGCTGCATGTAGATCCAGGACAACAGGTTATTGCGGCCGGCCAGCGTGACGGTGTCGGTGCCCGGCGGCGGCGTCAGCAATTGCGGCAGCAGTGCCATCGCGCCATCGACGTCGTCGCGCTGGATATCGAGGACCGTCCGCAGCACCAGTACCGTGAAGCGTTCCGCCACGGACAGCGTTGGCAGGTCACGCTCCAGCGCCTCGATGCCCGCCGTGCATGCGGCGAAGTCCCGATGATAGAGGTGCTGCCGTGCCATCCACATGCGCAGCGACACGCTTGATTCGACCTGCTCGGCTGGCAGCAGCCGCACCAGCCCAACCAGCTTGGCCAGCTCGCCACGCGCATAGAGCGATTGCGCGCACTGCTCCACCAGTTCCGCCGCGCGTGCGGGCTCGCCCGCCCTGACTGCATGCTGCACGGCTTCGTCGAGATGGCCGCGATCGAGGAACCACTGCCATGCCCGCGCATGAATCGTCCGGCGCGTGCCATTACTCCAGCCTTCGAAGCGGGCCAGCATCGTTTCGCGCAGCAGCGGGTGCAACCGGTACCAGGTCTGCGCGCCCTCCTGCTCGATCGATGCAATGAACAGGTTGTCGTTCTCCAGACGTTCGAGCAGTGCGGCTTCGCTGCCGGCCTCTCCCGCATCGTCGCGTCCGGCCAGTGCCGCGCACAATGACGCGCAGAAGCGGTCGCATGGTGCGGCAGTGGTCAGCAGCGCAAGTTCGTCCGGACTCAGGCGCGACAGCACTTCGCGGTCGAAGTAGGCCGTGAACGCCTCGGGATCGCGCACCTGCTCGCGGATGGCCGCATCGAGCGCATCGGCCGACATGCCGGGCCGTTTCTTCTTCAGGAACACGCTGAATAGTTGCAGGCCCGCTACCCAACCGTCGGTCTGCGCGTGCAGCCGCTGCGCCACGCCCGGCTCCACGTCGCCCAGTTGCGACTTCAGGAATCGCTCGGCCTCGGCCGGTGAAAAGCGCAGGTCTGCCAGCCCGAGTTCAAGGATCTGGTTCTCCGCGCGCAGCCGTTCCAGCGACACCTGCGGCACGGAGCGCGAAGCGAATGCAAGATGCAGGTTCGGCGGCGCGTAGTCGAGCAGCCACTGAATGGCTTCCCAGATGCGCGTATCGGTGATGTGGTGCAGGTTGTCGAGCACGATCACCAGCTCGCGGCGATAGCGGGCGATGCCGCGCACCAGCGCGATCACGATGCGCTCGATGGCTTCCTGGTCGGCCCCAACGCCTTCGAGCAGCAACGCCTCGCGCGAGATCACGGGGTCAACGATAGCCACGCTCGCCACGAGGTACTCGGCCCACGTGCCCGGGTCATTGTCATCAGGGTCGAGTGTGAACCAGGCGACGTCATAGCCGAGCGGCGTCAGCGCCTGGCCCCACGCGACGAGCGCGGCGGTCTTGCCATAGCCCGCGGGGCTCTGCAGCACCACGCAGCGGCGCCGGCGTTCGGCCATCAGGCGGGCCAGCAACGGTTCGTGAGGCATGGCCTTGCGGCCGATGCGGGGGGGCACCAGCTTGCTGGTGACGAGTGGCTTCAGCGTCGCCCTTGGCGGCGACGACTCCGGCTTCGCGGGAGGCGTTTCTGGCATGCGCGGCCTCGTGAATGTACGTGGCGATTCTACAGCGCAGATCTCGTGCCGGGGAATGCAGGAAAGCGGCAATACGCTGGCGTAGCCGGTGCAACGGCCACCCCATCTCCCCCCCTGACAGCGGTGGGACCGAATCATCGGCCGGGCAGTAAGGTGGAATCACAAATTCCCGCCCTCTCCCGGCGTACAGCCCAGCAGGACTCCCATGCAGTTGATCCTCCACGCTCGCGATGGTGTGCACGCCACCATCCGCAATCTCTCGTTTCCGGCCACGGCAGTCATCGAACCGGCGGGCGGCGCCGTCCGCTGCAGCCATCGCGGCCTGAGCCGGCTGTTCGGGTCGGCCCAGCGTCTGACGTTGCGGCCGTTCACCCCGATTGCGCTCGATCTGGGCATCGGGGCCGCCGTCATCATCGAGTTGCCGTTCGATCTGGCGCAGCCGGACGATACCCGCGACCCAGCGTGCCACGAGGCGACCGGCGGTGCCTTGCGGCCACTGACACGTCTGCTCGCGCGGCACGTACTTGCCGCACCGCAACGCGATTGGACGCTCGATACGTTTGCCGCCATCGCCGGCCTTTCGCGGACGCTGCTGTCGCGCCGGCTGTTTGCCGAAGGCGCGAGCTTCCGGGAGGTCGTGCGCACGCACCGGCTGACCCGTCTGCTGATCGAACTCCCGCAACTGGGCCGCCTCGACCACGCGCTGGCCATCCGCTACGGCTTCACCGATCGATGCCAGCTCGAAAACGCCGTGTTCGACCAGTTCGGCATGCCGCTTGGCCGGCTGCAACGCCTGGTTGCGAGCGACGCCAGAAGCATTCCCAGCCGCCCCGTGCGCAGCCGGAAAAACCCTGCCCCCCAATATCGGTGGCATCCCCCCACCCTCGCCGCGATCCAATGCGACAGGCCCCCGGGTTGGGCGCAGACACCGTGTCTGCCATGACACCGGCGAGGCCGCGCGCCCCCCGGGTGGCGGGAGGAACACCGGGGCGCGGAAAGCACGAACGACACCAATAATTCGGACGGAGAACATCCAGCAATGAAGAGAACGGCAACTTCCCTGGCGGTCGGCTGCGCGCTGTTGAGCGGCGGCGCGTGGGCCCAATCGAGCGTGACGCTGTACGGCGTGATCGACGCTCCCATCGAGTACGTGAACAAGGTGTCGCCGGCGCCGGGGCAGCCGGGTGCGAGCCGCGTGTCCATGCCTACCAACGGCGGGCTGTCCGGATCGCGCTGGGGCCTGCGCGGCGTCGAGGACCTCGGCAGCGGCCTGCAGGCGCTGTTCGTGCTGGAAAGCGGCTTCGGCATTGATACCGGCGTGGCCGCGCAGAGCCGGGCCTTCAACCGCCAGGCATACGTGGGCATCGGCGGCACCTATGGCAAGCTGACTTTCGGCCGCCAGTACACCTCCATCTTCGAGGGCGCGGTGAACTTCAGCCCGACGCGCTTTGCCACGCTGTACGAGCCCGATGTGTTCATGGCCGGGCTGAACTACCGCGAGGACAACACGGTGAAGTACTCGGGCGTCTTCGGTCCGATCAACGTGGCCGCGCATTACTCGTTCGGCGTGGGCGCGCCCGCCATCGGCCTGACCCCGATCACATTGCCCGGCGAAACCCCGGGCCATGCCGGTGACAACGCGGGCTGGGGCGGCGCGGTCACCTATCTTGGCGGAACGTTCGGCGCCACGGTCTTCTTCGACCAGTGGAATCCGGCGCTGGTCACCGGCCAGGCAGGCCGCAGCCGCAAGGCCGGCGCGGCGGCCAGCTACACCATCGGACAGTTCAAGGCGATGGCAGGCTACCGCTGGGCCAAGCTGGACTTCTACAACGGCACGACGTTCATGCGCGACGACTACTACTGGGCCGGCGTGAACTACCAGGCCACCCAGTCCATCGGCCTGACGCTGGGCTATGCCTACGCCAACATGAAGACGCTGACTCCCACGCTCACCGCGCCGTCCACCAATCCTCGCAATCCCTGGCAGGTCAACTTCATCGCTGACTACAATTTCTCGAAGCGGACTGATGTGTATGTGACCACGGCCTATTCGCACAACGCGGGCCTGAATTTCGATTCGATCCAGAACAGTTTTGCCACCGGCTACATTCCCGCGCCGGGACAAAAAGGCATGTTCGGCATCGCCTTCGGTGT
>DAIOET010000080.1:10281-13729 GCA_036746135.1 Cupriavidus sp.
TCCATCGTGTAGTAACGGCGATCGGAAAACCGCAGGCCGATGGCCAGCGACTGCAGCGTGCGATGCGACAGCGTTACGCTGTTCGAATACACGCGCGCCATGTCCGCAGCGATGAACGGTTGCAGCGTCTTGAGGTAGGTGAAGTCCACCGTGAACAGCCGGTTGAGTTCGGCCGACGCACCCCAGCCTTTGTCGCCGGCGATTTCACCAGCCGGGTAGCCAAGTCCGAAGAAGCGGCCGCCGAAGCTGATCTGCTCACTCGATGCCAACCGGTTTCCGCTGTACTGGCCCGCCGCCGACAGCGTCATGCCGAATCCGAACGGCAGGTCGTTGGCCTGTGATAGCAGCAGCCGCGTGCGGAAGAAGCTCAGGTCGTTGATGTTGTTCTGGCGGCTGGCGCCCAATCCGTCGATGCCCTTGTAGAAGCCCAGCGTGGCATTGCGCGTCACTCCGGTGCCGCGCTGCAGATATGACGCTTCGGCGCTGGCCACGCGCACGCTCGTCGACAGTTCCACCTGGCGCCCGGCGCCCGGCTGCACGGCCTGTGTGTAGCGCTCGAACTGATTGTTCGCATAGAAGCCACCGGTCAGCGTCAGCGCATGGCGGTTGTTGAGGATGACTGGATAGCTCAACGTGCCGCCGAGCCGCTTCGAATCGTTGACGTAGCGCGATTCGAATCCGATGGGCGCCAGCGAATTGTTCTCGGGCACGCCGCGATAGTGCGAGGCCGTGATCCTGGCCAGCATGCCTTCCGTGCCCAGCGGCTGGGCATAGCTCGCGGCGTAGTATTCCTCGTTGTCGCGGCCCTTGGGAAACAGTGTGGAGAACGAGAGCTGTTCCCCGAGCGGCGTCAGGCTGTTGGTCGTTGCCGTCGCAATGGCGCGCACGCCGGGCGACATCCATTCGACGCCGGTGCCGAACGTGAACGGCTTGCGCTTGACCTCAAGGACCATGTCGCACGCGCCATCGGTGGTGGTTGGCGGCTGTACCGTGGCGTTGACCTGCATGCCCGGCTGCTGCGCCAGCACGTTGACGTAGTGCTCGAAGCTCTCCTGCCGCAATGGCCGGTCCTTTTTCAACTGCTCGGCAATGTTGCGCAGACGCGCTTCCGCCGGACCAGGTTTGCCACGGACCGTGATATTGGCCACGTAGCCTTCCACGACGGTGATCAGCACGTTGCCATTCTCGAACGCCTGGGCAGGCACGAATGCGAATGACAGCGGATAGCCAGCGTCCTTGTACATCTGCGTGACGGACTCCGCGGCCTGCAGCAATTCGGCGACGGTGATTTCCCGATTGGCCAGCGGCGTGAACTTTGCGGCGATCTGCTCGAACGGCAGCGTCCTGGCGCCCTCGATCTGAAAATGCCGTGGCGTGAGCCGCGACGCCAGCAGGTTCTGCAGCGCCGAATCGGGACGCTCGACCTGCACGGTCACGTTGCTTTGCGCGGGCTTGCTCGGCGCGATGCTCGGCAGGGTCTGCGTGGGATCGCCCTGGACCGGACCCCGCTCTGCGTGAGACAGGCCGCTATGGATGAGGCCGACGCCAACCAGCAGCGCGGCAACGCTCTCGCGTGTACGCATGGTGCTACCCCTCGATGGAAAACTGCCATGCGGCTATCTGGTCGCGTGCCACGGGCGGGAGGGGTGCCGCTCCCCTGCCGCCCATCAGTGGCCGTGACGCTTTGCTTGGATCTCGGGCGCGCAGCGCCCGGAACGCTTAGTGCTTGCCGCCGAGCGCGCCGGTCAGGCCGCCAACGAGTCCGCCGACCAGGCCGGTGACGGGCGCCAGCGGACTGGCTGGTTTGGCGCCGCCGGTGGTGGCTCCAGTTCCGCCGCTGCCGCTGGCTGGCGCATTGCCGCCTGTCAGGCCGGCAACAAGACCGGTCACCGGAGCAAGCGGGCTGGCGCTACCGCTCGCGGCGTTGGTCAAACCACCGGTGACGCCATTGGTGACGCCGCTGACCAGCCCGGTAACCGGTGCCAGCGGACTGTTGCCGCCGCCTGTTGCCGAGGTCAGGCCGCTGGTCACGGTGCTCACGAGTCCGGTGACGGGAGCGAGCGCTCCGGCCGCACCACCCGTGCTTCCACCGGTCAGGCCGCCGACCAGGCCCGTGATGGGTGCCAGCGGGCTGCCCGTGCTGCCGCCCGCCGGACCGTTCACGACGCCACCGATCGCCGCCACCGTGGTGCCCGTGCCGGTGACGATGCCGCCAACGCCGGACACCACTGGTGCATTGGTGCTGGTCAACTGCGTACCCGCGCTGGCCAGCGCACCGCCAACGGTGGCGAGCAGGTTGTTGACCGGCTGGCCCAGACCCGTTGCGGCCCCCAATGTCTGTGTGCCGCTGGTCAGTGTCGACGTAAGCGGCACGATGGCCTTGCTGACGCCGGAGGTCAGTTGCTCCACCGGTCCGGTGGATAGTGCGGTGCCAAGCTTGTCGCCGGCGTTGCTGACCGCGCCGCCCACTTGCGACACGATGCCGCCCAGCGGCGTGGTCACGGTGCCCAGCGGCGCCAGCGGCCCGCTGCCCAGACCGCTGACCGCACTGCCAGCGCTGACGACGGCATTGCCAAGCTCACTGACCACGCCGCCAGTACTGGCTACCGTGGTGCCTACCGGATTCGTGGCGTTCGGCATATTGCCCAGGCCCGATTGCACGCCGGTGCCGAGTACGCTGACCGCATCGCCGAGCGATCCCACCACGCCAGCGAGGCCACCCTTGGTCTGCGACGAGACAAGCGGTACGTTCGCGTCCTTGATCGCATCGCCTACTCCGCTGATGGTGTTGCCGACGCCGCCGACGATGCCGCCCGCGTTGTCGACGATCACACTCGTGGGCGTCAACGCGGACGCGCTGCCGCCCCCATTGCTACCGTTGTTGTCGCCCCCACCGTTCTTTGTGCCGCCATTGCTGGCCGTATCGGTACCGGTACCACCACCTGTATTGGCGGCGCTGTTCGCTCCGGCCGCTCCGTTGGCCCCATTGGTTCCACTGGTTCCCATCGACGTGGAGCCGCTGCCGCTGGCACAGCCGGCAAGCACCAGCAAGGACCCCAGCAATGCCGTGACAAACAGCTGCTTTGCGGAATGTTGTTGTTTGCGCATGACCTTTTCCCTTTTTGATTTTCCCGATCAGATTCACGTGCACGCACTGTTGTTCGACTGTGGTGAAGCGCGATGGCGTGCCGTGTCTGTCTTGCATTGCGCAAGCGGTGTGCCAGTGCGGTGCGCGGCCTGAGCGCGGACCCCGCGCAAGCAGGGGGTGGTGCGCGAAAACGTACGTGTGCCAAGGGATTGCGGCCGATGGATCAAACGCGCGCATGAAGCGCGCAGCCGATTGGGAACGCGTGTTTTACGTTACGTGTTACGTAACGCCCGATGCCATGCGCGGAACGCGCCGGACCCTGTCCGCGCCTGCCGTTCCGCCCTCGGGCGTCACGCGCGC
>DAIOET010000081.1:0-5693 GCA_036746135.1 Cupriavidus sp.
ACCCGCTGCAGGACGGATTCGGCTGGACCAACGGTGTGGTCAGCGCACTACTGGCACGTTATCCCTGGCATCCCGCGCGGGGCAGTAAGGCAGGTCATCCGGAGGCCGGCGAGTGAACCGCTGGCACGGGATGGCACGCTGCGCCAATGGATGGCGCTTGCCCTGCGGCGCAGCATTCGGAATCTCGTTCCTTTGTTCAGAATTTGATGACGCTCCGCCACAATCGGCCGCGATTGTTTCTGAATCGCCAATAACTCACATGAGTTATTGGCGCATTAGACCGACAACGTCACACTTGGCACGGGGTCATTCGACACGGCCCTAAACGACTTGGCAACTCTTACTACCCCGGCGATCCCGCGCGTCGGGGTATTTCTTTTTTTGGGTTGTCATTCCGGGCGCACTACGTGACTTGTGTTGGATCAACAATTCTTCGTCAGGCACATCCGGACACGTTTCTAAGGCCTTCTTGCATGCAGGATGGCGCCTCACCTTTTCATTCATCACGGAGGCCCATCATGAAACGCAACGACAAATCCTTCTCGGCCAAGCACGACGAAAGCGCTAAGGCCGGCCCATCCGCCACCGGCACGCCGTCCCGCGCCAAAAAGTCAAAGCCCGCGCGCCGGCCATCGTTCGCGGCATTCCTGAGAGCGATTCCGCCAGGCGATGCTTCCGACGAGCGGGACTTCGCGCGGATTCAATGACAGAGGAGACGGCCCATGTATCTCGTCGACACCAATGTCATCAGCGAAAGCCGCAAGGGGCGGCGCGCCGACCCCGGCGTGCTCGCATTTTTTGAAGATGCGGAATTGGAGGACCAGCCGCTGTTCGTGTCAGTGGTCACGATGGGCGAGCTGCGGCGCGGTGTGGAGATGAAGCGCTTTCGCGGCGACCGCCAGCAATGCCATGCCCTGGATGAGTGGCTGCTGGCTGTGCAACGCCGCTATGCTCACCACATTCTTGGGGTCGACGGCCGGATTGTCGAACTGTGGGGCCACCTGCGTGTGCCGCACCCGGAGAATGCGCTCGACAAGATGATCGCGGCAACCGCGCTGATACACGGCCTGACTGTGGTCACGCGCAATGTGCGCGATTTCGCCCATACCGGCGTGCGTATGCTCGATCCATTCGACAAAGGGCCGCCCGCGTATCGCATACCGCGAATACGGGGCGGCCCGGCGCAAACCGTTTGCGTCAGGTCGCGCTGATGCCCTTGGCCTTGACGATGGCGCTCCAGCGGTCGTAGTCCTTGTTCAGCCGAGCCTGCATCTGCTTGCCGTCCTGGAACGATGCGATGGCACCCGCGCTCACGAGCTTCTGCTGCAGTTCCTTGTCCTTGCCGATGATGTCGCGCGTTTCGCTGGCGATACGGTCGACGATGGATTGCGGCGTGTCGAGCGGTGCGATCAGCCCACCCCACGAGTCGAAGTCGAAGCCCGGGAAGCCCTGTTCCGACACGGTCTTCACGTTTGGCAACAGCACCCGTGCATTGGGGGAACTCAGCGCGATGGCCTTGAGCTTGCCCGCGCGGATATGGGGCAAGGCCGCGACCACGTCTGCGAACATGATGCCCACCTGGCCGCCCAACAGATCTGCCACGGCCGGCGCGCTGCCACGGTACGGCACGTGCAGCATGTCGAAGCTGCCAAGGTCCTTGAGCTGCTCCATCGCCAGATGCCCGAAGCTGCCGGTTCCCGAGCTGGTGTAGCTCAGCGGCGTCTTGCTGGCTTTGGCAAACCGGATCAGGTCCGCCAGGGAATCGACGCCGGGCACCACGGCAGGGTTGATCACGATCGCCATCGGCAACACGTACACCGTGGCCACTGACAGAAAGTCCTTCTTCACATCGTAGGCGTTCGTTTTGTACATCAGCGGGGCCAGCAAGGCCGGCATACCGAACATGGACAGGTTGTAGCCATCCGCTGGACTCTTGATGAACGAGGCCGTACCGATGGACCCCGATGCGCCAGGCTTGTTTTCGATGATGACCTGCTGCCCAAGGCGCTCCGACAGCTTCTGCGCGACGATGCGCGCGGCGGTGTCCGTCGGTCCACCCGCGGGGAACGCCACCACCATCTTGATGAACTTGTCGGGCCAACCGGTCTTTGCCAGTGCGGCGGGCACGACGGCGGCCAGCGAAGCGGCGGCGCCGGCCTTCAATACCTGGCGGCGGTTCAGTAGCAGCTTGGTCATTGTCATGTCTCCTGTGTATCGATAATTGGATGCTTGGGGTATCTGAGGTATTCAGGGTTGCCGGGGCACGCGGTGCGTCAGATCACGCCGCTCGAGCGAAGGTCGTCGAGGGCGCTATCGTCGAGTTGCAGCAATTCCTTGAAGACTTCGTGCGTGTGCTGACCCATGTGCGGCGGCGGCATGCGCACTGGCATCCGCTGGCCATCGAACGCATATGGGGGTGCCAGCACGGCTTGGGAACCGGCCTCGCTGTCTTCGAAGCGATGGAGCAAACCCGCCTGCGCGGTGCGCGCCGACTGCAGCGCGTCCAGCATGCCCAGCACCTCGCCGCAAGGGATTTGCGCGGCCGTCAGCCGACGCAGCAGATCGGCGCGCGTGAAGCGCCGCAGCACCTCACGCACTTCGGCAAGCAGCACCTCGCGGTTGGCCGAACGCGCGGTGTTCGTGGCAAAGCGTGCGTCGTCGGCCCACTCGGGCCGATCGATCACCTCGCGGCAAAAGCGCTGGAACTGTCCGTTGTTGCCGACCGTGATCACAAGCGGGCCATCGGCGGCTTCGAACACACCGTAAGGCACGATCGACGGATGCGCATTGCCGAACTTGGGCGGATCACCGGCCTTCAGCAACGCCTCCATGCCGTAGTACGACGTGATCATCAGCCCGGAGTCATAGAGCGCCATCTGCACGTGGCGTCCGCGTCCGGAGCCGTGCCGCGCATACAGCGCGGCAAGAATGGCCTGCGCAGCGTACATGCCCGTGAACATGTCCACGGCGGCCACGCCAAACTTCAGCGGACCCTGCCCCGCTTCGCCGTTGGTTGCCATCACGCCGGACTCACCCTGCACCACGAGATCGTATCCGGGGCGCTCCGCCTCGGGCGTGAAGCGTGCATAGCCGGAAATCGAGCAATAGACGAGGCGCGGATTGATGGCGCTGAGCTGTTCGTAGCCCAGGCCAAGCTTCTCGGCACCACCCACCTTGAAGTTCTGGATGACGACGTCGCATTGCGCGGCCAGCCGCCGCGCAAGCGCCACGCCTGCTTCACTCTGCAGGTCCAGCGTCACCGAGCGCTTGTTCCGGTTGGCGCTGTTGAAGTAGGACGTATTGCGCGTGCCAATCCGCACGCCCCAGTCGCGCGTATCGTCACCGCGCGCCGGATGTTCGACCTTGATGACGTCCGCGCCCAGGTCTGCCAGCGCCATTGCACACATCGGCCCTGCCAGCACACGCGACAGGTCCAGCACCCGCACCCCTGCCAACGGCAGAGGCGGCGCCATGTTCTCTTGATTCATTTGCTGCGTCTCCCCGCGTCCGGATCTGTTCCTGCAGGGGGAGGTCCGGTTTTGTTGTTTACCAGCGCAGATTGTCCATATGTTCCGAATGCTTGACAATTGCAACCGGCCTTCAACATATATGAGTACTAAAGGTTGACAATGGATCTGAATGCGCTGGCATTGCTGGTGGACATCATTGACGCCGGAAACCTGAGCCGGGCGGCCAGCCACCTTGGCATGAGCCGCGCCAATGTGAGCAAGCGGCTCAACCAATTCGAACGTCAGCTGGGTGCATCGCTGCTCCGGCGCAGCACGCGCCAGCTTGAGCCTACGGAGCTGGGCTGGCAGCTCTATGAACATGGCAAGGCGATCCGTCACGAGCTGATGGCCGCGCAGGAGTCGGTGCAGAGCCTGGGTAAGCGGCTCAGCGGCACGGTCCGGCTGAGCGTGCCGAGCGGATTTGGCCAGCACACAATGTCCGCGTGGTTCATCGAGTTCATGACGGCCTATCCGGCCATCACCCTCAACGTCATTTTCGACAACGACATCGAGGACCTGATCAAGGGTGCCGTGGATTTTTCCATCCGTGTGATGGCGGAAACACCCACCAATGCCGTGGCCCACAGTCTGGGCGATGTCGAATACGTAGCCTGCGGCACGCCACGACTCGTGAAGGAGCACGGCATGCCGCACACGCTCGACCAGTTTGCGGACCTGCCGCTGATCACATCGGAATTGACCGGCCAGAAGCTGCATGCGGCCGGACGCGCGGGCGTGGCCGGCGGGGCGCCGCATATCCGGCCACGGCTGATGTCGGCAAACTTCTTCTTTCTGCGTGATGCCATCCTGCAAGGCCTGGGCGTTGGCCTGGTGCCCCACTACATGGTCGACCGCGACCTCGCGGACGGCACATTGCTGCAATTGCCGCTGCCGCCGCAAGACCTGGCATTTCTGCGCACCACCATGTATCTGCTGTACATGCCCGCCCGCTACCAGACGCGCGCGGTCACGACGCTGATTGCCTTCCTGCGCGCCAAGGCAGCGCGGGCGCCGATGCGCCAACCGCCAGCGGGGGCCGGCACTGACGTACTCCCCTGATCAGGCCACCTCGCCGATCCCCTGCGGCGCTTTCAGCACTAAAGGCACCGGCGCCGGACGTTGTACCGATATCCCGCTTGCGGTGCCACGGCCGAACTACCGGGTCCGGTAAAGCCTGAGCCAGACAGGTTGGACGGCTACACTTACAGCTTTACGCCCTGCCCGCATCCTTGCCGGTCCCCCATCATGCTGCCCCCGTCCACCCTTTCGCTGACCGATTTCCGCGCCGAGCCTGTCCCGGCCCACGACCGTCCCCGGCCTGACCGGTTGGTGACCGGCAACCCCGATCGCACCACCTGGACGCACTACAGCGCGGCGCAGGGCGATTTCGACTGCGGCATCTGGGCTTGCGAACCGGGCGCCTGGCGGATTGCTTTCCCGGCCGGCAAGGAAGAGTTTTTCCACGTGATCAGCGGCCGGCTGCGCATCACCAGCCATACTGGTGATGCACGGGAGTTCGGCCCCGGCGATGCCTGCGTGATCCCAGCGGGCTTCGAGGGCGTCTTCGAAGTCATCGAAACCGTGCGCAAGCATTTCGTCGTGATCGATCGCAACGCGGGCTGAGCCGGCCCGCAGGAGTTCCTGCCATGCCAAGATGCCTCGCCTTCCTGATTGCCACATCCGCCGCGCTCGGCATGGCCGCACCCGCACTATCCGCTCAGCCCACGCCGAGCTTTGACTGCAAGAAGGCCGAGGAACAGATCGAGCAACTGGTCTGCAAGGACGCCACGCTGGCCCGCCTGGATCGTGAAACGACGCGCCTGTATGGCCTGGCGCTCGATGCGCGCTCGCTGCCCACGCCACAGAAGAAAACGCTGCTTGCCGAGCAGCGCGGCTGGATCAAGGGTCGCAACGACTGCGCCAAGACCGATGACGCGCAAGCCTGCACCACTACCACCTACCTGCGCCGTATCTACGATCTGCGCCACGGTTATGCCGGCGCGCGCACGCAGGACGATCGCGGTATCAGTCGCGGTCCGTTCAATATCCGCTGCCCGGGCGTCGATGCGGTCATCGCCGGCATCTTCGTGCAGACCGAGCCGGGCTACGCCTATCTGCGCTGGCTGGACCAGCAACTGGTGCTGCGGCAAACCCCCGCCGCATCCGGCGCGCGCTACGCCGCCA
>DAIOET010000081.1:5793-13727 GCA_036746135.1 Cupriavidus sp.
GCGAATGACGTCCACCGCGCCGGCATTGGCGTCGCACGCCGCCTGGCCGATCTCCCGCGCCCAGTACCGCTCCGATCCGTCGGCCACGCGCCAGGCATGCAGCCGGCGCGTCAGGCACTGCAGGTCGTACTCCTCGGTGATGCCAATCGCACCATGCACGGCATGGGCAATCGACGTGACCGGCGTCACCGCCTCGCTCGCATTGAGCTTGGCGATGGCGGCATGCATGCGGTGCGGCTGAGTACCTTCCCCGGCAAACGCGATCTGCGCGGCCATGCGCACCAGCGCGACATGCTCCGCCATGACGCTGATCTGATGCTGGATCGCCTGGAACTTGCCGATCGTGCGTCCGAACTGGACGCGGTCGTTGGCGTACTGGAGCGTCATGTCGAAGACCCGCATCATCGCGCCGGACATTTGCGCCGCATGCAGGGCGGCGCCGATCGTGCGCAGCGTACCGGGCGGCAACGCGAATGTCGCGCCCGGCGCGCATGCGATGCTGACCGCGAGATCACCGTGGACGCCGGTCGGCGACACATCGGTGGCATCCCGGCGCACCAGCCACCCCTTGTCCGCGTTCTGTGCCAGGAACCAGCCGGCCGCCGCCCCATCGGCCACGAGGGCTCGCGCCTGCCCATCGAAATCGGCCAATGCGATGGGACCGCTCGGTACTTCCGCTCCCACGGCCTGCAGCAGCGCGCGCGCGAATATCGTCTGCGCAAGCGGTAGCGGCACCGCGTAGCGGCCGGTCACCATCAGCATCGGCAACAGGTCTCGCAGGCACAGACCCGCGTCCGGCATCAGGCTATCCGCGAAGCCGCTGGCATCGAGCCGCGCCCAGAGTGCCGACGGATCGGCACCGGCTTCGATATCGCGCACCACGGCGGGTGTGCAGTGGTCACGCAGCACTGCTTCCAGCGCATCCGCGTAGATGTTCTCCATGCCCTGTCTCCGTTTTGGCGTATCGGCGTTTCAGCGCAAGCCCAGACCGCGCGCGATCATGCCGCGCAGGATCTCGCGCGTGCCGCCGCGCAGCGAATAGGTTGGCGATATCTGACTGACATAGGCCGCCGTGCGGTACAGGTCAGCATTGCACGCAAGCTCCGGGGCATCGCCCAACGCCGCTTCCGCAAGCGCGCCAATGGACTGTTCCAGTTCCGTTCCAAGATCCTTGACCAGCGCGGCCTCCACCAGCGGGCTATCTCCGGCGGCCAGCCTGGCCGTTACCGCCAGCGACATGGCACGCAATGCCGCAAGGCGGCCGATGATCCGGCCGACCGTCGCGGTATCGCGCCGCGCCGCTGGCAAGTTGCGCAGGGCCGAGGTCCATGCATCGAGCAGTACCACGCTCGAATACAACCGTTCCGGACCGCTGCGCTCGAACGCCAGTTCCGCGTTGACCTGCTCCCAGCCCGCGCCCTCCTGCCCGACCAGCGCGTCCGCCGGCAGGTGCACATCGTCGAAGCTGACTTCCGAAAAATGCGCGTCGCCCGCCAGATCACGAATCGGACGCACCGTCACGCCCGGCAGCGAAAGATCGACGATGACCTGTGACAACCCCTTCTGCCGGTCACCGGCCTCGCCCGACGTGCGCACCAAAGCGAGCATGAAATGACAGCGGTCGGCATTGGTCGTCCAGATCTTGCGGCCATTGAGCCGCCATCCGCCGTCCGGCAGCGGCACCGCGCGCGTGGCAACGCTGGCCAGGTCCGACCCGGAGTTGGGTTCGCTCATACCAATACAGAAAAACGCCTCGCCGCTACAGATGCGCGGCAAATAGAAGGCCCGCTGGGAATCACTGCCATAGCGCAGGATCAGCGGCCCGCTCTGGCGGTCGGCAATCCAGTGTGCCGACACGGGCGCGCCGCACGCCAGCAGTTCTTCCACCAGCACGAAGCGCGAAAACGCATCGAGTCCCGCCCCGCCAAACTGCGCGGGCAGTGTGATGCCGACCCATCCGCGCCGTGCCAGCGCGCGACTGAAGTCCGCATCGAACCCCATCCACGAGCGCGCCCGGACATCTGGCGGCGACGCTGGCAAATGCTGCCGCAGGAAAGCCTTGACCTGCTGCCGGAATGCGGCCGCCTCAGCCGGCAGCGCGGTCAGTGTGAACGTGCCAAACAGCGAATGCAATGTCGACTCCTTCGATCAATCCAGGGTCACGCCCGAGTCCTTGACCACCTTCTGCCAGCGGTCGATTTCCTGCGCCATGTACTTTGCATAGGCGTCGGGGCTGGAGCCTCGTGCTTCGGCACCCTGCGCGGCAAGACTGGCACGCACGTCGGGCGACGCCAGCGCCTTGAGCGCCGCCGCATTGAGCCGCCGCACGATGTCCGGGGACGTCCTTGCAGGCACCATCATGCCCTGCCACGCCCCGACCTCGAATCCCTGCATGCCGGACTCCGCCAGCGTCGGCACATCAGGCAACTGGGCGTTGCGCGCGGCGCTGGTCACGGCCAGCGCCTTCATGCGCTTGTCGCGGATGAACGGCAGCGAGGAATTGATCGTGTCGGTCATGAACTGCACCTGTCCGCTGGCCAGATCGGTCAGCGCCGGCGCGCTGCCTTTGTAGGGCGCGTGTACCGCGTCCAGTCCATTGGCCTGTAGGAACAGAAACGCCGCCAGATGCGTGACGTTGCCGTTGCCGGCCGACCCGTACGTCATCTTGCCGGGATGCGACTTGAGCCAGGCGACGAATTCGGGCACGGTGTTGGCCGGCACCTGCGCATTGACTTCCAGCACCAGTGGCACGTTCGCGGTCATGGCCACCGGCAGCAGATCCCGCTTCACGTCGTAAGGCAGCTTCTTGTATAGAGCCTGGCTGAGTGCGATCGACGACGTGTTGTACAGCACCGTGTAGCCATCGGCCGGCGCCTTGGCGACGATCTCGTTGCCGATATTGCCATTGGCACCGGGACGGTTATCCACCAGCACCTGCTGCCCGAGTTCATCGGACATCTTCCTGGCGATGACCCGCGACACGAGATCGGTAGGTCCGCCGGGCGGGAAAGGCACGACCAGACGGATTGGCCTGTCGGGATATGCAGCGGCCTGCGCGGGGCGCGGCAGCGCCGTCACGGCCAATGCGCACCCCATCAGCGCCAACAGCCATTTGCGGCGCGACTGAACATTGAAGCAATGCCTGGCATATCTGCTCTGTGTTGGCATCTTTGTCTCCTCCGGTAAAAACCGTGTCCTGCCTGCCCTTCTGTCACAGCTTCGCAGGGGCAGGCGCCTTGATCGCCGCTACCGGCAGTCAGGCATCGCGTCCGGCCAGCAGCCGCCGCGCGGTGTACGTCATGACCTGTTCATGGCGCTGGTTGAACACCTCGATCGATGAATCGACCACGGCCCGTCCGCTCTTGGACGTGGGACGAATGCCGGTCACGGTGATGCGCGCGTGGATCGTGTCACCGACCAGCACCGGTCCGTGGATCTTCTGCGTCAACTCCAGCATGGCCAGGCCCGTGCCCTGGATCATCGTCTGCAGGATGAAACCCTCGATCAGCGCATACGTCAGCGCCGCCGGCACCGGACGGCCCTTGATGGCACCGCCCGCATAGCCCTCTTCGATGAAGATGGCTTCGAGCATGCCCGTCACCGAAATGAAGTTGACCAGATCGGTCTCGGTGACCGTACGGCGGAAGGTCTCGAAAACCTGTCCCTCGCGGATGTCCTGCCAGTGGTAGCCCTGCCCCAGGCGTTGCGGTTGCGTCATGCACGTCTCCTTTGTTTTCAAGCCTCGTCGGCGAGGCGCGTTATCGGTCTCTCGTCGGGATCAGTCGAGTGCGGCGATCTCGTCGTCGCTGAGCCCGATGCCACCCAGCACTTCGCGCGTATGCTCGCCCAGCCGTGGCGGCACGCCGGCGTGGCCGCGTTCGCCATCGAAGCGAACGGGCGCGCCAGGAAAGCGCAGCGTGCCCATCGCTGGGTCCTCGACCTGATCGAAGAAACCCGTGGCACGCAGGTGTGGATCGTCGACCAGCTCGTCCAGGCCGTTGACGCGCGCCACCGGGATTTGCAGCGTTTCACAAAGTTCCAGCCAGTCGGCGGTACTCCGCTCGCGCACCAGTTCCCCGGTGATTTCGTAAAGCGTTTCGATATGGCGGGTGCGTGCGGCAATGTCGCTGAAACGCGGATCGCTGGCCAGGTCGTCGCGCCCCGCTGCGCGGAAGAAGTCGCGCCAGTGCGCATCGGTGTACGGCATCATGCAGACATAGCCATCGGCGGTCTGGTACGGGCGGCGCAATGGCGCCAGCACGCGCGGATAACCAGCCTGGGCGCGCGGCGGCTCGAAATGCTGGCCGTAAAGATGTTCCACCAGATTGAAGGCGACCATCGACTCGAACATCGGCACTTCGACCAGCCCGCCCTTGCCGCCATTGCGCGCGCGCCCGGCCAACGCGGCCGAGATCGACAGCGCCGCCACGAGTCCGCTGGTCTTGTCGGCGGAGATCGTCGGGAAGTAGCGCACGGTGCCGGTCTGCGCGGCCATCAGCGCGGCATTGCCGCAGAGGCCCTGGATGATGTCGTCGTAGGCGGGCCGCCCGCCATAGGGGCCGTCTTCCGCGAATCCGAGCAGGCTTACGTAGACCAGTTGCGGATGCCGCGCCATGACGCTGGCGGGATCGAGGTCGAGCTTGCCCAGCTTTTGCGGCCGCATGCTGTGCAGGAACACATCGGCCGTGTCCAGCAAGCGGTGCAGCGCGGCCTGCGCGGCGGGCTGCTTGAGATTCAGCACCACGCTCTTCTTGCTGCGGTTCACCCCCAGGAAGATCGCGGACATGCCGTCTTCGGTAGCTGGACCGGTGCGGCGCGTGGAGTCGCCCTCGGGCGTTTCCACCTTGATGACTTCGGCACCCAGATCGGCCAGCCACTGGCTGGCATAGGGGCCCATCACGACCGTGGACAGGTCGATGACACGGATACCGGACAGGGGCAGCATCGCGGTGTCTCCTTCGATTTTCGTGAATCCGACAGGGACACAGCGTAGCCCACGCTACTGGTTGCGTCTAATATTAGATATTTAGGAACCGATATCCGTTGAATATCACTATGGACCTGCGCCAGCTACAGCAGTTTGTCGTGCTCGCCGAAACCGGCAACTTCCACCGCGCCGCCGAGCAGCTCCATATGGCGCAACCACCGCTATCGATTTCGATCCGCAAGCTGGAGGCATCGCTGGGCACGCCGTTGTTCGTGCGCACCACGCGCGGTGTGCGTCTGACCCAGGCCGGTGAGGCGGCGCTTAACGACGCACGGCGCGCACTATTCCACGCCGGGCAGGCGCGTGCCGCAGCGCAGTCCGCCGCACATGGCGAGCGCGGCGCGCTACGGATCGGCTTTGTCGGCTCCGCGACCTATGCGCTGTTGCCGCGCCTGATTCCCGCCTTCCGCAGCGAGCATCCCGGCATTGAGCTGATCCTGCATGAATCGACCTCGGCATCGATCCTCGAACGAATCGAACGTGGCCAGCTGGATGCGGGACTGGTGCGATTTCCGATCCTCGACAGCGGCCCATTCCAGTTGCTGCCACTGGAATCCGACACTTTCATGGCTGCGGTTCCCGCCGAAAGTCCTTATGCCGCGCATGACAGCATCGCGCTGAAAACGCTGGCCAACGAGCCGTTCATCATGCATCCCGGCGCCGACGTGCCGAACCTGCGCGCCGTGGCCATGCTGCTGTGCCAGCAGGCAGGTTTCGTGCCGCGCATCGCTCAGGAGGCCGTACAGGTGCAAACCATCGTCAGCCTCGTCGAAAGCGGCCTCGGGGTGGCGCTGGTGCCAGGCGTGGCCGCGCGATACACCAACCGGCGCGTGCGGTTTCTGAGATTGTCGAGTCCGCGCCCTACCGCGCGCATCGGCATCGCACTGGCCACGCAGCAGGAGGCCGACGACCGCCACGTCCAGCGATTCATCGCCGCGGCGCAGCGGATTGCGCAAGGGTAGGCATCGAATCTATTCAGCACGAGTTCGAAGAGATTTACATCACGACGTGAGGACTCGCCCGGCTAGTACGCGCCTTATCGCTCAGCTCTCGGAAAAGCGTCTATCTGACTTTTCACACGAGTGCCCAACTTGACACTTCGCACAGCCGTTCCTTTAATGAGTAACGCATAACCGGTGTGACGTCTGGAAAGTCAGTGCATAAGCCGAGGGACATATGGATTCGCCGAGCCTTGACGACCCACAGCGCAAAAAGGAAGAGCTGCGCAGCTTCCTGTTTCTGACCGCCGTGATGGTGCCGGTACTGTCCGTCGTTATCGTGGCGGGTTATGGCTTTATCGTCTGGATGAGCCAGCTTATTAGCGGACCACCGTCGCACTGACACTTAGCGCGCGGCAGATATACGCAAATTGGCCCAAAGGCCAATTGCGAAAAGAAGGAAAACCTGCAAAAGCAGTCTTATCAGGGGTAATTGCATGCCTGGAAGACCTTCGATCCCCATTCATCCCGCGCCATCGGATGACGAGTGGCATATCGCCGGCATCATGGTGTTTGCCCTTCCCGACCACCTCGATCGCGTTCGCCAGACGATAGACGCGATGACCGGCGCCGAAATCCATGCCATCAGCGATGCGGGCAAGCTCGTCGTCACCGTCGAGGCGCCCAGCTCACAAGCCATCGTGGCCCAGCTCACCTGCCTGCACCAATTGGAAGGCGTAATTTCCGCCACGCTCGTCTATCAGCACAACGAAGACGCCGCAGCCATGTACGAGGAGCTTTCCGATGTCAGTCACGCGTCGTGATTTCATCAAGCAGACGGCCATCGCGGCAACCGCATCGGTGGCCGGCATTTCGCTGCCCGCCGAATCCGCGAATTTCGTCACGGACAGCGAAGTCACCAAACTGAAATGGTCCAAAGCGCCCTGCCGTTTCTGCGGTACCGGTTGCGGGGTGACGGTCGCGGTACGCGACAACAAGGTGGTGGCCACCCAGGGCGATCCGCAGTGCGAGGTCAACAAGGGCCTGAACTGCGTCAAGGGCTACTTTCTATCGAAGATCATGTACGGCCAGGACCGGCTCACCAAGCCGCTGCTGCGCATGAAGAATGGCAAGTACGACAAGAACGGCGACTTCGTGGCGGTCACCTGGGATCGGGCGTTCGACGAGATGGAGCACCAGTTCAAGCGCGTGCTCAAGGAAAAGGGGCCCACCGCGGTTGGCATGTTCGGGTCCGGCCAGTGGACGGTCTGGGAAGGCTATGCCGCGTCCAAGCTCATGAAGGCGGGCTTCCGCTCGAACAATATCGATCCTAACGCCCGCCACTGCATGGCGTCGGCCGTGACCGGCTTTATGCGCACATTCGGCATGGACGAGCCGATGGGTTGCTATGACGACTTCGAGAACGCCGATGCCTTCGTGCTCTGGGGTTCGAACATGGCGGAGATGCACCCGATCCTGTGGACCCGCGTCACCGACCGTCGCCTGAGCCACCCCAAGACGCGCGTGGCGGTGCTGTCGACGTTCACGCACCGGTCCTTCGACCTGGCCGACCTGCCCATCATCTTCACACCACAAACCGATCTGGCGATGCTGAACTACATCGCCAACCACATCATCCAGACCAATCGCGTCAACAAGGACTTCGTCAACAAGCACACGGTCTTCAAGGAAGGCGTGACCGACATCGGCTACGGCCTGCGCCCGGATAATCCGTTGCAGAAGGCGGCCAAGAATGCCGGCAACCCGACCGACGCCAAGCCAATCACGTTCGACGAATTCGCAAAATTCGTCTCGAAGTACGACGCGAACTACGTGAGCAAGCTCTCCGGCGTACCAAAGGACAAGCTTGAGAAACTGGCCGAGCTCTACGCCGACCCGAACGTCAAGGTCATGTCGCTGTGGACGATGGGTTTCAATCAGCATACGCGTGGCACGTGGGTCAACAACATGGTCTACAACGTGCACCTGCTGACCGGAAAGATCGCCAC
>DAIOET010000082.1:0-13653 GCA_036746135.1 Cupriavidus sp.
CGTGGCGCCCTTGTAGTCGAACACGTTGAAGCGGCCCGGCGCGGTGGCGGCGTCGCTCACGAACGTGGCCAGCGCGCGGCGGATCACGTTCCAGTCGATGCCCAGCGCCCATGCCGCGGCAATCGACGACATCGCGTTTTCCACCTGGAAACCGATCGAGCCATTGCGCGTCAGCGGGATATCGGCCAGCACGAATCGCACGTTGGTGTCGCCTTCGGTGGCCACGATTTCGCCGCCTTCCACGAACACCACGCGCTTGCCCTGGGCGCGATGCAGCGCCATCGTCGGCAGGCCCGGGTCGTGCGCGAAGAACGTGACCGAGCCTGGGCAGGCATCGGCCATGCGCGCGACCATCGGATCGGCGGCGTTCAGCACGGCCATGCCATGCGGCGCCACGTTCTGCACGATCACGCTCTTGAGCACTGCCAGGTCTTCGACGGTGCTGATGTACGACAGGCCAAGGTGGTCGCCTTCGCCGACGTTCGTCACCACGGCCACGTCGCAGCGGTCGAAAGCCAGGCCTTCGCGCAGCAGGCCGCCGCGTGCCGTTTCAAACACGGCGGCGTCCACGTCGGGGTGCAGCAGCACATTGCGCGCGCTGCGCGGGCCGCTGCAGTCGCCGGTGTCGATACGCTGGCCCTGGATATACACGCCGTCGGTGCCGGTCATGCCCATGCGCAGGCCGTTCGATGCCAGGATATGCGTGATCAGGCGGACGGTGGTCGTCTTGCCGTTGGTGCCCGATACGGCCACCACGGGAATCCGGCCGTCGTCGCCGTCGGTGAACATGGTCGAGATGATGGCCTCGCCAACCGCGCGGCCCTTGCCGTACGACGGCTGCAGGTGCATGCGCAGGCCCGGCGCGGCGTTCACTTCGACGATGCCGCCTGCCTGTTCCTCGAACGGCTTGAGCATCGTTTCGCAAACGGCGTCGACACCGCAGATATCAAGGCCGACCATCTGCGCGGCAGCCACGGCGCGCGCGGCGATGTCCGGATGCACGTCGTCGGTCACGTCGGTGGCGCTGCCGCCGGTGGACAGGTTGGCGTTGTTGCGCAGTACCACGCGCACGCCCTTGGCCGGCACGGAGTCGGCGGTCAGGCCCTGCTTGGCCAGCGTGGCCAGCGCGATATCGTCGAAGCGGATCTTGGTCAGCGACGTGGCATGGCCCTCGCCACGGCGCGGGTCGCGGTTCACTTCCTCCACGAGCTGGCGCACCGTGTGCGAACCGTCGCCAATCACCTGCGGCGGATCGCGGCGTGCCGCGGCCACCAGGTGCTTGCCCACTACCAGCAGGCGGAAGTCATGACCGGGGATATAGCGTTCGACGATGACATCCGAAGAAATGTCGGCGGCCACTTCATAGGCCGTCATCACTTCCTCGCGCGTGCGGATGCGCACGGCAACGCCCTTGCCCTGATTGCCGTCGCGCGGCTTCACCACGACCGGGCCGTTGATCTCCTGCGCGGCAGCCCAGGCTTCTTCGGCGCTGGTCACGGAACGGCCCAGCGGAACCGGCACGCCAGCCGCGTGCAGCAGGCTCTTGGTCAGTTCCTTGTCCTGTGCGATCGACTCGGACACCGCGCTCGTCATGTCGGTCTCGGCAGCCTGGATGCGGCGCTGCTTGCTGCCCCATCCGAACTGAACCATCGAGCCCTGCGTCAGCCGGCGATACGGAATGCCGCGCGCCACGGCGGCGTAGACGATCGAACCGGTGCTTGGGCCCAGGCGCACGTCTTCGTCGAGTTCGCGCAGGCGGTGCAGCGCGTCATCGAGATCGAACGGTTTGTCATCGCGCGCGGCCAGGCACAGTTGCTCGGCCAGATCGAAGGCCAGGCGGCCCACTTCTTCCTCGCTGTACTGCACCACCACCTGATAGGTGCCCGGTTCCAGCGTCGGTGCGGCGTGGCTGAACGTGACCGGGCAGCCGGCGGCGGCCTGCAGGCCCAGCGCGGCGGCTTCCAGTGCGTGGGCCATCGACGGCGAGCCGGCCTCGTCGTCGGGGCGCATCGGCGGGATGGCCGGAAAGCGTGCGCGCAGGCGATCTTCGAAACCCGGCAGTTCGGCCAGCAGGTGCGATTGGTCCGAGCAGGCCACGATGGCTTCGATCGCGGTATGCCGACACCAGAGATTCGGGCCACGCAGAGCCCGGATACGAGAGACTTCCATAGAATCGTTTGTCCGTTGTTCTTCCGGCCGGAATCAGGCGCGGCGTCCGCTGCGGCCCATCCACTGGTGCACTTGTTCGACGGTGCTCTCGGTCGAGCCCTCGTCGCACTGCAGGACCAGCAGGTCACCCGCCACCAGCTGCGACAGCGCGGCTTCCACCGCGTCGCGGCGTGCGCCTTCGTCGATGATCTTGGTCACGCGGCGGCCTTCGTACAGGCCCTTCTTCAGCAGCGCGCGGGCTTCGGCATCGGGCAGGTCGCGGCGCACGCTCCGGTCTTCGCACAGGAACACGCGGTCGAACGTCTTGCCGATGGCCTTGCCCTGCAGCACCAGGTCTTCGTCGCGGCGTTGCACGCCGGCGCCGAACACCAGCATGCGGCGCTCGGCCGGGAAGCGGTCCAGCGCGGCAGCCATCGCTTCGAGCGCCGGTGCATTGTGCGCGTCATCAACGATCACCGTGGCGCCGTGGCGCTCGAACATCGTGAAGCGACCCGGCACGTCCACCTGCCCCACGTCGAACGTGACGATGCCCGCGCGGATCAGATCGTTCGAGATACCCAGTGCCCAGCCCGTGGCCACGGCGGCCAGCACGTTCTCGATCTGGAACGCGACGCGGCCCGCGTAGGTCAGCGGAATGGCCGACACATCGGTCAGCGCGGTTTCGCTGCTGCCGGTGGCCATCACCACCTTGCCGTCGCGCACGAACACGGTGCGCTTGCCAGCGGCACGATGCTCGACGATGGCAGGCAGATCGGCGGACAGACCGAAGAAGATCACGTCGCCATCGCACAGTTCGGCCATTTCGACCAGACGCGCATCGGCGGCGTTCAGCACGGCCGCGCCGGTCTTGAGCACCACGTCGACCTGCGTGCGCAGGACGTTGTACATGCGGTCCTCGTCCTCGACGTAGTAGTCGCCGAGGTGATCGGGCTGGCCGAAGTTCGTGACCACGCCCACCTGGCAGCGGTCGTACGGCAGGCCCTGCGACAGGATCATGCCGCTGTCGTTTTCGAACACCGCGGCTTCCACCGCGCGGTTCATCAGGATGCGGTGGCCGGCGTCCCAGCTCGCCTTTTCGCCACGGTCGCCCTTTTCCACCTGGCGGCGGTCCAGGAACAGGCCGTCGCTGCAGGTCAGGCCCGTATGCTTGCCCGAAAGCTGCAGCAGGCGCGCCACGAGCTTGGCCACCACGGTCTTGCCATTGGTGCCGGTGATGCCGACCACGGGAATGCGGCCGTCGTCGTCCACGCCGTTCCGGCTGGAGAACAGATGGTCGACGATGGCGCGGCCCACGGGCCGAGGTTCGCCATCGGCCGGCTTGATATGCATGAGCAGGCCGGGGCCGGCATTGACCTCGACGATGGCGCCGCGCTGGTCGGCCAGCGGACGCGAGACGTCCTCCGCCACCAGGTCCACGCCAGCGATGTCCAGGCCGACGATGCGCGCGGCCAGTGCGGCATGCGCGGCAACGCTCGGGTGCACGCGGTCGGTCACGTCGAAGGCCACGTTGCCGTTGCGCTGGATCAGCACGGTGCGGCCCTCGGGCGGCACGGCGCTGCCATCGGCATAGCCCTGGCGCTTCAGTTCCAGGCGCGCGGCGGAATCCAGTCGCACGCGGTTCAACGGATGATCCTCGGTGCTGCCACGGCGCGGATCGGAATTGATCTGCGATTCGATCAGTTCGTCGATGGTCTGCTTGCCATCGCCGACGACCGAGGCCGTCTCGCCCATTGCGCAGGCCACCATGCGGCCGCCGACGATCAGCAGGCGGTGCTCGTTGCCGGGCACGAAGCGCTCGACGATCACGCCGCTGCCTTCCTCGATCGCCACGCCGTAGGCGGTTTCCACTTCCTCGCGCGTCATCAGGTTCGTGAACACGCCGCGGCCGTGGTTGCCGTCATAGGGCTTGACCACCACGGGCACGCCGATGCTTTCGGCTGCGTCCCAGGCGTCCTCGGGGCTTTCGACCATGCGGCCTTCCGGCACCGGCACGCCGCACGACTCCAGCAGGGTCTTGGTCAGGTCCTTGTCGCGCGAAATGGATTCGGCGATGGCGCTCGTGCGGTCGGTCTCGGCCGTCCAGATACGGCGCTGGCGCGCGCCGTATCCGAGCTGCACCAGGTTTCCGTCGGACAGCCGGATCGATGGGATGTCGCGGTCGTCGGCGGCATCGACGATGCACGCCGTGCTCGGTCCCAGGCAATGTTCGTCGACCAGGCGGCGCAGGTTGTCCACGGCGGCCGGCACGTCGAACGGACGGTCCTCGATGGCAGCCATGACCAGGTCGCGCGCGGTGAACAGTGCGGCACGTGTCACCTGCTCGTGCCAGGCGCGCACGATGACCTTGTAGACGCCGCGCACCGGGGTCTCGCGGGCTTTGCCGAAGCCGCCGGGCATGCCCGCCAGGTTCTGCAGCTCAAGCGTAACGTGTTCCAGGATGTGGCCCGGCCATGTGCCTTCCTTGAGTCGCATCAGGAAGCCGCCGCGCACGCCTGGGCTGCAGCGGTGCTCGATCAGCGTGGGTAGCCATGCCGACAGGCGCTCGTAGAACCCCGGAATCTTGTTGGAGGGGAAATCCTCCAGTTCGCCGATATCGACCCATGCCTCCAGCACTGGCCGATATGTCCACATATTCGGGCCGCGCAGCGACATGACATCGAAAATCTCAATGTCCTTCTTTTTCATTGAATTTGCTTGAGGCAGTGGGCGAGTGCCCGGGAAATGGAAAGCCTAATCTTTCGTTAACGTTACTGTAGCCTCAGGGTTGACCCTTCGTTACCCTTCAGAGGCCGGCAACGCATTGTGCAGCGCACCAAGGCGCCCGCTTGTTTGCGTTATGTATACTTGCGGGCAAAATTGCGGTCCGCCAGCCTGGTTGACCGCTTAAATTGTTTCAAGTTATGTCCGTATTTGATCCATTTTTTGGGCTTGCGGACGCGCTTTTATCGCATTTTGCGCCAACAATGACCCAGTCCTCCCCGTCTGCTTCCACCCACCCCGGCCCGCAAGGTCCCTGGGCTGCCGAACTTGGCACCGGCCTGCTTCCCGGGGAAACCGTCCTGGCCGGGCTGATGCTGGACCTGGACGCAAGGCTGCATTTTACCCAAGGGTGGCTGGTTGTGACGGATCGTCGTCTGATCTCTCGCGCTCCGGGTGAAAAAGACCTTCGCAGCTGGGACATCACACCCGGCTTGACACTGTCCCACGGGGACCATGCAGGCGTGGGCACGCTGGAACTGTCCGATGGCGAGCGCCGCCTGGGCAACTGGCGCTACACGCTTGGTTACAATCCCGACGCATTGCGGCTGGCCGATCAGTTCGATGCGCGGCGCGACATGCTGGCTACGGGGCAGGTGACCGAGCCCGACGCCGACATCTGCCCCACCTGCAAGGCGCCGATCCCACCGGGCGAGGAACAGTGCCCGCAATGCAGCCGGGAACTCGAGACGCCGCCGTCCACCTGGGCGCTGTTGCGTCTGTGGCGCTTTGCGCAGCCGTATCGCTGGGAACTGCTGGGCGGTTTCCTGCTGCTGTTGCTGGGTACCGCCGCCACGCTGGTGCCGCCGTACCTGACCATGCCCCTGATGGACAAGGTGCTGATTCCGTATCAGAACGGTCTGCCGATCGACTACGACCTGGTCAAGCTCTACCTGGCCGGCCTGCTGGGCGCCGCGCTGGTGGCGTGGGCACTGGGCTGGGCACGCACATACCTGCTGGCTCGCGTTTCCGAACGCATCAGCGCGGACCTGCGTACCACCACCTACGAACATCTGCTCAAGCTTTCCCTCGAATATTTCGGCGGCAAGCGTACGGGCGACCTGATGGCGCGTATCGGTTCCGAAAGCGACCGCATCAGCGTGTTCCTGTCGCTGCACCTGCTCGACTTCGCCACCGATGTGCTGATGATCGCCATGACGTCGATCATCCTGATTTCCATCAATCCGTGGCTGGCACTGGTCACGCTGGTGCCGCTGCCGTTCATCGCGTGGATGATCCACTTGGTGCGTGACCGTCTGCGGCACGGCTTCGAGAAGATCGACCGGATCTGGTCCGAGATCACCAATGTGCTGGCCGACACCATTCCAGGCATTCGCGTGGTCAAGGCGTTCGCGCAGGAAAAGCGCGAGGTGGTGCGCTTCCGCGAAGCCAACCGTCACAATCTTGCGATCAATGACCGGGTGAACGCGGTGTGGTCGCTGTTCACGCCGACCGTAACGCTGCTGACCGAGGTGGGTCTGCTTGTGGTGTGGATCTTCGGCATCTGGCAGGTCAGCCACAACGCGATCACCGTCGGTGTGCTGGTGGCCTTCCTGACCTATATCAGTCGCTTCTATACCCGGCTTGATTCGATGAGCCGCATTGTGTCCGTCACGCAAAAGGCGGCAGCGGGCGCCAAGCGGATCTTCGATATTCTCGATCACGTGTCGAGCGTGCCGGAGCCACAGAAGCCCGTGCATCTGCAGAATGTGCAGGGCGCCATCGAGATGCGCGACCTGGGCTTCCGCTACGGCAACCGCGCGGTGATCCGTGGCCTGAACCTGACGATCCAGCCCGGCGAGATGATCGGTCTGGTGGGGCACAGCGGGTCGGGCAAGAGCACGCTGGTGAACCTGATCTGCCGTTTCTACGATGTGTCCGAAGGCGCGATTCGTGTGGACGGTGTCGATATCCGTTCGCTGCCGGTCTCCGAGTTCCGCCGCAATATCGGCCTGGTGCTGCAGGAACCGTTCCTGTTCTTCGGCACCATCGCGGACAACATCGCCTATGGCAAGCCCGATGCCACGCGCGAGGAAATCGTCGCCGCCGCGCGCGCGGCGCATGCGCATGAGTTCATCCTGCGCCTGCCGCATGGTTATGACTCGCTCGTGGGTGAACGTGGCCAGGCGCTGTCCGGCGGTGAGCGGCAACGGATTTCGATTGCGCGGGCACTGCTGATCGATCCGCGCATCCTGATCATGGATGAGGCGACGTCGTCGGTGGACACCACGACCGAGAAGGAAATCCAGAAGGCGCTGGACAACCTGGTGCAGGGCCGCACGACGATCGCCATCGCGCACCGTCTCTCCACGCTGCGCAAGGCCGACCGGCTGGTGGTGATGGATCGCGGCCAGATCGTCGAAGTGGGCAGCCACGACGAACTGCTGGCCCGCGAAGGAGCCTATTACAAGCTGTATCAGGCGCAGGCGCGCAATGTCGATACGGAGGCGGAGGACGCCAGCGAAGGCAATCGCGTCGAGTCGGCGGAGCCGGTCAGTGCCCAATAATCCTTCATTTGAACAAACGGACATGCAGACGTCTGATTTCACGTTGACCCGCAACAGCCTTGGCAAGCTCGTGCTGACGACGGCCGATGGCACGCAGCACGAGGGCGTGGTGCCTGTGCGTGCATTCCCGATTTCGGCCGCGGACGACGGCGTGGGAATAATGAGCACCGATGGGCACGAACTCGCCTGGATTCCGCGTCTCGACGGGCTGCCGAATCAGACACGCGAGATGATCGAGGCCGAACTGGCATCGCGTGAATTCATGCCCGAGATCCAGAAGATTATCGGCGTATCGACCTATGCGACGCCCAGCGTATGGACTGTGAAGACCGATCGCGGACAGACCGACCTGGTGCTGCGCGGTGAAGAGGATATTCGGCGGCTGACCGGTACGTGCCTGCTGATTTCGGACAGCCACGGCATTCATTACCTGATTCGGGACCAGCTCGCACTCGACAAGCCGAGTCGGAAAATTCTGGACAGATTTCTCTGACCGATCACGCTGCACGAACAAAAACGGCACGCCTTGGCGTGCCGTTTTTGCTTCGGGTCCGGATCGACTTCAGTGCAGGACGGACGGCGCGTCGTCGTCGTCCTCGCCATCCCAGTCCTCGTATTCGATCGGGGTATCGGGCGCCATGTCCCACACCATCGAATTGAAGCGGATGGTGAACCATTCGCGGAACATGGCAAGCGTCAGTGACTCCGGCCAGACCGAGTCATCAAACCATTCGCCGAGCATGAATTCGAAGAAGTGCCGCCAGCGCTTTTCCACCCAGCGCAAGGCGTTCTCCGGGGTGTCGGCCACCTCGTCCGGCAGCAGGAACACGCTGGCGTCGTCCCGCACGTCGTCAAGCGTCAACGTGGGCACGGGGTCGGGGTCCACCGCCTGGATCCAGTCCAGAAACGGTTGCTCCGGCAAGAGCATGACGATGGACCGGTTGACGGTGAAGCGGGGGTGTTCAGACATGGAGGCGGGCAGGAGAGAACGACGCGCCATTGTAGCGCCGACCCGTCGTAGCACAGCGATGAATCCCGGAATGTCATGCGCTTGATCACCCGCATGGCATTCGGATGTTTCGGAGGTATCCGATTTCTTGTGCCTGGTGCAGCGGTTGAAATCGAGCATCCCGTCAGCGCGATGGCGATGACGACCGCAACTTTTAGGAAAAGCACCATGCATCTCAAGAAGGCAGTATTTACGGGGCTGGCAACGGCCGCCGTGGTGGCCGCGCCGTTGCAGGTACTCGCGCACGGGACGATGGAACTTCCGGCCAGCCGCGTGCTGACTTGCTACAACGAAGGCGCCGAGCAGCCAAAGTCCGGCGCATGCCGTGCCGCCAGGGCCGTGGGCGGCTCGCAGCAGTTCTACGACTGGAATGGCGTTCGCCAGGGCAGCGCGGCGGGCAACCACCGGGCCTTCGTCGCCGATGGCGAGCTGTGCTCCGGTGGGTCGGCCAGTTTCCGCGGGCTGGATCTGGCGCGGCTCGACTGGCCGCAGACTTCGATTGTGCCGACGGCTTCGGGTGATTACACCTTCGTCTGGCGCGCTTCGGCCCGCCATGCCACGCAGTACTTCAAGTACTACATCACGCGGGACGACTGGGATCCGGCCGTGCCGCTGCGCTGGAGCGATCTTGAAGAGTTCGCCAGCGTGCCGGGCGTGCAGGCGGTGGATGAAGGCGGGCGCTATCGCATGAAGGTGCAACTGCCCAGGAACAAGAAGGGAAGTCACATCATTTACAGCATCTGGCAACGCAGCGACAGTCCCGAGGCGTTCTATGCGTGCGCCGATGTGCGGTTCCCCGATGACGGTCAGGCCATACGGGACACCGGCTGGGAAGACCAGGGCGCACTCTCCGCGATGGGAAATCTCGTCGTGGGGACGAAGCTGACATTTCGCGCGCTGGACAGCGCTGGCCGTGACGCCGGCAAATACGTGCTGACAATCAACGCTGCCAATGCCAAGGCGCTCATGTGGCCCTATCAGCTGGCACAGAAGGTCAACGCCGAGTCGCAGATATTCCGCATCGGCGAGCTTCAGGCGCGCAACGGTGCGTCGAGCATCGTGCCGCTTAGCTCAGCCACCGCGAATCACGTCTATCTCAGCAAGTCGTATCCTGGCTATCGCTATGAAATCGACAAGGAAGCACCCAGCGCCAGCGGCCGGTCGGGCGGCGGCAACGGCGCTTCGACGGGGCAGCCTGATGGCAATGCGCTGGATACCTGGCGCGAAGGACCGACCTATGAAATTGGCCAGGCCGCGACCTACCAGGGCAAGCGCTACGTCTGCCTGCAACGTCATACGGCGTGGCGCGGTGCAGGATGGACCCCAGCGGTGACGCCGGCATTGTGGCGTGTGATTCGCTAAGTGTTGTTTTTTCGCTGGAAGCTGCATCGATCAGTTCCGATTCCTACAGTTTTCAGCGAAAAATGCCGTCATTGTTCAGACACGGGGATAGGAGCCGTCTGATGAGCTTTACTTTTCTCCCGCCCGGCGATGCCTTCATGCCAACCATGACGGAACGGTTTGCCGAAGCGGAAAAAATTGAAGACCGTGCCGCGCGCTGGACTGCCCAGGCAGAAATCGCGCTCGATACGGGTGATATGTACCTGGTGGGTCTGGTGCTGTTCAAGGCCATCCAGGAATTCGGGGTCGACGCCTTCGCGGCGCATTCGGGAGAGTCGCACACCCGGCTACAGCGACTGTGGATGCCGGGCATGGTTGGATCGGTGGATAACGCCAGGCATCTCTACGGCCATCTGGGTGTCAGGCTGCAGGTGGACCGCTACTATGCTGCCCGGCTGCAAAGCCTGCCGATGGACGGCGCGGTGGTGCACTGACGCGCTGGCGTTGTACAAGCGGTGACACACAAGCGAACGGGCCTTTATGGCCCGTTTTTTTATTCTCGCTGACCGTCCACCAGTTCGGTTTCCGCGCGCTGCCACAGCGCATCGCGCCGCTGCAGGGCTTCGATGACCGCTGGCCGCCGCAGTTGCGCCACCGCGGATACCAGCGCATTGCACAGGAAGAATGCCGCCGTATAGGAATCGAATGGTGACGCATTGGCCGTACGCACCAGCAAATGGTGATCGGCCGTCGCCACAAGGGGGGCGGTAGGGCTGTCGCAAATGGCGATCACCGTGGCGCCGCGCGCGCGGAATGCCTCGGCAATGCGCACCGGTGCAATCGAATAGCGGCGGATGCTGAAGGTGAGCAGCACATCGTCCGGTTCGAGCCAGAGCAGCGCGTCAGTGGCCGTGATGGCACCGGCACCGAGCTCCTGCACGCGCGGCCGGCACATGTTGAGGTGCAACGACAGCCACGCGCTCACTGGCGCGCTGTTCTTCTGCGCCAGCACGAAGACCCGGCCTTTGGCGGTAGCCAAGACTCTGGTGATGGCTTCGAAGGCGGCGCCGTCCAGTGCGTCGTAGGTGGCCTGCACGTTGTGCAGATCGTGCGTCAGGGTGTCGTCCAGACAAGCCCGCAGCGTCCGCTTGCCGCCAATGGTGGCCGGTGCGCGCAGGCCGGCCGTCGGCAATGTGGCGGTGACGCTGGCGCGCGCTTCACGCTGGGCCTCTGCGTAGCTAGGGTAGCCGAGCTTGGCGAACAGGCGCACGACGGTCGACGCACTGGTGCCGCATTGCGCCGCCAGGGCCGTAGCCGATTCCAGCAGCACGTGCGGATATCGCTGCGTCAGCATGTCGGCCAGTGCACGCTCACGAGCGGTCAGGCCCGCTGCCTCCACGGCCAGCCGATCCAGCAAGGTGCGTGGTGCCGCGGCGTGCTTCAGGGATTTCATGGTGTTGACACTGTGCAATGCGTATTGCAAGATCGTATCACGCATGCAATATGCATTGCATTCGGCGGCCCAGCCTGGCTGGTGACGATCTTCACGAATTGCTCGGAGTTTGAAAGACATGCAGGATAACGCAGTCACCCCGGATGCCATGACCGCGGTGGAATGGCTGGCTGGCCAGCACGACGCCATGCAGGATCTGCTGCAACGGATCGTCGATATCGACAGCGGCAGCCGCATGGAGGCGGGTGTGACCGCGGTGGCCGAGACCCTGGCCGCGCCCCTGCGTGAAGCCGGGCTGACGGTCCGGCTCGATCATGTGCCCGGCTACGGCGTGTGTCTGGACGCCATGTCGCCCGGTTCGGGGCAGGGCAAGCCGGTGCTTCTGATGGGACATATGGATACGGTGTTTCCCGCCGGCACGGTGTCACGACGCCCGTTCCGCGTGGAGGAAGGACGCGCCTTCGGTCCTGGCGTGGCTGACATGAAGTCGGGCCTCGTGATGAATGTGTTTGTCGCTCAGGCGCTGGCGCGCATGGGTGACAAGGCACCGCCCGTGCGGGTGTTCTTTTCCTGCGACGAGGAGATCGGCTCGCAGGCCACGCGTGAACGCATCATGGAAGTGGCGCGCGAGGTCAAGGCGGTCTTCAACGCCGAGCCAGGCCGCATCAGCGGCAATATCGTGACGGGCCGCAAGGGTTCGATGGTGGTGGATTTCGAGGTCGACGGCATAGCGGCACATGCGGGGATCAATCACGCGCACGGTGCCAGCGCCATCGACGCGCTTGCGCGCAAGATTCTGGAGCTTCATGCGCTTACCGACTACGAGCAAGGCATTACGGCCAACGTAGGCGTGATCGGTGGCGGCATCGTGCCGAACATGGTGGCGCCGCTGGCCAAGGCCGAACTCGACGTGCGATTCACTGCGGAAACCGATGTCGATGCGTTGTACGCCCGCATCTGCCAGATCATCGAAGCGGAATCGGTGCCGCGCACCAAGGGCCGTGTCACGGCGATGCGCCGAGGCATGCCGATGGCGCGCACACCGGACGACCTGTTTGCGCTTTACTTGCGCAGCGCCCAGCAAGTGGGCTTCTCGGTGGAAGGTGAGTTCACCGGTGGTGGGGCGGATAGCGGCCTGACCGCGTCGGTGGGCATCCCCACCATTTGCGGCGTGGGTCCTGTAGGCGGCCATCCGCACACCGAACGCGAGTTCTGCGAACTTGCCACGTTCGTGCCACGCGCGCAGGCCGTGGCGCTGGCCATCCTTGGGTTGCGATGACCGGCGCCGCGCGCTGGCATTCGCACTGACATTCCTCTTCTACGTTCGTGAAACATGCAGAATCCTGATCGTCTTCGTCGCCGCGTGGTCGGCGGGTTGCTTGGCGCCGCTGCCGTGGCTGCCGTGCCGTTCACCGCCCAGGCACAAGGTGCGTGGCCCGCTCGGCCCATCACGCTGGTCGTGCCGTTTCCGCCCGGCGGGTCGGTCGACATCATGGCTCGCCAGTATTCGGAGCCGCTGTCGCGCATCCTGGGGGTTTCGGTGGTCGTCGATAACCGGCCCGGTGCGGGCGGTTCAGTGGCCACGCAATCGGTGGCGCGGAGCAAGCCCGATGGCTACACGCTGGTGGTGTCGTCGCAGAGCAGCCATCTGGCCAATCCGCTGACGCAGCCGAAAATCGGCTATGACCCGATCAAGGATTTCGAGAACATCGCGATCCTGGGTCGCCAGCCCAACGCGCTGGTCGTGCATGCGAGCCTGCCGGTGCGCACCTTTGCCGAGTTCCTTGCGTACGCCAAGAAGAATCCGGGCAAGCTCGACTACGGCAGCGGCGGTGCGGGCAGCATGGGCCAGCTCAATGTCGAGATGCTCAAGGAGGCTACGGGCATCTATGCCACGCACATTCCGTATCGCGGCGGCAGCCAACTGATTACCGCGGTGCTGAGCAATGAGGTGCAGTTCATCCTCGACAACCTGGTGATCATGCTGCCGCATATCAAGGACGGTAAGGTGCGCGCACTGGCCGTGGCGTCGGAACAGCGGCTGCCCCAGCTACCCGACGTGCCAACGTTGGCCGAACTGGGCTATCCGCAACTGAACCTCAGCTCGTGGACAGGCATCGCCGCTCCAGCGGGCACGCCTGAACCGGTGGTGCAGAAGCTTTATCAGGCAGTGCGCCAGGCTGCCAACGACCCGGCGTTGCAAGCAGCGCTGCGCGCGCGGGGCGTGGTGCCGCCGGAGGAATTGCCGCCGGCCGGATTCGAGAAGATGATGGCGGACCGTCTGCATCGCTACGGCGAGGTGGTGAAACGCGCAAAGATCTCGGCGGAGTAGCGAAACCGCCCCGCCCGCCGGACGAAAAAAATCCCCAATGCCGCGAAGCGTTGGGGATTTTTTGATTCCAGCACGATGTGCTGGA
>DAIOET010000083.1:0-13638 GCA_036746135.1 Cupriavidus sp.
GCCGTGGTGCAGTTCGAATACACGACGTGGGACCAGGCCAAGGTCAAGGACATGTACGGCCGCCTGCCGTCGCCGATCGCCGTCCTGACGCTGGACCAGGACCCGGCCACGGGCAAGCTGTCGCTGGTCAAGTACCACAACGTGGACACTTCGAGCGCGAACGGTCTGTGGATTACCTGCGGCGCCAGCCTGTCGCCGTGGAACACCCACCTGTCGAGCGAAGAGTACGAGCCGGATGCACGCACGGCGTCGTCGAACGCGCAATGCATCGAATACGCGCAGAACCTCTACGGCACCGCATCGATTCCGCTCAACCCGTACCTGTATGGTCACCTGCCCGAGGTGACGGTCAACGCCGACGGTACCGGCACGATCAAGAAGCACTACTGCGTGGGCCGCATCTCGCACGAACTGGTGCAGGTGATGCCGGACAACCGCACCGTGCTGATGGGCGACGACGCCACCAACAGCGGCCTGTTCATGTTCGTGGCCGACAAGGAGAAGGATCTGTCGGCCGGCACGCTGTACGTGGCCAAGGTTGGCACGGGCTTCTCGGTCGATCCCGCCGCTGCCGGTGCGGACCTCACCTGGATCAAGCTGGGCCACGCGACGAGCGCGCAGGTGGAAGGCTGGGCCAAGTCGAACACGTTCGCCGACATCATGGACTTCTCGGCAACCGATCCGGCCGATCCCACGTACACGAAGATCATGTACAGCGGCGGCGCGCAGTGGATCCGCATCAAGGCCGGCAAGGAACTGATTGCCGCATTCCTGGAAACCCACCGCTATGCGGCCCTGAAGGGCGGCAGCATGGGCTTCACCAAGATGGAAGGCACCACGGTCAACATCAAGGACAAGATCGCCTACTCGGCCCTGCAGAACATCGTCGATTCGATGGTGGTCAACAATACGGTCAAGGGCTGGTACACCGAGAGCAACATCAGCGTGCCGGCGGCGGTCAATTCGGGCGGCGTGATGCAGCACAAGCTGGCTGGCGGCCAGAAGGATACCGGCGGTGCCGCCATCAGCAGCGAGTGGGTGCCCGTGCATACCCAGGCGCTGCTCGTCGGCAAGGACATCACCGCCGACGCGCTGGGCAATACGTCCGATCCGGAAACGATCGGCAACCCGGACAACCTGAAGTTCTCGGAAAAGCTGCGCACGCTGTTCATCGGCGAGGACAGCAGCCGCCACACCAACAACTTCCTGTGGGCGTACAACGTCGACACGAAGAAGCTGTCGCGCCTGATGTCGGTGCCGGCTGGTGCGGAATCGACGGGCCTGCACGCCGTGGACGAGATCAACGGCTGGACCTACATCATGAGCAACTTCCAGCACGCTGGCGACGGCATCAAGACCCAGGTCAAGGCCGTGGTGGAGCCGCTGGTGTTCGCCAACTACAAGAACGGCCTGGGCGCCTCGGTCGGTTACCTGACCGCCGATCCCACGAGCATGAAGCTCGGCAAGTAAGCCTGACTGTTGTAAAGCAAGGCGTCGCGGGCTGTCCGGCCCGCGACGCTTTTTTTTTGTTCTTCGCCGAATCCACGGCAAGCATTCAACCCTCCACAAACGGCACAACTCAAATCCATAAAGGTGATTTGTTGCGTCCGCTCACTCCATTCCGCGCCAAACTTGCAGAGCACTGTTCATAGAATCTGTCGACACATTACGCGGTATGGCAGTGGGCGGGACAGGCTCATCGAGATGCGGTGCAACTGAAGGTAACCGCCATCCCCGTGCCACCAAAACGCGTGGTGTGTTGAGCGTCAAGCAACTGCCAACGACATGTCGACAAGTAGCTTCGATCGATAGGAGAGCGCAGAGCCAGGGCGAACCTAAAAAAGCAGGTGGATGGAGATAACAGATGTCCAGAAAATTGTTGATTTCATTGATGGCCTTCGCGCTATCGCTAGGGGCCGGCAGTGCTATGGCGGAAGACAACAATGCGCCCATTCGGCTCATTGTCGGCTATGCACCTGGCGGCGCACTTGATGCCCTGGCAAGAGCAGTCGCCGAGAAGTTGAAGGCCGAACTCAAGCAGACTGTCATCGTCGACAACAAGCCCGGTGCCAATCAGCGACTTGCAATCAGTGAGGTCAAACGCTCAGCGCCGGACGGACGCACGCTGATTCTGGCTAACGACATGCCGTTCACGCTGTTCCCTCATTCCTACAACAATCTTGGATACGACCCGGTGAAGGACTTTACCCGAATCGGTCGCGTCGCCAATATGGTGCTCGCCGTAGCGGTTGGCCCCAAAGCACCGCCCGGAGGAATGAAAGAGCTTCTTGCATGGATCAAGGCGCATCCCCAGGAGGCGTCATTCGGTACTTCGGGGCCCGGTGGCATGGGGCAGTTCATCGGTAGCATGATCAGCAGTTCTATTGGAGCGCCTATGAGCCATGTGCCCTATAAGGGCGGCTCGCCGGCACTCATTGATCTGGCCGGCGGACAAATTCCGATGATGATCGACACGGTGCTGGAGCCACTCGAGATGTCAAAGGGCGGCAAGGTACGAATCATCGCGACGACTGGCGCGAATCGACTCGCGATTCTGCCGAACGTGCCAACGCTGCGCGAGTCCGGAATCGACGTGACAGTTGAATCCTATCTAGGGATCTACGGACCTGCGGGAATTCCGCAAGACACCGTTCAGCGGTTGAGCGGGGCGCTCCAAACGGTGCTTAAGTCCCCCGAACTTCAGGCTCGCATCGGCCAATTGGCGATGTCCGCGGCATATGCGTCTCCGGAAGAGACAACCCGTCTGCAGGCCGCTGGGTTCGCGAAGTGGGAAGGTCCCGTCAAAGTCAGCGGATTCAAGGCCGACCAATAAGGTAATAGGACTAAAAATCCGGGGGAACTCTGACGAAGCGGTGTTCGCCCGGACATGCCAATGATGGCGACCGTGTCCCACCAAACGGGCGTTGCTTTCGCCGCGTCGAGCGTCCCAAACCTACCAAGTCATGAAGCCTGTCTCCTTTAAAGATGGCCTGTTTCCCGAGTTGCAGTCTTTGCGACGGGACATCCATTCTCACCCCGAATTTGGGTTTGAGGAGAATCGGACGGCGGGCCGAGTCGCCGCGCTCCTGAGGGCCTACGGGCTGGACGTCACCACTGGTGTTGGTGGAACTGGTGTAGTAGGGACGCTCCGTAGAGGCTCGGGGAGCCGCTCGATTATTTTGCGTGCGGATATGGACGCGCTGCGGATAAGCGAAGCTCCACCGAATGCAAGGCCGCATGCCTCCACAATCGACGGATTGATGCACGCATGCGGCCACGATGGGCATACAGCCATGCTCCTGGGTGCCGCGCAAGTGCTGGCACAGCAAGGTGGCTTCGACGGAACCATACATTTTGTGTTCCAGCCCGCAGAGGAATGGGGAAAGGGCATGCTGGCCATGCTCGATGACGGACTTCTGGATCGGTTTCCAGCATCGGAGGCCTACGGTCTGCATAACATGCCAGGCCTGCCGGTGGGGAAATTCGAGACGCGCCCGGGACCGTTCAAGTCCGCCGAAGACAATTTCACGATAACAGTCCGGGGAAAAGGGGCGCATTCCGCAAGGCCGCACTGGGGACGAGACGCCCTTGTGGCGGCAGCGGCAGTGATCACGGCACTCCAGACAATCGTGTCCCGCGTGATCATGCCTGGTGAACAAGCTGTTGTGACGTGTACCGATATCAAGGTCTCCGGTACTCGGAACGTCAGTTGCGGCGAGGCCACCATAAGCGGAGATTGCCGGTCCTTCAGTCCGCAGGTGAGTGCACAGATTGAAAGCGAAATGCGGCAAATCTCGACTAACGTTGCAGAAGCGCATGGATGCTCTGCGCAAATCGAATACAGCAGGGAATTTGTACCGACGGTCAATGACCCCGAATTGACGCGGAAAGTCGCGCACATCATCGAAGAAGCGTTCGGTCCGGAGTCAATCGATCTCGATGCACGACCTAACTCAGGATCGGAAGACTTCGGCCAATTGCTGCAAAAAATTCCGGGGTGCTACCTGAACATCGGAAACGGCGACACGGCGGCACTGCACAATCCCGCGTACGATTTTAATGACCAGGCGCTGCCTTACGGCGTAAGGTTCTTCGTAGCCATTGCGCAAGGACGTCTGGAATGCGCCTGAATTCCGCGTGCGCGGGAACCAGTGTGTGTGGGGCGATATTGCAAAATGACGCTCTAACATTGCAGGGTTTGGATCTTGACTTACATCGCCTTGGAGAGCTGCATGTCGAATAACGCACGGAAGCCACGCGGACTTCATCTTGATGGCGAGACCTTGCTGCGCCAGATCAGGGAGCTGGGCGAGATCGGCGTCGATGGCGAGGCTGGTGGCCGTACTCGCATTGCTCTGACCGACGACGAGAAGGCAGGGCGGGACCTGTTGGTCCGATGGATGCGCGAACTGGATCTTGAGGTCGCTGTAGACCGTATCGGAAACGTATTCGGTATCCTTCGTTCGGCATCCGATGACGGCAGACAGGCTCCGTTGATGATGGGATCGCACATCGATTCGGTGACGAATGCCGGCGCGCTGGACGGATGCTATGGCGTGCTGGCGGGACTCGCTGTGGCACGCGCTTACAGGCAGGCAGGGATTGCGCCGTCCCGTACGATCATGGTGGGTGCGTTCACCAACGAGGAGGGGATTCGCTATCAGCCCGACATGATGGGGTCACTCGTCTACGCGGGTGGCCTGACCGTTCAGGAAGCCCTCGACACCGTGGGAACCGATGGTACGCGTCTGGGCGATGAATTGGCACGCATCGGCTATGCAGGGGACATGGAGCCGGGCGCCCTCATCCCGCATGAATATGTCGAGCTGCATATCGAACAGGGGCCGATCCTGGAAGCTGAGGGTGTGCAGATCGGTGTGGTGGAAAATCTCCAGGGTATCTCGTGGCAGCAGGTGAGCATCCAGGGAAAGGCCAACCACGCTGGTACGACCCCGATTCATCTACGGCACGATGCTGGCTTTGTGGCGGCATCCATCGTGACCTTCCTTCGTGAGCTGGCGCTGCAGTCCGGCGGGACAACGCTGGCGACGGTGGGCTGCTTCAATGTGCTGCCCAACGTCATCAATGTCATCCCGCGCCGTGCCACGCTCACCGTGGATCTCCGCGATCCGGATGAGCAACGGCTCAAGGTTGCCGAGCAGCGTTTTGCCGCGTTCCTGGACAAGGTGGCGAAGCAGGATGGCGTGGAAATCACAACCGAGCGATTGGCGCGATTCGAGCCTGTCGCTTTCGATGCCAGCCTGGTCGATTGCATCGAGGATTCCGCCAACCGCTTTGGTTTTACCAACCGGCGTATGACTTCCGGCGCCGGCCACGACGCCCAGATGATTGCCCGGATCGCGCCTGCTGCGATGATTTTCGTGCCGAGCAAGGGGGGGATCAGCCACAACCCGCGCGAGCACACCGATGACGATCAACTCGTCATGGGCGCCGAAGTTCTGCTGGATGTTGTCCTGCATCGCCTCGGGCAAGCTTGAGCAGGTGTCTCCTGACGAGAGATGTTCTCGTCAGCTTCCGTCGCGGTGCAGTGAGGTCGAATGCTAGCGGACAGCAAGGGACTCCCGTGCAACCTCGGCAAAATACTTCGCACCGGTCGACAGGATGTCATCGTTGAAATCGTATCCAGGATTGTGGAGGGGCACGCTGCCTGGAGAGTCGCCGTCTCCGTTGCCAATAAAGACAAAGGCGCCCGGTACAACCTGCAAAAACGCACCGAAATCTTCGGAGATCATCATGGGGACGATGTCGGCGCTGACACGTTCGGCACCCACCGCACGTGAGGCAGCCGCGAGGGCAACGTCTACGCTGGCGTTCCAGTTCACCGTCGGTGCAAATTCATGCGTGTATTCGAACACGCAGACGGCACCGTGCGCCTGGCAAATGCCTTCGCAGACTTCGCGCATACGACGCGCCAGGAGCGCCTGCACATCGGAGGAGTAGCTTCGCGTGTCGCCCTTGATCGTAACGGTCGACGGCGTAGCGTTACGAATGCCGTCGGTGATGAATTCCGTGCAAGAGACGACGGCCGGGAGGCTTGGATCCACATTCCGCGATACAACGGTTTGTAGCGCCAGAACGATCTCGGCACCAATGACGAGCGGATCGATTCCCATATGGGGTCGTGCCGCGTGGGCTCCTTTGCCGGCGATACGGATGACAAAATTGTCTTCGCTGGCCATCAGCGGGCCAGACCGGGTCGAGATGGTTCCGGCAGGAAGGCCCGGCATGTTGTGAGCGCCAAAGATCTCGTCGACCGGGAATCGCTCGAACAAGCCGTCTTTCATCATGGCCTTGGCACCGCGCCCGTGTTCTTCCGCTGGTTGGAAGATGAATCTGACAGTGCCATCAAAATCACGCTGCTGGGAGAGCAAGGTAGCGGCACCCAGGACCATTGCCATATGCCCGTCGTGCCCGCAGGCGTGCATCTTTCCGGCGATCCTTGACACATGGGCGCGCTGAGGGGCCGCTTCATGGATGTTCAACGCATCCATGTCCGCGCGGATGCCCACTGCGCGCCCGCCTCTCCCGACGGTAAGATTCGCCACAACGCCGGTGCCTCCGATACCTGTGTGCACGTCCAGGCCCAGATTTCGCAGCACAGAAGCCACAAACTCGGATGTCGTCACTTCCTCGAAGCCAGTTTCGGGATGCTGATGCAAACAGTGTCGCCACGCCTGCAGTCTGGATTGGAGGGGTACCGATGCATCCATTGCGGTCTCCTATAGGGAAGTGGCCTGGTCAGGCGAGGGGAATGTTGAGCGAGACCTTTGAGCGCTGCATGGCAACGTAGGTCTTGAACTGCTTGATGTTGCCCGAGACGAAGAAGAGCTCTCGCGTCAATCGTTCGTATTCGGTCATGTCCTTCACGTTGATGATGAGCATGAAATCAAAGTCGCCCGTGACATAGTAGGCCTGCTGGACTTGCGGGCATTCAATGAAGCGCTTGCGGACTTCGTCAAGTAGATCCACGCGTTCGTTCTCGAGCTTCACCTCCACCAGGATGGTGATTGGTCGTCCCACGGAGGACGGGTCAACGATTGCCACAGTGGCCGTAATGACGCCGCCAGCCTCCAGGGCAGCTATTCGCCGGTTGACCGCGGACGGCGATAAGTTCACGGCCTCGGAGAGCTGCCGCTGGGACAGCTTGCTGTCAGCCTGCAGCAGGCTCAAGAGCTTGATGTCGTAAGAGTCGAGAAGCATGGCGCGTGACGGAAGTCGAAGCAGATTGAGTGCACCGATTCTCGCGTTTTTGTTGCGCTAATGCACGCAACATCGCCCCGATTTAGGGTTCCTCGACGCAACAAATTTGCGTTGAGGGGGAGCGCCGAATGCGGAGGGAAGTTTGGCGCCCGGCATTTTCGGGGCGGGGCGAGAGGCGGTTTCTTCGCCGCCGCTCTCAGCGTCCCAGCCAGCTTGCCTGTCGTGCATCGACGGATTCCGCGGATTCGCCCACGAGCTGCTGGAACACCTGCGGTGCCGTTGCGCCCTCCGTGCTGATCAGCAATACGCGAGAGCTGGCATCGAGCCCAACCTTCGTCGAGAGCGCTTGATGCTTGCGCAGGACAGCCAGGCCCGCGAGACCCGCGGCACCCGACTCGCCCGAGACGATGGGGATATCGCGCTCACTGCCACGTGCGAGTATGTGCATGGCTGTGACGGCGTCGTCGTCTGAAATCGTCATGAAGTAATCCACGCTTTCTTCGAGGAACTTCCATGCCAGTGGCGACGTCTCGCCGCATGCGAGTCCTGCCATGACAGAGTCCACCGAGCCCGTCGCCTTGGCGGCGCGACCTTGAATGGCGCTTTGGAAAAGGCAGTCGGCCTGCGCCGGCTCGACGACGATGAACTTCGGACGGTGGGCGCCGTAACGCTCCCATACGTAGCTCACGATGCCAGCGGCAAGACCACCCACGCCGCCTTGCAGTACCACGTGAGTGAACGGGCTTTCGTTCGCCGTGTTGCCGTTGGCTTGGACGAGAGCCTCCGCTGCGATCGCACCATAACCTTGCATTACGTCACGCGGGATTTCCTGGTATCCCTCGTACGACGTATCCGATACCACTTCCCAGCCGTTTGCTTCGGCCAATCGGGCGGCTTCTTCCACGGACTCGTCATAGTTGCCCGCAACACGGACAATCTTTGCCCCGTATGCGGCAATCGCAGTCTCGCGTTCGACGCTGACGTTGGCATGCAGAACAATGACGCAGGCGCATCCGACGTTCTGCGCAGCGGCAGCCAGTGCGCGGCCGTGGTTGCCATCCGTAGCGCTAATGACGGTGAAGCCCTTTACGAGATCGCTGTATTCGCCCCGGATGAGCGCCCGCGGATCGATGCTTTCTTCCGGCCAGCGGCGCAAGATCAGGCGAATCAGAGCAATCGGCGCGCCGAGCGCCTTGAAGCTGCCCAGAGGTGAACGAACGGACTCGTCCTTGACGCACACCTGTGCAAGGTCAAGACGCGCAGCCAGGTCGGGAAGTTCGTAGAGAGGCGTCGCATCGTCGCGCATTTGCTCCCATGCCGAAAGCCACGCCAGGCTTTCGTCGGCCGCTGCGATATTCATGATCCCCTGCAGTTCAGCAGGATAGGATTTCAGTGAGGCTTTCTGATTGGCAATGATCATTGCTGGATTTGATGTCGGTTTGTTGGCAAAGCCGTCGATCGACGGGGCGCGGGGGAAGTCTCCTGCTCGCATTCAGCGTTGATGCCGCGAAGGCGCGGTTACGTTGCCGGCACGACAATGTTAGGTCCGACGTTGTGCAAGAGCGCATCGTTTTCGCGTGCCGAAAGGAAACAAACATGCGAAATGGGGGCATTGGGAGAACAGGTGTGCGTCAGGACACGAAGCGGGACGGCTTTCAGACGTATTGGCCTGGAAATGGCCGGCGCTGAAAGCCTGTGAGGAATTTGAGGGGATACGTGAGGGATTGCCGTTGGCCAGATGGAAGCGTGGCTCAAGCGGAGTGCGGCCGGACAAGTTGCAGCCATGTCGGGAAATTCCGTAATCGGTCACCCCGAGGGGCCGCGGCAAGCGCACGCCTAATGCGCGCCAAAGTCATTTGGCTCGCTTTAGCACGACCTCTCCCGAGCCGCCCCCGGAGGCTGCGGGAGTGGTCCACCTGAGCTCATCTCCCGAGAGGACAAACGGCCTGCGCTGCTCAACCCCATTCCAGTTCGGGAATGTGCTCGTATCGATGCGAAAGGTGATGGTCTTGTCTGCTTCGTTTACGACGTACGTGCCAAAGTGCGCGATCGAACCTTGCGCCACGGCGCGATATTCTTCCGCGCTGCCCTTCATTCGATCGTTGGATACGTATTTGGGCAAGTCGTCGCGCGAGTTCACCAGCGCATAGTGACCATGACCGTCAAAGATCACAAGACCGTGGGGATCGGGCCCATACATTGGCGTGCGGCTGCCATCCGGGCGGACAGTGTCGACCGAGACATAGGTCCATGCGCCGGCCAGTTGCCGGTCCAGTGGCCCTTGACCCAATGCAACGCCCGATTGCAGCGTGAGCCCCAGAAGTACCAATCGCAGAACGGTGGTAACCATGTGGTTGTGTTTCACGGAACTCCTCCCTTGCGTGTTAGCAAAGCGCCGCTGACGACAAATTGAATGTAAGCAAGGGAAGACAGAGGGTCAATCGCCCCCGGCTCCAATAGAGGTGCGCCGTCTCCGACCTCGGTCTACCTGGGACGTACTCACCGGCACCGGCGGCGAGTACCGGCCCATCCGAGACGTTCAGCGTTGCGAAACGGTACGTCCGTTAGCGGGCTGACATCGGTCATTGGCACTCGAGGATCCACGCGTGTGTCTGCTCAAGCACCTCGTCGGAAAGTGTCGGATCCTGCGCCAGCCGAGCGAGGATTACGGCGCCGACCATTGCCGCATAGCTGCCGATCGCATTGCGCCGCACTATGGCTGCGTCGGCCTGAGGTGCACTCGCCGCGAAGCTTTCAATGCGCTTTCGCAGCCCCTCCGCCATCGCAGCGCGTGCTTCTGGCGTCTGCCGTACGGTTTCCGCGCCAAGCGCCGCTATCGGGCAGCCGCCGGCTACATCGTCGCGATGGGCAGGCGACAGATAGCTCTCCGTATAACGCACGAGGTCGGCGTCCGCACGCGCGCCTTGCGCAGTCAAATACGTGAGCGTTTGTGCAATCAGGTCGTCCTTTGACGTGAAGTAGCCGTAGAAACCTCCGTGAGTGAGCCCAGCGGCCTTCATCACATCAACGACCGTCACTGCGTCAAAACCCTGCGCGCGGAAGAGGCGGCTCGCAGCGTCCAGAATCTTCTGCCGGTTCTCGGCAACCTGCTCTCGGCTGACTTTCATTTCCTCTCCACAAATTGTTCCTTGACATTATACATGACATCTATCATGATAAATTTAATCATGATGAGCATCATGATTAGTGACTGATCGCACCTGAAGGAGCAACAAACGAGATGACCACGAAACCTGCTGTACTCATCACAGGCGCTTCTAGCGGCATCGGCGCCATGTACGCCGATCGCTTCGCGAAACGCGGCCATGATCTTGTCCTTGTTGCGCGTGATCGCAGCCGCATGGAGCATCTTGCCGCGACATTGCGAGCGGAGAATGGTATCGGCGTAGACGTCGTCAAGGCTGACCTCACCAACGCCGCTGAACTCGGTCAGGTGGAGGCACGCGTGCGCGATGACACGAGCATCGGCGTGCTTGTGAACAACGCCGGCATGAGTGCGCCGGGCACCTTCGTCGAACAGACGCCAGACACCGTCGCCGCGATGGTCAATCTGAATACGACCGCACTCGTACGGCTCGCTGCGGCGGTCGCACCGCGCTTTGTACAAGCGGGTAGGGGCGCGATCGTGAATATCGCCTCTGTGGTCGGACTCGCGCCGGAACTTGGGCTGACGGTCTATGGAGCCACAAAGGCGTTTGTGCTGTTTCTTTCACAGGGGTTGCAACTCGAACTCGGACCAAAGGGGGTCTACGTGCAAGCGGTGCTGCCGGCGGCGACGCGTACCGAAATCTGGGCGCGTGCGGGCAAGGACGTCAACGCAATGCCTGGAGTGATGGAAGTTGACGAACTCGTCGACGCCGCGCTGGTTGGCTTCGATCGCCGCGAACCGATCACGATTCCGCCATTGCCCGACGACGCTCAGTGGGAGGCCTATCAGGCCGCACGGCAGGCCATGTTGCCAAATTTCGTGCAGGCGCATGCGGCGGGACGCTATCGCAACGTGTAGTGCCCGCCCCCCGGTGGGGCTCGCCGCGGGCCTGTCGTAGATCGCAAGGAATCTGTGAGCTTATGTCGCCTCATCGGCAAGGCTGAGATCGCGCGCGTCTGCGATGCATTGCGGCCCGCTACCGCGAAAACCAAGGCGATCGTCGTACTGCCGGCCACAGTCGGCACGTTGGTCGAAGCGCACAAAAGCGGTCACCTTTCGTCGATTTGACCTCGGTTGTACCACACTAGATTTATTGGCAATCGGAGTTTCTTATGAACGCCAAATCCATCCCCGCTTCGCGTTTTCGCGGTCGGTCTGTGGGTCTTGCGGCGGCGGCCGTGACAAAGCGGACGTGGGTTGCATCCAGCCAATCCCATCCCCCTGAAGGAGATTTATTGTGAAGACTATTGCCACTAACGACATGAAGCTCGAAGTTGTCGTCATTCCGGTTTCGGATGTGGATCGCGCCAAGCATTTCTACGCCAGCCTGGGCTGGAAGCTCGACGCTGATTTCGCCAAGGGTGATGCGTTCCGCGTCCTGCAGTTCACGCCCCCAGGTTCCTCGTGTTCGATCCACTTCGGCACGGGAATTACGTCGGCGCTCCCGGGCACCGCGCAGGGACTGTATCTCGCCGTCTCTGACATCGAGGCCGCGCGCGCCGAGCTCGTCGGTCTCGGCGTCGACGTTAGCGAAGTGTTTCACCGTGGCGTCGGGGAGCCCCCCAAGAGCGGCGCGCATCCGCAGCGGCAGACCTACTCCTCATATGCCACGTTCAGCGACCCTGACGGTAACAGTTGGCTGCTGCAGGAGGTCACTGCGCGATTGCCGGGACGCGTGAATGCGGATATGGCGACGTTCGCTTCGCCAGCGGAACTTGCGGCCGCGCTGCGACGTGCGGCGACCGCGCATGGCGAGCACGAGAAGCGCAACGGCGGCAAGCACGACGAAAACTGGCCGGACTGGTACGCCGATTACATCATGCGAGAGCAATCTGGTCAGGAACTGCCGGCGTAAGCGCCGGCGCCCCTCACGGCGGGCAGATGGAGTTCATGACTATGCCGCCAATCACAGCTGCATCTATTCATTAACGCTAACAGGGCGCGTGGCAGACTCGCGCTCGTATTCGAATGAGCACCATGTTTAACGTATCTTCAGCGCCAATCCGGCGCCGCTTTCCGGCATTGACTACGGCTGTACTCGGCCTTGTTCTGGCCACTGCCTTCGGTTATGCGCACGCCATCCCGGCTGCAGGTCAACCCTCCGCGGAGCCGCGCGTAACGGCGGCAAATGAGTCGATCCGACCCTTCCCAAAGGTCCATGTTCCGCAGAAGAGCATTGACGACCTTCGTCGGCGGATCGCGACAACGCAATGGCCGGAAAAGGAGACCGTTGCAGATTCTTCGCAAGGCGTGCCACTCTCGACCATGCAGAAACTCGCGCACTACTGGGCGACGGATTATGACTGGCGCAAGGCGGAAGCGAAGCTGAACGCGTTTCCACAGTTCGTCACGACCATCGACGGTGTGGACATCCACTTCATTCATGTACGGTCGAAAGAGCCCAATGCGCTTCCATTGATCATCAATCATGGCTGGCCCGGCTCCGTACTCGAACAGATCAAGCTAATCGACTTGCTGACGGATCCGGTCGCGCATGGCGGGAAGGCTGAAGAGGCGTTCGACGTCGTCATCCCGTCGATGCCGGGCTACGGGTTCTCCGGCAAGCCGACGAACACGGGCTGGGGTCCCGAACACATGGCGCGCGCCTGGGCGGAGCTGATGCACCGTCTCGGATATAAGCAATACGTTGCTCAGGGCGGCGACTGGGGCGCGTTTGTCGTTGACCAGATGGGCTTGCAGGCGCCTCCGGGACTGCTCGGCATCCACACCAACATGCCCGCGACGGTTCCAGCCGACGTCGACAAGGCGCTCCAGATCGGCGCCCCCGCGCCTGCCGGGCTGTCAGTGGAGGAAAATCGCGCCTACGAGCAACTCGCGCATACGTTCAAGGTAGTGGACTACGCCAGGATAATGGGATCGCGTCCGCAGACGCTCTATGGCATTGCCGACTCACCCGTCGGCCTCGCCGCCTGGCTGCTCGACCACAATGATGCGGATGCCCAGCCCGCTGCGGCAGTCGCCTCGGCCCTGGACCGGACCAAGAGCGCCACGGGCGAACTGACACGTGACGAGATCCTTGACAACATCACGTTGTACTGGCTGACCAACACCGGAGTCTCTGCATCTCGTCTCTACTGGGAATACAAGGGCGGCTTCTTTAACGCCAAAGGTGTCAAGATCCCGGTGGCCGTGAGCGTGTTCCCCGGCGAGCAATATCAGGCGCCGCGGAGTTGGGCAGAGAAGGCCTACTCCAACCTCATCTACTACCACCAAGTTGAGAAAGGCGG
>DAIOET010000084.1:0-13585 GCA_036746135.1 Cupriavidus sp.
GACCAACGGCGCGCGGCGCGCCCCGTGCACCTGACCGCGCTGGCGTTGGCGTTGGGTGCCATCGCGCTCGCGGGCCCAACCTGGGAGCGCGAGCGGCCACCGTTCCTCTCGGACAAGGCGCCGCTGGCGATAGCGGTCGACCTGACGCCGGAGATGAATGCCATCGACATCACGCCGACGCGGCTTGAGCGGGCCAAGCTCAAGGTGAAGGCATTGCTCGCGCATCGTGACGGCGGACGTACCGCGCTTTATGCCTACGCCGGTTCCACGCATCTGGTGCTGCCGCTGACCGACGACGCGAGCCTGCTGCAGACCTTCGTGGACGCGCTGCAAACCGCCATCATGCCCGTGCCCGGCAAAGACACCGCGCGTGCCGTCGGCACCATCGACGCAGCGCTGTCGAAGGTGCCGGTGCCCGGCACGATCCTGCTGCTGACCGATGGCGTCGAGGCCACGGCAGCGCAAGCCTTGCAGAAGCGCGACAAACGTACGCAGGTCGTGGTGCTGGCGATTGGCACGGCGGCAGGCGGCCCGTTGAAGTCGGGCGACGGCGCGGCCCCCGGGCTTGACGCGGCGGCGCTGCATCGGCTGCGCGACGCGGGCATTCCCGTGGCAACGCTGACGACCGATAGCGACGAGGACGTGGCCTGGGTGCAGCGTCATATCCAGTCGCATGTGGAGCAGGCCAGCGCGCAAGACACCCTGCGCTGGCACGATGCGGGCTGGCCGCTGACGATTCCCATCGCCGTGCTCACATTGCTTTGGTTCCGCAAGGGTTGGTCGATCCGCTGGCTGGCCGCTCTGGCGTTGGTGGTGCCGATGCTCGCGCCCCCGGCCGATGTCCGCGCGCAGGGTAGCCCCGCGCCACGCGGCTGGCACTTCATCGATCTCTGGCTCACGCACGACCAGCAGGGGCGCCGGGCCTTCGAGCGCGGCGACTACACGGCGGCTGCAGCGCTGTTCGACGATCCGATGTGGCGCGGCGTCGCGCTCTACCGCGCGAGCAGGTTCGAGGATGCGGTGCGCGCCTTCGAGCAGATCAGCACGGTCGATGCGCAGTTCAACCTGGGCAACGCGCTTGCGCAGCAGCAGAAGTATCAGGAGGCCGCCGCCCGTTACCGTCTGGTGTTGCAGCAGCGCCCGGGATGGGAGCCCGCGCAACGCAACCTGGCGTTGATGATGCAGCGCATCGAGCGCCAGAAACAGCAGGACAAGGGGGACGAGGAACCGCCCGATCTGAAGCCCGACAAGATCGAGCTGGATGCGGGCAAGCCGCCACCGCCTCCGGGCGGTGACAAGATGCAGCAGGGCCTGGTGCAGCAGAACGCCGATATGTGGATGCGCGCGATCCAGACCTCTCCCACGGAACTGCTGGCGCGCAAGTTCGCGCTGCAGGCCAGGCCATGATCGCGCGGCGGCTGGTCTGGCTGTTGCTCTGGCTGACGGCCACGGCGCAGGCCGCGGACCCCACGGTGCGCGTCAGGATCGTGGGGCAGCAGCCCGTGGTCGCCGGGCAATCGGTGCAGGTTGAGGTGACGATCCTGGCGCCGAATTTCTTCCTGTCGGCGCCTGCGTTTCCGGCGCTGCAGGTGCCGGGCGCGGTGATCACGATGCCAGACGAACGCGGTGTCAATTCGACCGAAACCATCGACGGCACCAGCTACGCAGGCATCCGCAAGACCTACGTGTTCACCCCGCAGACAGGCGGCGATTTCGTGCTGCCGACGCCGGACATCCACTTCACCTATTCCGGTGTAGACGGCAAGCCCCACGACGCCAGCGTGACCCTGCCGGCCACCACGATCCATGCCGCCGGACAGCAACGCGCACCCGCGCAGGCGGATGCCGGCGCGCCGACACTGCCAGCGGCGCGCATCCATATCGGGCAAGCCTTCGACCAGCCCATCAGCGGCAAGGAGGCCCATCTTCGCGCGGGGGATGCGCTCGTGCGAACCATCACGATGTTTGCGCCCGGCACACCGGCCATGATGCTTGAGCCGCCCGTGCTGAAGGCGCCACGTGGCGTGCGCCAGTTCCACGCCGATCCGGTGCTGCGCGACGGCGTTGCCGCGACTGGCGATGAACCGGCGGGCGCCACCGGCGGCAGGCGTGTGGAAACCGTGACCTACGTGTTCGAAAGCGGCGGCCGCTACACACTCCCGGCGGTTTCGGTGTCCTGGTATGACCCGGCCACCGGCAAGCGCGCGCAGTCGACGCTACCGGCCGTGACTGTCGATGTCGGACGCGCCGCGCCCGGCATCGGCCTTGCGCCGACCGGTGGTTCGCCGGGGCTGCCGGACTGGCTCGATACGCGCACCGCCGCCGCGCTGGCCGCGTTGGCACTGGTGTTCGCCTATGCGGCGTATCGCTGGCTCGGCGGATGGCGTCCGCGCTGGCATGCGGCGCATGCCGCGAAGAAGCGGCAGGCTGGCGAGCCGCTGCCGCCGCTGAATCCGTAGGCGACATCGGCGACAAAATCATTCAGATCGAAAACCAAAATTTTGCATTCCGTTCTTGCCGGACGCCCACCCATACTTGGATGGCCGGATCAGGTGATGGCGCCGTACCTTGGAGGGAGTGCCGATGGAACACAAGCGACCGCGCGAGGCCGTAGCCACAGCAGCGCCAGCCTGGCGCCGCAACGCATGGCTGATGGTCCTGGTGCTGGGCATGGCCGTTGCGGGCGCGGGCGCGTCGTACTGGTACACCGCGAGCGCTGGCCGTGCGGCCGCAGGGGCCGCCGTCCGGCCGGGCGATGGCGTGAGTGGTCCGCGCGGCATGGTCCATGTGCCAGGCGGCGAATTCCAGATGGGCAGCGACCACAAGATGGCGCAAGCCAATGAACGGCCGGCGCACAAGGTGCATGTCAAAGGCTTCTGGATGGACCAGCACCATGTCACCAACGCCGAGTTCCGCAAGTTCACGGAGGCGACCGGCTATGTGACCACTGCCGAGCGCGCGCCGGACTGGGAAACCATGAAGGTCCAGTTGCCGCCGGGTACGCCACGGCCGCCCGACAGCGCGATGGTTGCCGGGGCGATGGTATTCGTCGGCACCCGTAGCCCGGTGCCGCTGCGCGAATACTGGCGCTGGTGGCGCTTTGTGCCCGGCGCCGACTGGAAGCACCCGGACGGCCCCGGCAGCAATATCGACGGCAAGGACAACCATCCCGTGGTGCAGGTCTCGTACGAAGACGTGCAGGCGTACGCGCGCTGGGTCGGCAAGCGGCTGCCCACCGAGGCCGAATGGGAGTTTGCGGCACGCGGTGGCCTGGAGCAGGCCACCTACACCTGGGGCGACAAGTTCGCGCCCGATGGCCGCCAGATGGCCAATGTCTGGCAAGGCCAGCAGGTGCAGCCGTTTCCGGTGGTCAGCGCCAAGGCGGGCGGCGCGGCGGGCACCAGCCCCGTCGGCACGTTTCCCGCGAATGGCTATGGCCTGTACGACATGACCGGCAACGCCTGGCAATGGGTTGCCGACTGGTATCGCGCGGACCAGTTCCGGCGCGAGGCACGAACCACCGCGGCAGTGCTACAGAACCCCGCCGGGCCAGCGGACTCCTGGGACCCGACCGAGCCGGGCGTGCCCGTATCGGCGCCCAAGCGCGTGACGCGCGGCGGCTCGTTCCTGTGCAACGAGGACTTCTGCCTGAGCTATCGCCCCAGCGCGCGGCGCGGGACCGATCCGTACACGAGCATGTCGCATCTTGGCTTCCGGCTGGTCATGGATGACGGCACCTGGGCCGATATGCGCAGGCAGCCGGCGGTCGCATCAAGACAATAAGCCGGCGCCATTCAACGACGAGGGAGAGTTGCGTGAAGGGATTCGTCACGGCAGGAACTGACCGGCGTCTGCGCCATGCGTTGTCGCGCCTGGCCCTACTGGCGTCGTTGCTGGCGGCGTTGGGCGGCTGTGCGTCGGCGCCCGGCACCGATACGGCCGCGGCCACGCAGCCGGCTGGCACGGCCAGCGCTGCCACCGCGTTGCCATCGTGGCGCGACGGCGCGGCGCGGCAGACGATCGTCCGCTTCGTGGAGGCGGTCACACGCCAGGGTACGCCCGAGTACGTGCCGCCAGCGGAACGCATCGCCGTGTTCGATAACGATGGCACGCTGTGGAGCGAGCAGCCGCTGTATTTTCAGTTCTTCTTCCTGCTGGACCAAGTGCGCGCCGTAGCGCCGCAGCATCCCGAATGGAAGAACAACCCTGCATTCAAGGCGTTGATGGCCAACGATATGGCGGCGCTGATGCGCGAGGAAAAACGCCTGCTGCCGCTGATCGCCACGGCTAACGCCGGCATGACGGTGGATGAATACGACCGCACGATCCGCGCGTGGCTGGACAGCGCGCGGCATCCCAAATTCAACCGCCGCTATACGGATCTGGTGTACCAGCCGCAGCTGGAACTGCTGAGCTACCTGCGCGCGAACGGATTCAAGACGTTCATCGTGTCCGGCGGCACGATCGAATTCATGCGTCCGTGGGCCGAGCGCGTCTACGGCATCCCGCCCGAGCAGGTGGTTGGCTCCACGCAGACCGTCACCTATGAGGTGCGCAACGGGCAACCGACGCTGGTGCGTGGCCCCAAGCTCGAATTCATCAATGACGGCCCCGGAAAACCAGTGGGTATCTATCGGCAGATTGGCAGGCGGCCCATCCTGGCCGTGGGCAATTCCGATGGCGACCTGCAGATGCTGCAGTACACGATGGCCGGTACCGGTCAGCGATTGGCCGTGCTCGTGCATCACGACGACGCGGAACGCGAGTTCGCATATGACCGCAAGTCAGGCATCGGCAAGCTGGACAAGGCGCTCGATGAAGCGCTAACGCGCGGTTGGACCGTCATCAGCATGAAGCAGGACTGGGCGCGGATATATCCGTCAACACAACCCTGAACCTCCGCAACGCCCTGAAGCACAACAACGGAGCTTACGATGAGACCTGATACAGATGCGCGGCTGACCAGGCTGGCCGTCAGCGCGGCAATCGTCGCCATGCTGCTGGTGGCCGGTTGCAAGAAGGCCGACGAGAACAAGGCGGCTCCTCCGGCTGCCTCCGCACCGGCTGCACAGGCACCGGCAGCGCCGCCGGTTGCAACCACGCCGGTTACGCCGGCACCAGTGGCATCCGCACCCGACGCCGCGGGCGCCTCGCCGGTGGCCGCCGCCCCGGCAGGCTCGCAGGGCGGCAAGCCGAACATCCTCGTGATCTTTGGCGACGACGTGGGCCTTGGCAACGTCAGCGCGTTCAGCCACGGCGTGGTGGGCTACAAGACGCCGAACATCGACCGCATTGCCCGCGAAGGCATGATGATGACCGACTACTACGCCGAGAACAGCTGCACGGCGGGCCGGTCCACGTTCATCACAGGGCAGTCCGTGTTCCGCACAGGCTTGTCGAAGGTCGGCCTGCCGGGCGCGCCGGTCGGCCTGCAGGACCGCGACATCACGATTGCGCAGGCATTGAAGCCGTTGGGCTATTCGACGGCGCAGTTCGGCAAGAACCACCTTGGCGACCAGGACCGTTTCCTGCCGACCAAGCACGGCTTTGACGAGTTCTTCGGCAACCTGTACCACCTGAACGCCGAGGAAGAACCGGAGCGTCCGTACTGGCCGAAAGACAATCCCGACTTCCTGAAGTTCTACAACCCGCGTGGCGTGCTGCACAGCACCGCCGACGGCAAGATCGAGGACACCGGGCCGCTGAACCGCAAGCGCATGGAAACGATCGACGATGAAACGACCGGCGCGGCGGTGAACTACATCCAGAAGCAGGCGCAGGGGAAGCAGCCGTTCTTCGTCTGGATGAACTTCACGCGCATGCATCTTTTCACGCACGTGCGTCCCGAGTATCGCGGCAAGGCCGGCCTTGGCGCGGGCCATGAGTATGCGGACGGCATGTGGGAGATGGACCAGAACGTCGGCAAGCTGCTCAAGGTGCTGGACGACACGGGCATCACGAACAACACGATCGTGATCTTCACCACCGACAACGGCCCGAACTTCTTCAGCTGGCCAGACTCCGCGAATACGCCGTTCCGCAGCGAGAAGGATTCCAACTGGGAAGGTGCGTTCCGTGTGCCGGCTATGGTGCGCTGGCCTGGCCACATCCAGCCGGGGTCGATGACGAACGGGTTGATGTCGGGGCTGGACTGGTTCCCGACGCTGCTCGCCGCGGCTGGGGATGGCGACATCAAGGACCGCCTGGTGAAGGGGACGAGCCTCGGCGGCAAGAGTGCCAAGGTCCACCTGGACGGCTATAACCAGTTGCCAATGCTGACAGGGCAGACCGATAAGAGTGCGCGCAACGAGTTCTACTACTTCAATGACGATGCCGAGCTGGTGGCGATGCGCTACGACGTGCTGACGACGGGGGCGACCGTGCCCACGGCATGGAAGATTGTGTTCTGCGAGCAAAGGGCGAAGGGAGGCATCGAGGTGTGGAAGGAACCGTTCACCTGCCTGCGCGCACCGAAGTACTTCAACTTGCGAATGGACCCATACGAGCGGGCGGACACCGGGCCGACCAATCAGTACCACCAGCTTGAAACGGAAAACCCGTACGTGTTCATCGAGGGTAACCGCCGGGCGATCAACTTCCTGCAGACGTTCGTGGACTTCCCGCCGAGCCAGATTCCGGCCAGCTTCACGATCGATCAGGCCAGCGAGAAGATCAAGCGGCAGGTGGCCGACCAGCTCGCCAAGCAGCAACAGGGCCAGCAGAAGAAGTGACGGCGGCCCATCGCAAGCTGGAGCCGGGCGTGAAGCGCCAGCGCGCGGCACGCCAGCCATCGGCATCCGTTCCCGCCCAGGCGGGTGCGGATGCCCAGGTATGCCGCGGCCTCTGGCAGGCCGCGGCATTGTTATGTCTGTCCGGGGTGGCCGGACTCGTCTATCAGGTTCTCTGGATCAAGCAGTTGTCGTTGGTGGTGGGCGTGGACGTGCATGCGGTCACCATCGGCGTCAGCGCATTCTTTGGCGGGCTGGCGTTGGGAGGCTGGGCGATAGGCCGTCTCGCCGACCGCGTGGGCTCCGCATGGCGGCTCTACGTCTGGCTCGAATGCGCGATCGCCGTGCTCGGGATTGGCGCCACGCTGGCGCTTTCCCACGCCGCCGCGCCATTTGCGTGGCTCGAAGCGCGTATCGGTGGCGCCGCATGGGCCTTGCCGCTGATGCTGGTTGCGCTGCCGGCGATTGCGATGGGTGGCACGTTGCCGGCGCTGATGCGTGCTGTCCGAAGTGGCGGCGCATCGGTGGGTGGTCCCGGAGGACGGCTCTACGCCGCGAATACGGCCGGCGCGATAGCCGGCACGCTGCTCGCCGCGTTCGTGTCGATCCCGTTGCTGGGCGTGACGGGCAGCGCGTTTGCTGCGGCCGCATTCAACGGGCTTGCGGCGATCGGGGCATGGTGGTTCGGCCGCGATATGGCGGCGCAGGCCGAGGCGCCAGCCGCGCCGGCCGCCGCTGCGCGAACTTCCGGACAACGTGTGCTTGCGCTTGGCCTGTATGCATTGGCGGGCGCGATTGCGCTGGGCTACGAGGTGGTCTGGTCGCAGGCCATCGTGCAATTCCTGAGCACCCGTGCGTTTGCGTTTGCGGTGATGCTGGCCACGTACCTCGCCGGCCTGATGATCGGTAGCATTCTCGTGGCGAAGCGCGTCGACCGCGCGAAGGACCCGTGGGGCGTCTTCGCGCTGCTGATTGTCGGGGCCGGACTGGTGGCGCTTGCGGAGTTCGCATGGCTGGGAGAATGGCTGCCCGCTGCGCAGCAGCTGGTTTCGCAACGTGTGCTAGGAGCGACGGGAAATCTGCTGGCGGCCACGTGCGCGAGTTTCGCGGTGGCGGCGCTGGTTGTGGTGTTCGTGCCGACGCTGCTGCTGGGCGCGGCATTTCCGTTCGTGGTGCGGCTCTCCGTCGATCCGGCACGCGCTGGCACGGGCGTGGGAGCGGTGCTGGCCGTGAACACGCTGGGCGGTATTGCGGGTTCCGTACTGACCGGCGTCGTGCTGGTGCCATCGCTCGGCGTGATTCATACGCTCGGCGTGCTGGCCACCGCAAGCGGCGCGGTGGCGGTGCTGGCCGTGGCGTTTGGCGATGGCGTGCAGCGTCGCGCGCGCCTGGCTATCCCATTGCTGGCCGCTATCACGGTGATCCTTGCCGTGGCCACACCGGCCGACCGCATGGCGGCATTGCTGGCCAAGACGCGGGGTGGAACGCTGGCGTTCTACGAGGAAAGCCGTGGTGCAACCGTGGCGGTGGTGGAGCAGGGCAAGGCCGCGCAGCGTTTTCGCCGACTCTATATCCAGGGCGTGTCGAACTCGGGCGACACGATGACTTCGCTGCGCTATATGCGGCTGCAAGCGCTATTGCCGCTGATCGTGCATAACGGAACGCCGCGCGCATCGCTGGTAATCGGCCTGGGCACGGGCATTACGGCAGGCGCGACGCTACAGTATCCGGGTCTGGATCGCCGTGTGGTGGCGGAGCTTCTGCCGGCCGTGGTGCGTGCCGTCCCCTTGTTTCACGGCAATTTCGATGCGGGCCGCGATACGCGGCTGGACATCCGTCTGCGCGACGGCCGGCGGGAACTGCTGCAGAGCGGGCAACGCTACGACCTGATTACGCTGGAACCGCCGCCGCCATCGGCCAGCGGCGTCGTCAACCTCTATTCGCGCGAGTTCTACCGGCTGGCCGCCGCCCGCTTGCAGCCCGGCGGTATCGTGGCCCAATGGCTGCCGCTGCCGACGCAGAACCGGGACGACACCCGCTCGCTGGTGCGCAGCTTTCTCGACGTATTCCCGCATGCCACGCTGTGGACCACGGAACTGCACGAGATGCTGCTGGTAGGTTCGATGGAGCCGATGCCGCTCGATGCCGCTCGCATCGCCGACCGTTTTGCGCAGCCAACGGTGGCGGCGGCGTTGCGCGATGTCGGCGTGGCATCGCCGGCGGCACTGCTGGCCACCTACGTCACCGATCGCGCCGGGCTGGACTGGTTTGCCGGCGATGCCCCGGCCGTGACAGACGACCGTCCCCGGATCGAATACACGAGCTGGGTGCGGCGCCAGGACTTTCCGCCCGTGGTGCGCGAACTGCTCGACCTGTCGGCCGATCCGCCGCTGACCGGCGCCAGCGACGCGCTGTACCAGGACATCCGGCGCGAACGCGCCACGCTGCATACGTTCTACGCCGCCGGGCTGGACGCCTATCGCGGAGACCGGGACCAATGGCTGCGCGACATCACGACGGTCATGCAAGCCGACCCCGACAATCCCTACTACAGCTGGTTTACCGGCGGTCGTCCGGCTCACTGAACAGGAGAAATGGGATGAGCGCGCGCGACGACATCCTGGCGCTGCAAGCGCGCATGACCGAGTCGATCGTCGGGCAGGACCGGATGATCGAACGTCTGCTGCTTGGGTTGCTCGCCGATGGCCATCTGCTGGTGGAAGGGCTGCCCGGACTTGCCAAGACACGCGCGATCAAGAGTCTGGCGAAACATCTCGACGCGCGTCTGTCGCGCGTGCAGTTCACACCAGACCTGCTGCCCGCCGACATCACCGGCTCCGATATCTACGTGACGGATGGCGGCAAGGGCGAGTTCCGCTTCCAGCCGGGACCGCTGTTCGCCAATCTGGTACTGGCGGACGAAGTGAACCGCTCACCGGCCAAGGTGCAGGCCGCGCTGCTGGAAGCGATGGAGGAACGGCAGGTGACGGTGGGCGGCCATACCCATCGTCTGGACCGCCTGTTCCTGGTGATGGCCACGCAGAATCCCATCGAGCAGGAGGGCACCTACCCGTTGCCCGAAGCGCAGATGGACCGCTTTCTGATGCATGTGAGCGTCGGATACCCGCAGGCCGATGCCGAAGCGCAAATCATCCGCCTGGCTCGATCCGAGGAAGCAGACGCGAGCCAGCAGGCCGACGGGCAGGGCGATCGGGCGCGACTGTCGCCGGAGGCCATTTTCAGCGCGCGCGAAGCGATCCACGCCATCGCGGTCAGTGAACCGGTCGAGCGCTATATCGTGACGCTGGTGCAGGCCACCCGTGAAGCGGGGCGCTTTGACGACGACCTGCGGAAGTGGATTCAGGTGGGTGTCAGTCCGCGCGGGTCCATCGGGCTGGACAAGGTGGCGCGTGCCATCGCCTGGCTGCGCGGGCGCGACCACGTCACGCCCGAGGACGTGCAGGCCGTGGTGCACGACGTATTCCGGCACCGGCTGATTCTCTCGTATGAAGCGCATGCCGCAGCCGTGGCCGCCGATGTGGTGATCGACCGGTTGTTGCAGCGCGTGGCGGTGGCCTGACACGGAAACGGTGCCATGAAACAGGACAGTGCGGCGCGTGCGCGTGTCCAGCCCGGCGCCTCACCTGCGGCGTCGGGGGCGACGGCGGGCGTCAGCGTGGACCTTGCCGCGCTGGCGATGCTGGAGGCCAGCGTGCGCGACTTTCATTTCCGCAGCCGGCAACCGGTTCATAGCCTGCTGTCGGGCCGTCACGGTTCGCGCGTGCATGGCCGGGGCCTCGCTTTCGAGGAACTCCGCCTTTACCTGCCTGGCGACGATGTCCGGACGATGGACTGGCGCGTGACCGCGCGCACCGGCAAGCCGCATGTCCGCATCTATGCGGAGGAAAAGGAGCGGCCGGTGCTGCTGGTGGTGGATCAGCGCATGAACATGTTCTTTGGCAGCCGCCGGGCGATGAAATCGGTGACGGCCGCCGAGGCCGCGGCGCTGGCCGCGTGGCGTGTGCTGGCGGACGGCGACCGCGTTGGCGGCGTGATCTTCGGCGATGCGGAACAAACCAGCCTGGCGCCCCAGCGCAGCCGGCACGGCGTGCTGCACCTGCTGGGCGACCTCGCGCAGCATAACCAGCGGCTACGCGCGGACGCGCGGGCACAACGCGGCGCGGCGCAACTGAACGGTGCCTTGCAGCGTGCGCTGCGGTTGGCTCACCATGACCACCTTGTCATCGTGATCAGCGATTTTGACGGCGGCGACGAGCAAACGCGCGAGCTGATGCTGGCGCTGCGCAGCCGCAATGACGTGCTTTCGGTGCTGGTCTACGATCCGTTCCTGCTCGAACTGCCCGCGTCGGGCCAGCTCGTGGTTAGCGACGGCGAACTGCAGGTGGAGCTTGGCTTCTCGCAGGAGGCGCTGCGGCGCAATGTCCGCAGCTTTGCCGATGGCCACAGCGCGGCGCTGATGGACTGGCACAAGGCCATTGGCGTGCCACTGCTGCCGTTGTCGGCGGCGGAGGACACCGCTACCCAGCTGCGCCGGCTGCTGGGCCGGGCCGACACCGGCGCCCGCCAGGGGCGAACGCCGGCGGCTTTCGGCCGTGCTCAGACCTGACTCATTGCCGGATCGCTGACCGTGTGGCGGCCCGTTTCCACCCGCCCGGCAAAGCGGCGGTAGTAGGCCGGATCGCTGCTGCAGGTGACCGCGAAGTCGTACCACTGGCCGCTTTCCTGCAGTTTCCAGTCAAGCGTCGATGTGGCATTGGCGGCGACATTGGCTTGCCAGGGGCCATCGGTGCGATAGGCCATCGGCGTTACCGTGAACGTGCACGGCTGGTTGCCCTTGTTGATCAGGTCCACAAAGACATTGCCGTTGGCGATGTCGTAGCAGACACGGATCTCGGGCGATGCCTGCGCGGCGCCAAGGCGTTTCAGGTCTCCCTTGAAGTGGCGGTGGTAGCCGTTCGGGCCCAGCACCCAGAGGTCGTAGCCACCGAAGTTGTCGAGCGCGGCGTCCCAGCTATCGACCAGTGTCTTGCCGGCTTCCACCATGTAGCGGCGCGGCACGCGGTCGAGCTTGAAGACGTCATAGACATGGAACACGGCTGCCTGCGTGCCGGTGTTCGAGAAGATCAGCTCGACCTGGCCGCTTGCATAGCAGCGGGCGCTGGTATGCAGCTCATAGGGCAGCGCCCGCGATGGCCGCGTGCCCGGTGCCTGCAACGGCAGCTGCATGTCGCGCGGTACCGGCACGGCGGGCAGGGCCTGCTGCGCGGCGCGAATCTGGTCCGCTTCGGCGCGCGTGGACGGGCCGCTGAATGCGGGCAGTGCCTCGGTGTTGGGCGTCTTGAAGTTGAATGCCGAGGTCAGGTCGCCGCAGACCGCGCGGCGGTACGGACTGATGTTCGGCTCCTTGACGCCAAAGCGCGCCTCCAGGAAACGCAGCACCGACGTGTGGTCGAACACCTGCGAGTTGACCCAGCCGCCACGGCTCCACGGCGAAATCGCGTAGAGCGGCACGCGCGGTCCCGGCCCGTAGACGCGGCCATCCGGCGCGGGCTGGCTCGTGCTGCCGGCCGGTGCGGGATGCGTGAAGTACTCGGACTTCAGGTCCGCTTCGCTCAGCGTGGTCTTGCCTGCGTAGCTCTTGTCGGGGTTCAGCGACGGCGCGGACGGCGACGGTACGTGGTCGAAGTAGCCGTCGTTTTCGTCGAAGTTGATCAGCAGGACGGTCTTGCTCCATACCTCGGGATTCGCGGTCAGGGCATCCAGAACCTCGGCCAGGAACCACGACCCCTGCACCGGGCTGGACGGCCCCGGGTGCTCGCAGTAGATCGACGGTGCATTGATCCACGATACCTGCGGCAGCGTGCCGTTCATCGCGTCGCGGCGGAAGGCATCGAGGTATTGCTCGGGCGCCGTGCCCGGCAGGGTGTTGGCGACGCCCTTGTAGAGCGGGTTGGCTGCGTTGTCGGTGGCGGCGTTGTACGCGTGATAGGGCAGCGCCTGGCCAGTGTTGGTGTACGGCGAGCCTGGCGAGCCGCCGCTGGAAACCGGAAACCCCGAGGCCAGGTTGGCCTGGCGGAACGTGCGGAACGCGCCAAGCATGTTGTCGCCCCATTCGTCGGGCATGTTCTGGTAGCTGATCCAGCTGACGCCGGCTTCCTCCAGCCGTTCTGCGTAGGTCTTCCACGTGTAGCCGATGTTGGCATCGGACGCCACGCCGTTGATGGCATCCCACTCGTTGTTCACGAAGGCCGCGTTCTGCGGCATTGCGCCGTTGGTGCCGGTCATGTGGAACGAACGGTTGGCATCGGTGCCCGTGTGCATCGAGCAATGGTAGGCGTCGCAGATCGTGAAGGCGTTGGCCAGCGCGAACTGGAACGGAATCTCCTTTTCCTTGTAGTAGCCCATCGACGTATCGGTCTTGGCTACCGGCCAGCGCGACATGCGGCCGTTGTCCCAGGCTTGCTGGCTGTCCGCCCAGGCGTGCGGCGTGCCCGATACGCGCTGCGCGTTGCCGGCCCTGTCATCGAGGTGGTACGGCGTGATGAGCGTGCCGTTGGTGCGCTCCTGCTGCCAGACCTTGCGGCCGTTCGGCATCGGAATGGTCATCCGGTCACCAAACCCGCGCACACCGTTGAGCGTGCCGAAGTAGTGGTCGAAGGAACGGTTCTCCTGCATCAGGATAACCACGTGCTGGACATCCATGATGGTGCCGGTGACGTTGCTGGCCGGAATGGCGAGCGCGCGGCGGATGCTGGGCGGAAAGGCGGCGAGTGCTGCGGCCGAAAAAGCGGCGCCTGCGCTCGCCTGCAGGAATTTGCGGCGAGAGTTCATGTTGT
>DAIOET010000085.1:0-13305 GCA_036746135.1 Cupriavidus sp.
GACGCCACACCGCTCTGCGCGGTGCTGATCCCCGTCGACGCGGACGTCGACAGCGAGGACACGCTGCTGTTGGTGGTGCTCAATTGCGAACCATTGACCGCGTCGGTCGAGCCGGCGGCGAGCGACCCGGCCGCCAGGTTGGTGATGTTTTTGTTATTGAGCGAAGTCGTGCCGTTCAGGGAGATCCCACCAGGCCCGTAAAGCGTAATCGAACCCGTTGCGCTATTACCCGTTTGGCCGACCCACAGATAGGCCTTGGTGCCAGCAAGACCGCCAGTTGCGTTGGGGGACTCAGAGAGGATGACGCCGAATCCGGTGCCGCAGTTGCCTTCAGAGCCGCTGTAAGTGCTCAGGTTCCAGGTAGCTGAACCGCCTTGGTTGTTGACCGCGTTGGTTGTTGAGCCATTACAGTTGGCGATACCGCCGGCCCAGGCCATATCGGCAGTCATCCCGAGTCCGGTAGCCGCCGCCGCGGCCAGGCAGATTGCCTTCAGGCTCGGGCTCGCGACAGCTACCCCCGGCGCTCCCGATGTGCCACGTGATGGCTTGCCACGTGCATGCGCAATTTCAGAAACAGCGACCCACGTGCCGGACGTCTCACTCCATACGCTCTTGAATACCTTATTCATCTTGAACCCCACCCCTCCGAATGATTCGCACTTTGCCCACACGAACGCGCACGTTGATCGGGCCCACTGGAGCGGATAGTAGGTTCAGGGTGAGAACGGAAATCCAACAATTGCAAACCGGAGAACTGCTTAAACCGCCAAAAACGAACTTGAACTTTCTTTAACAGATTGGCTTCCGCATCAACTCCGCAATCAACCCGGAGTACCGGTCCAGCACTGCCCTGTTCGTGCACAGGTACCGGTCGATCTGCCGTCGTTGTCTTGCCAGATATGGCTCGAAGTCCAGATCGTGTGCGTCCACGGCGTGCAGCACGCAGTCAACGCCTGCTGCCAGGTCGTTGCCCTTGTAGTAGTACCCAAGGTCCTGGCAAAGGCTGGCGTTGTGCACGAGCGGATAGCCTTGCCAGCACGCTTCCAGATAGAAGTAGTTCAGCGGGTTCTCCCACTGGTGTGAGAGCACGATATCGGTATGCGTGGCCAGAAAGGTGGGCGTGTCATGGCGGCCAAGGAACACAGCCTTATGCTGCCGCACGATGTCCAGATGGTTCATCAGGCTAATGAACTCAGTGCTTTCTCTCGCAATGCGCTCGGCGTTCGTGACCTGCAGGATCTCGACGTCTTGCGGGCGCTGCCGGAACACAAGCTCGGCAATCATCACCGGATAGAGGCAGAACTTCGACACGTTGATGTTCGGCTCCATGACACTGAGCCGCTTGGCCTTCCGGCCTCTTACTCTGTAGACCCCATGTCCGGGGAGATCACGGGTGCGCGCTTCCAGAAACTCCGGACTCCACACGAATGGAACGATGGTGGCTGGCTTGCGCCGCAGCACTTCGAAGTACGGTTTGCTAATGGCGGATACCTGCGGAATGATCCAGATATCGTCGTAGCGCTGGTTGACGAACAGTCGATCGCCCCACAGCGTCTTGCCGAAGAGGATCGATTCCATCGCGTGAACGTATTCGAATCCACAGCAATACGACACCAGCCTGACACCACGCTGCTTCAGGTAGCTGGTTTGCTCCGCATCGATCTGCCCTCCCAGTTCGACGAGGATGTCGACGGCATCCTTGGCCTGCTCAAAACTGATGGTGGGCCACCTGTCCAGATTCCACGGCAGCTCACGGGTGATGGGAACAGACGTAGTGTTGACCAGCAGCACGTCCGCCACGCCATGACAATGGCGAAGTGTTTCCGCCAGAAATAGTGCGTTCTGCTTGATGCCGTTGTTCCAGACGGATTCGCCTTCCTGATGAAGACCGATGGTAATGCCGATGCGTAGACCGTTCATGTTCTCTTGGGGCGTGGCGGGTAGTGTCATGCGCGCGCGTATAGGGCGCACAGGGCTTCCGTATAGACGTGCACATTGGTTTCCGATTCGGGGTCCAGCTCCGCAAGGAAGCGCGCCGCGTCGTGCCGATAGCTCGCCAGGTTCTCGTCGTGGTGGGTGTAGGCCCGGCTGATGGCAGCGCCGCCGTCCTCACAATCAAAATCCCTGTAGCGGTATCCGCAGTCACCAATCAGGCCGGAGTTGTGGATCAATGGATAGCCGCCGAACAACGTCTCGTAGTACAGGTAGTTCTGCGCGTTCTCCCAATGATGGGCAACGATGGCATCCACATCGGCGGCAACGACCTGACAGAACGGATAGCGCACCTCGAATGACACAAGGCCGTGCCTGACGATATCCAGGTCATTGGCAAACTGCTGGAACGTGGGGTGTTCCACCATCTGCCGCGTGTTGTAGGCCCACACACGTTCCGTCAGATCCGGGTGGGATCGATGCGCGGATTCGCAACTCAGCAAGGGAATATGGCTGGTCTTCACCATGCAGATGTTTGGCTCGAAAATCCCAAGGCGCCAGCGGCGCCGGCCGGGCTGATAGCCGAACGTTCGCCCTGGTGGCAGCCTGGCGGCTTCGCGCTGCAGCAGCATCGGGCTCCACAGATGCGGCATGGTACGTACCGGCGCCCGCATGACGCTTCGATAGTATGGAGCGCAGGTAGTCTCGTACTGCGGAAGCGTCCAGACTTCATCGTAGGGTGCCCCGGAGACAAGCATCCCCGGCGGCAACTCGAAAATCATGCGCTCGATGTCGATGACGTAGTCGTTGCCTACGCGCATGCTGACGACCTTGCCGCCGCGCTGCCGGAAGTTCACCACCCAGGCGCTATCCAGTTGCGCGCTCATCTCGATCATGACGTCGAGCATGGTCGATGCGGCGGCCATGTCGATAATCGGCACCGGTGCGTCCGCGAGAAACACCCGGGCGTCATCGGGCGTCCCGTCGCCGCCGCCCGCGACCAGATAGGTCTGGGAGATCCTGGGAGACCGCATCAGGAGCATCACCAGGAAAATGCAGTTCTGGAATATCCCGTTCTCCCAGATGGACTGGCGGTCCTTGCGTACGTAAATGGAAACGCCGACGCGTAGCCGCTCCGGCATCGACGGATGTGAATGACTCATGGCTGTATCCGGAATGAAGTCTTGATCGTCAGATCTGCATGAGCGCGCGGATTCGGTGCTCATATGCCGCGAGATTGGCGGGGTTGGCGGGGTCGACGGCATCGAAGACCAGCTTCGACCTCTGGCGATACCCTTCCAGGTTGTCCGCGTGCGCGCGCGCGGCACGCAGCAATTGCCGCGCGCCGGCAACGGCATCGAAACCTGGGTAGTAGTAACCCGCACCGAATTCGCTCAGCCAAGGGGAGTTGTGAATCAGCGGATAGTCACCAAACAGGACATCGAAGTAGTTGTAGTTCTGGTGATTCATCCATTGATGCGAGACCACCGCGTTCGCGTGTTGCGACATGAAGCCGGCCACATCGTGCCTGCCGTGAAACGTCGCCTTGTGCTGGCGAACCAGGTCCAGCGAATTCGCAAGGTGCAGCAGGGTGGGATGGTCCCGCATGTGCAAGGTGTTGAGCACATGCATGGCGCTGACCGAATTCCGATCCGCCCGATACGCCTCATCGCAGACCAGCATCGGAATGCTCGAAGTCTTCACAACGGAAATGTTCGGCTCGAAAATGGCGGTGCGAAGCCCTTGCGAAGCGGCGGAATCGGCATCGAAGCCAAAACGTAGGCCATGCGTTGCCACATCCTTGACCCGCTGCCGGATGAACTGATCGCTCCACAGATAAGGCACCTCCACGACCGGGCATCGATGCAGCGTCCGCATCATTGGGGCAAGTTCGGCGTCCTTGTGCAGCAGCCAGACTTCATCACACCGCTGTGCGGGTAATGCCACCGCCTGCTTCCGGAATACCGTCGGCTCCGCAAGCGCAACATAGGGTTGGCCGCAGCAATGAAACACCACTTTCTTGCCGCGCGCTCTCATCAGGCTCAACCATTCCGAGTTCAACGCCCCGCTCATTTCGATAATCAGGTCGACCTCGTCGCTGGCCTCATGCTGGCTGACCATCCGCAACTGAATGGATGCCAGATCCACCTGGGGCGCCATTTTTCCCTGGTCGCCCACATCGATCAGAATGACTGAACTGACCCACTCACTGCCGCGGAGGCATTCCGCCAGAAACACGACGTTCTGGCCAATGCCGTTCTCCCAGATGTTCTGATTGGCATGGCTGAGAACGGATATTCCAACTCGCACTTGATTCATGTCTTGCCTGCTTAGAACGCCGCCTGAGCCTTGAGAGGCGTGATACCCGCTCTTCCCGATCCGATGGCCTCGCCTCCTGTGCCAACCGGATCTGCCCGACGTTCATTGGGCAAGCCTCCCGCATCTGTCTGGTGGATTTCCGGCGCGGGCATGAGTCTGAAGCCGCGCGAATATACGGACACCAGACGGACGCCGTTTTCATGCCTCAGCATGAGCTTGATGCGCAGCCGCGCAATATGGGTGTCAAGCGTGCGCGAATCGGATTTCAGTGAGCGGCCCCAGATAGCCATCTCAATCGCATCGCGCGGTACCAAACGGCCGATGTTTCTGAAAAATAGAGCGGCCAGGTCGAATTCCCGGGGCGTCAACTCGATCAGAATTCCGTGCAGGGAAATGCTGCGGCCCAGTTCGTCCAGAACGTATGGACCCAGGCACATGCGGCGGTCCGCCGCCGGGGACACTCGCCGCAGAATGGCCTTGAGCCGAGCGATCAGCTCGGCACGTCGTACCGGCTTGATCATGTAGTCGTCCGCGCCGGCGGAAAGCGCGGAAACGATGCTGGTTTCCGATGAATTACTGGTCAGAAACAGGATGGGTACGCGGGGACCCACCTTATTCCGAATCCAAGCCAGCAATTGGTCGCCGTTTATTCCCGGAAGTCTCCAGTCCAGAACATATAAATCGAACACATCATTACGCAGCGCACGGAGAAGACTTTCTCCGCTGTCAAAACAGACGCATTCATAACCCACGTCTTCGATAATGCTGCGAACAAGCTGCGATTGTGCTTCGTTGTCCTCGACACATGCAATTCTCATGGCTCACCCCTGTCTCTGCGTCAGGCATGACGGCGGGAGTTCGTGGCTCCCGCCTTCTCATAACCTGGTGGTAATCCTGATGCTGGCGAGCCTTCTACGAAGCTCTGGCAGTCACCACACAACCAAGAACAGTCGGCCACTTGATCACTCGGAGCTCCCCCGCTGCGCGGAGATAATTTTGTGGCGGACACCCGGAGCGACGTCGATTTTCAGCGTCGCGTACAGGCGAGCCAAATTTACCAAGACGGCCTGGGGGCCACAAGATAAGATGTTTTTATCTAAATAAACCAATGTTATCGATGACTTAAACCGGTAAATGGTTTATGTAAATGTACTATATTGTTTTATCCATTGCACCCCGGTTGACAAAACATCCGTCCGGATTCGTCTGTTAGTTCATCGCCACAATCGCATACCGTTTTCATTTGGTTGCAATGCGGCCGGATGGTTTTGCTAGCATCCGCCGTGTCGCTGCATCATCGTGGCGACGAACATGGGAGTGACTGGACGGCTGCGTGAGCGGCCGTCTTTTTTTTTTGTCGATGCGGACGTCGATGAGTCCGCAAGCGCCACGGCGCTTCACAGTCGTTTGCATTTGGCCGCAACACCTCGGGTACCTTTGAAACGTTGCCACGAAGTCTCCAGGCAACATGCGTGTGGTGCGCTAAGCCGGGGTAAAAAGGGTGTCCCGGCCGCGCTGGGAATCTCGTCACAGAGCCGCTGTGGCGAGGTTGGGGAACGGTCAGCTTCGATGAGGGGCTGACCGTTTTCTTTTGCCCCTCCAATCCGCGTTCGCGGTGACAACGACGGCGTGGTAGCGACGCACGCTTTTCGTCATGGCCCTGGTCGAACGATCTCCTTCACGGCAATGCGGATAGCGTCCGCACTCTCCGTTTTTCTCACCTTTCTTTCTATCTGTTCAAAAGGAGTTCTCCATGAACATGAGCAAGCGTCTGACCGCCGAATTCCTCGGCACCTTCTGGCTGGTGTTTGGCGGCTGTGGCAGCGCGGTGCTGGCCGCCGCGTTCCCCGATCTCGGTATTGGCTTTGCCGGTGTCTCTCTGGCATTTGGTCTCACGGTGCTGACCTTCGCCTACACGGTGGGCCACATCTCCGGTGGGCACTTCAATCCGGCTGTTACCGTGGGGCTGTTCGCCGGTGGACGGTTCCCCGCGAAGGACGTGGTGCCGTACGTTGGCGCGCAGCTAGTTGGCGCCGTTGCGGCAGGGGGTGCGCTGTACCTGATTGCCAGCGGGCAAGCCGGATTCGACGCGGCCGCCGGCTTTGCTTCGAACGGCTATGGCGATCACTCGCCCGGCGGCTACGGCATGCAAGCCGCAATCGTTGCCGAACTGGTGCTCACCGCCATCTTCCTGATCGTGATTCACGGCGCCACCGACAAGCGCGCGCCCGCCGGCTTTGCGCCGCTGGCCATCGGGCTTGCATTGACGCTCATTCACCTGATCAGCATTCCGGTCACGAACACTTCGGTGAACCCGGCACGCAGCACTGGCGTGGCCCTGTTCCAAGGTGGCTGGGCGATCGAGCAACTGTGGCTGTTCTGGGTGGTTCCGCTGATTGGCGGCGCGATCGGAGGACTGATCTACCGGCACCTGCTCGAAGGCCAGGACTGATGCCAGGCGCGCGGCATCCGGATGCGTGACTTCCAGCGTCCGCGAAACGTCGCGCTATTGCAGGTTGCCCCAACGCGCTACGGCGGGCTCCGCGCCCGCCCACTTCCATTGCCCTTGCCGCAAGCATGCCGTCGTGACAAACCAACTCGCGGTGGCGGCCTTGCCGTCCGACTCGGATTCCTGGACCGAGAACAGCGCTTCCTTGCACTGTGTCAGTGGCGAGTCGATGACACGCAGGACCCGCACCGTGCCTTGCTGGTTGCCGTACGGGATCGCGTGCTCGATCTTCCAAGGCTGTTCCGTACCAACCGCTGACTGACCAATGACGGCTGCTACCTGGTCCTGCTCCGCGCGTTGCCAATTGCGGAGGACATACTTGCTGGTGGCGTCGGCCGCAGCGCTCACGCCAACCGCCACGCCGTAGCCAATGACGGGATTGGCGGTTGCGGCACCAGTGGCGATCCCCGCCACCGCGCCCGACAGGTCCCCAATCGAGCCGCAGGCGGTCAAGCTGGCCGTGGCCAGCGTCATCACCAGCACCCTCATTGGAGCGCACCCCAACGCTCGGTGGCGGGCTCGGCCGATGCCCATTTCCAGCCCTGGGCATCCTGGCAAATCGCGGCGATATAGAAAGCGCTGCCTTTCTCCGCATCGTCGACCGAGAAGATGATTTCCTTGCAAGCCAGCTTTTTATCGCCAAGCATGCGGGTCACCGTGACGCGTCCCCGTTCGTCAGGCTCCAGGGGCAAGGCATGCGCGGTCTGCCAACTGGCGACGCCGCCCGCTTTCAGTTTGCCGGCGGCTTGCGCGATCTGATCTTGTGCCGCACCGCGTACCTTGCGTTGGCTGGCCTGTAGCGCTGCCTTCGCGCCCGCCTGCACACCCAAGCCGATGCCGCTTGCGATGGCGGCGTTGTCCGTCACCGCACCGGCGATGGCGGCCCCGCCCATGCCGGCCACGGCCGTTGTCCCTTCACTCAACAGAGAGCTGCAACCAGTAAGCGCCAGGCTGACCAGCAGCGCACCTGTTCCAATCCAATATTGCCGAAGTGCGACAGGAGGCGGCCTCAGCATGGCATTTGTCGGCGTAAGCCGATGGAAGTCCGTCCACGCTGCGACACTGGCCGCGGCATGTTGGTATGACCCTTCCGAAATGCCGACCAAGCCTGATAGCAAAACGCGACATCTGCCGTCGGGTTGCTCGCCCAGACAGGATGCTGCCCCCGAATACACATCAGCTTGTACAGCACGAGCGATCCGCGAAACGGTGAATACCGATCGCGCAACGGTAACGCGGACTTCAAGCCATGCAAATTTTGAGACAGACCATCGGTCGCCCAGGCCCCGAGACCACAGCCTCCCCATCCCTGTGCGTGCAGCTGCCACAGCAGCGAGTGTCCGTGGATGAATAGCGTCGATTGCATGAATAACTTCAACTGAATTTGGACAATGTCACGCGAGTGCGCCGACCAGCTTCGCAGCCCTGTTGGCGAGGTTCGTCGTCGCAACACACGCGTACGGCTGGCGGTGCAGCCAGGCCCGATGAGGTTCAAACGGCTCGATGGTTCACCGGCAACAAGCGATAGGCAGGCGTGGGGAGATCGAGCTGCGAAGCGGGTACGATCACCTCCCGCTCCAAGGCCACATTCGAGAGGGCGATTCCCGCCCCTTCGATGGCACAGGTAATTGGATTGACCGCGCACCTCACGACCAGACCCGTGCCCTGCTCCAGACACGTCGACAGGCTCGGCAACAATGCCCCACCACCCGTCAGCAGCAACCCTTGCTCGGCAATCGCAACCGAGATTTCCGGAGATACGCCAGCCAGGGCCTGCCGCACGGTGCGGACAATCTCTCCACAAACGATCCGCAAATGTGCCATCAATCCCGACGTGTCCACAACCACCTTGCGCGGCAGTCTTGAGCTCAGGCAATGTCCACTGACTTCAAGCGATTTTTCTTGCCCTTCGGCCTGGGTCGGCAGCCCGCACTTGATCGCCTCCGCCATGCGGGTGCTGATGTGCAGGGCGTGCTCATCCCTCAGGTAGCGCGCAATGACCGCATCGAAACAGTTCCCCCCCGTGCTGCCGACTACGCTTTGCCAGATGGTGCTACCGGAATAGATCGATACACGGGTCGCCGATGCGCCGACATCAACGACCATCCAGCTCCTGTTCATCTCAAGCTGCGGGACGATCTTGATGGCTGCCGCCAGCCCATCGTCAATCAATCGAATACTCTTCGCACCGGCGACGCGGGCGGCGTCACGCACGGCACGTCTCTCATTGTTTCCAGAGCCGGATGGCACGCAAAGAAGCAGTCTCCAATCGGAAGCCCTTCGATGCCCAGCCTTCGCCAGAAGGCCGGCCAGAAGCGTTCCCATTAGCGACGGATTGCCGACTGTCCCGGATTGCCTGGGACGAATCAATTCAACATCCGGCGATGGCCGACCATTGAAGCACTCGGCTTCCGAACCCACCGCCCTGGTCACACGAGCCGCCGTCGAGAAGTTCTTGCGCTGTAGCGCCATGAGGGATGGCTCAAGCACGATCACTCCGTCTTCATGGGTCCACGCCACCGTGTTTGCAGTGCCGAGATCAACAGCGATATCAAGCTGGCGCGGCCGTTTCAGGAAGTCAAACATGTTGTGGGATGTCGGGCGGCGGCGGCGATGATGAAGACGCTTTGCACCGGTCCCGGTGGTGCGTTCTCGTTGGAGCGGAGGATGAGCAATGCGTACCCCGCCGTCGGCGAGATACGCAATGTCGTGCTGGACGATCAAGCCTGGGGAGGAATCCGTAGCTTTTGTCCGGGGTAGATCCTGTCCGGGTGCGACAGCATGGGCCGGTTCGCTTCGAAGATGGCGTTGTAGCGCGACGCGTTGCTGTAGAACCTGAGCGCGATGGCCGATAGTGTGTCGCCGCTTGTCACGGTGTACCACTGCGACTCGGCAGCCGCCTCGCTGACGGAAAGGTTGTCCTCGACCTTCTCGACACCTTCGACATTGCCGCAGCACAACACGATCTTCTCCCGCGTGGCCTGGTCGGCGGCGACACCATAGACCTTTGCCAGGCCCTGGCCGCCATCCACCTCGACGGACAGGCCGGTAGCATCCAGCCCCATCTTGCGGATGTATGACTCGATCGCCTGGCCCGCTGCACGGTTCGCCGTGTCGCCCTCAGCGGCCTTCGCCTCGCCGATGCCGAACAGCTTCTCGCCGGCGTTCTTGATGAAATCAAGCATTCCCATGTGATTCTCCTTACGCAGGGACAAGTCCCAGAGAGGTGCGGCGACTACCCGCGTTTGAATATCCGAGATACCAGGAGGATCAGCACCGCCCCAACGGTAGCCGTGAGCAGCGAACCCACCCAGCCCGTTCCCAAGTGAATGCCGAGCGTGGCTGCCATCGTGCCGCCAACGAAGGCGCCGACGATGCCGAGGATGATGTCGATCACCAGGCCGAAACCACCGCCCTTCATGAGCAACCCCGCGAGCCACCCGGCCACCCCGCCAATCACGATCCAGAAAACAATGCCGTCATGCATGCGTCAGTCTCCATCCAGCATGGAAAGGAATGCTCAAGCCTGACGGGCCAGCAGGCCCGGCAAGGCACTCAGCAACTGCTGAGCCAGGTCGCCGGTCTGGCCGGCAGGCACCGCACCGTTCGGGGTGGCGTGGTCGATCAGATGTGGCAGCCATTGCGCGATCTGGTCGGCAATACCATTGGCACTGAGCCCGGATTGCTGCGCGAGCTGCTGCATCACGCCGGAGCCGAGCGCCTGGCTCAACTGGTCACCGGAAACCGGCAGGTTTTGGCCAGTACCTACCCATGACGCCACGACGTCGCCAAGTCCGCCTTGCTGCAGTTGCGAAAGAAAACCGGCGATGCCGCCCGGCTGGCTCGTGACGTACTGCACGACCGTGCCGAGCAATGCAGATGGATTGGCACTGCCGCTGGTTGCCTTACTTACCGCGGCGCCGACAATCAAATCAAGAAGACCCATAAAACGCTCCAAGGGGGACAATCCAGGATCTGATTTAACTTAAAAATCGGTATCGCCAATGCAAACCATTGTGAAATGTCGCGCCAGTCCATCCGTTGCATAAATGCCTGAAAGGCACGTGGGTATGACACGGAGCGGATGGCCTGACGCCTGACGCATGACGCCTGGCGTCAGTGTTTGAGATGCGGAGCGGTCGACCTGCGCAATGTCACGGCTTGATCTTGGCCTTGGCGGTCAGCGAAGCGGCCAACGCCGCCGTGGCGCGTTCCGTCGCCTGCGCCTGTAGTGCTTGCTGGAGACCAGGCTTGACGGTCTCGAAGTCCGGCACTTGGGTAGGACGCACTTCGTCCATCTTGAACAAGTAGAAGCGATTGTTCCAGGCAACCGGCGCTGCGGAGACGCCGCCGCTCGGCAATGCGGCAACTGCCTGCGCAAGCGGCAACGGCAGGTTTTGCGTTTTGCCCTCCTGCACCGGCACCTTGAAGCTGAGCCAACCCATTTCGCCACCATTACCCTTCGAGAGCGCCGTGCTCATGGTCCGCGCGACCTTTGCGAAATCGTCCCCACCTTTCACGCGAGCCAGCGCGGCGCGGGCGGCCGCCTCATCGTCCACCTGAATCACTCGCGCCCTGTATTCCTTCTCGCCAAGCCCCGCCACGATGGCCTCGTATCGCGCCTTGATGTCGCCTTCCGTAACCGTTGCAGGCTTGATCCGTTCCTTGAGCCAGGCCTGCGTGCGGACGCCGTCGCGCGCCTCGCGCTCGGCCTTTTGCACGTCGCGACGCTTGCTCAGGGTCTTGTCACGCGCCGCTTCCTGGCGGAACAGTTCACGCGTGATCAGCTCCTGCGTGACGGACTGGCGCTCCTGCGGGCCATCGGGGATACCCGCTTGCTGCAGGGCGGCCGTCACCGCGGACTGGGGAATGAGTACGCCATTGACCGACAAGGCATGGGCGGCAGGCAGGCCAAAGGCTAGCGCCGAGGTAATCAGCAGGCGGGAAATATGGTGTTGCATGGTAAAGGTCTTGGAGCGTTCGTTTGGTATCGCGGGGGCGCGGTGCCATCGGCCGAAATCGGTCGTCTGGCCTGCCAACGGTTAGCTGCGAAGGTCAGGTTGTCCAAGAAGAATTGAAGTTGCTTGCTTGAGTGCCGCACCTCATTTGTTCCTGGCTCCGGTAAATCCAGTAAATCCAGTAAAAAAATGCCCAGGCTGCCCCACGAGGCGGCCTGGGCGTGAAAGCCGGACATGGGGGTCACCATACGCCCGGTTAGCGTCGGGGCAAATTGACGCTAAGACGGTTCAGCCGCTATCTCGCCGCGAGCGACTATCAGCACGACTGCATTCAATGGATGGTTACGCGTGGCGGCAAGAATCCGCCAGCCCGTCCATCACGCTCATTTCGACGCATGACGATAGCAGCTGGATTCGCATGAAATTCGAACAAAAGAAAACAAGCTATCCCCAGAGAGGTATCTGATAGCGGTCTCCATTGACGGCGACGATCGAACCGGGCGGCCCATTCCAGCGCGCGGTGAAAACTCGTCGACGGAGCGCCGGCGCAGGACTCGCCTTTCACGTTCATGGGCCCGTCCACGAGCATCCAGCAGGCGACATCGCCGGCCTGCGGCCTGTAAGATGTCTATCGCTCAGCCGGGTAATAAAACGATATCCAGGACGACTAGTTTCGCGGGGGCGCCCCATGACATTGCAACAACTGCAGGTTTTCCTGAATGTGGTGGCACAGGGCAGTATTCATGGTGCCGCTCGCGCCCTTGGTGTCACACAGCCAGCGATCAGCGCGAGCATGCGCGAGTTGGAGAAGACACTGGGAGTGCCACTGCTGCTGCGATCGGTAAAGGGTGTGAAGCTGACCTCTTATGGGTCGGTGTTCTACCGGCGCGCAAGAGCTATCTCGGCGGATATGAAGCGTGCCGAGGACGAGCTAATGGAAATGCGGGGTGAGCACTCGGGGAATGTCGTCGTGGGTCTCTCCGCATTGGCTGCGTGCGCACTCCTGCCGAAGGTCTTTTGTGCCTTTCGCAGCGCAGGCCGCGGGGCGGTGCTCTCCGTTTATCAGAGTAGCTTTTCCGCCGCTTTGGGCCAACTCTTCGAGAATGGCGTCGATTTCGCGGTCGTCAACGGACTGCGGAACATGGTGTTCCCTGATTTCGTGGTGGCCAAGCCGCTGTTTTCGATGTCGCTGGTCGCCGTGGCCCGGCCATCGCACCCGAAAATCCAAGCGAGCAGCGTTAAGGCGGTGATCGACGAGGAATGGTTGCTGCCCTGTGAAGTGGGTGACGATGTCGACCGGGCCTTCACGCAATACTTTGAGTCCATTGGATTACCGGCGCCAGCCAGAACGTCCCGCTGCCAATCTCTCTCGGCGACGATTCTGTTGCTAAAGGCAGCAGACCTGATTTCGCCGGTTTTGTACCCGACCTTCAAGATGGAGATGGAGAAGCACGGTCTTGAAGTGATTCCGATGGAAAAGGAAGGCAGCATCATGTCCGCGTTCCTGCTGACACGGCGTGATCGTCATCTGTCGGACGATGCGCAAGCGTTGATCGCGATATTCGAACAAACTGCCCGGGACATGCC
>DAIOET010000086.1:0-13133 GCA_036746135.1 Cupriavidus sp.
CGGACAAGATGCTCAAGCGCTATCCGCGCGAGCTGTCCGGCGGCCAGCAGCAGCGCATCGGCGTGATTCGCGCGCTGGCCGCGGACGCGCCCGTGCTGCTGATGGACGAGCCGTTCGGCGCGGTCGATCCGATCAACCGCGAGAGCATCCAGAACGAGTTCTTCCAGATGCAGCGTCAGCTGGGCAAGACCGTGATCATGGTGTCGCACGACATCGACGAGGCCATCAAGCTCGGCGACAAGGTGGCCGTGTTCCGTGGTGGCCGGCTCGTGCAGTTCGATCATCCGGACGCGCTGCTGGCCCATCCGGCCGACGACTTCGTGCAGGCTTTCGTGGGCCACGACAACACGCTCAAGCGCCTGCTGCTGGTGCGCGCCGGCGACGCGGCCACGATGCCGCCGAGCTGCCGCCCCGACATGGCGCTGGCCGAAGCCTTCGGCGTGATGGACGATGCCGACGTGCGCCACCTGCCGGTAGTGGACGAAGCCCAGCGCGCGCTGGGCTATGTGACGCGCCGTGACGTGCGCAACGCGCTGGCCAACGGCGGCAACTGTGCCGATGTGATGCGCCAGTTCACGACGACCGCCGCGTTCGACGAGCACCTGCGCATCGTGCTGTCGCGCATGTACCAGCACAACACGAGCTGGCTGCCGGTGATCGATGGCGACGGTGTTTATCTTGGCGAGGTTACGCAGGAGTCGATCGCCGACTACCTGAGCTCGGGCCGCTCACGCGGCACGGCACCGGTGATCCAGCCGCCGGCAAGCTCGCCGGTGGCGACGATCGGACCGGCTCCCTTGCAGGCGCCCGCGAAGGAACGCGCCGCAGCCTGAATGGGCCGCCCTCTCCCGGAAACAGGAGGAGGGGGGAATCCAGGCATGACATCCCCTGACCGAGGGCAAATCACCCGCCACCGGTTTGCTCCCCTCTCCCGCATGGCGGGAGAGGGGCCGGGGGAGAGGGCAAAGCGCCAACCGCGCGACACCATAAAAAAAACGGCCACATAACGTGGCCGTTTTTCATTGAGGCAGAAGCGAAGCCAATCAGGCGTGGCCCAGTTCGCCGTCCTTCAGGCGCCACAGGTTCAGCGGGTTGCCGTCCTTGAGCGTTTCCGGCAGCAGGTCGGCCGGCAGGTTCTGGTAGCAGACCGGGCGCAGGAAACGATCCAGCGCGGTCGTGCCCACCGACGTGGTGCGCGTATCCGACGTGGCCGGGAACGGGCCGCCGTGGACCATTGCGAAGCAGACCTCCACACCGGTCGGGTAGCCGTTGAACAGGATACGGCCTACCTTGCGTTCCAGTGCCGGCAGCAGCTTTGCGGCGACGGCGTGGTCGCCCGCATCGGCCTGCACCGTGGCGGTGAGCTGACCTTCCAGGATGCGGGTGACGTCCACCAGCGCGTCGGCATCCTTACAGACGACCAGCACCGTCGACGGGCCGAACACTTCGGCGTGCATGCGGTGGTCGGCCACGAACTTGTCCGACGAGGTTTCAAAGAACACCGGACGGGCCTGGTTCGGGCCGGTCGCGTCGACGCCGCAGGCGGCGCGTGTCAGGCCAGAGATTTCCGACAACTGCGCGACACCGCGTTCGAAGGCGGCGTGGATGCCCGGGGTCAGCATCGTGCCGGCCGGCTTGCCGGTCAGCGCCGTGTGTGCGGTGGCGCGGAATTTCTCCAGCGCCGGACCCTCGATGGCCAGAAGCAGGCCGGGGTTCGTGCAGAACTGGCCGACGCCAAGCACCAGCGAATCGATCAGGTCACGGGCAATCTGCTCGCCGCGAGCGTTCAGCGCTTCGGGCAGCAGGTAGACCGGATTGATACTGCTCATTTCCGCGTAGACGGGGATCGGCACCGGGCGGCTGTTCGCCACGTTCATCAGCGCCAGGCCACCGGCGCGCGAACCGGTGAAGCCTACGGCCTGGATGGACGGATGTGCCACCAGCGACGTGCCAATGGCGTTGCCCACGCCTTGCACCATCGAGAACACGCCTTCGGGCAGGCCGGCATCGGCCACGGCCTTCTGGATCACGCGGCCAACCAGTTCCGACGTGCCCGGATGCGCCGGGTGTGCCTTGGCCACGACCGGGCAGCCAGCGGCCAGCGCCGAGGCGGTGTCGCCACCGGCCACCGAGAAGGCCAGCGGGAAGTTGCTGGCACCGAACACGGCCACCGGGCCTACGGCGATGCGTTGCATGCGCAGGTCGGGGCGCGGGGGCGTGCGCTCGGGCAGAGCGCTGTCCAGCGTGGCGCCTTGCCAGCGGCCATCGCGCAGCACGCGCGCGAACAGGCGCAGCTGGCCGGCGGTGCGGCCGCGCTCGCCTTGCAGGCGGGCGATCGGCAGCGCGGTTTCGAGATGGGCTCGCTGGATCAGCTCGTCGCCCAGCGCTTCCAGGCCGGCGGCAATCGATTCCAGGAACGTGGCGCGTTGTTCCGGCGACGTGGCGCGATAGGTGTCGAAGGCGGCTTCGGCCAGTGCGCAGGCACGGTCCACATCGGCGGTGGTACCAGTCTGGTATGCCGGCTCCAGCTTCTCGCCGGTGGCCGGGTTGATGCCGTAAAAGGTGTCTTCAGTGCCGCGAACGGCGGTGGCGCCGATCAGCATTTCGCCAGTCATCGTCATGATCTTGGGTCCTGCGGGAAAAGTGGAAAAGGACGGCCAGAGCACGTCACGCAAGGCAGCGGCGGCCAAGGCTGGCGCCAAACTATTGCGATGAGTCTCGCCCCTGAATTATCGTAGCAATTCGTCGTAAGACATCATATGACATCGCGGGGAGGCCCGCAACCGCATCGCCCGTCACGCTAGCGTTCGGGCGATGCATGGTGCTCAGGCCGGCGATCCTGCCATCGCGGACGCCTTGCGCAGGCGTTCACGGCTGTTGGTCAGGTGCATGCGCATGGCCGCCTTGGCGGCTTCCGGATCACGTCGCTCGATCGCATCGAAGATGCTTTCGTGCTCGAAATTCACGCGTTCCAGGTACTGCTCGCGCTCGGGCTGGCTCACCTGGAGCCTGCTACGCGGGATCACCATCGTGCCCAGGTGTCCCATGATGTCGGTGAAGTAGCGGTTGCCCGTGGCGCGCGCGATCGACAGATGGAATTCGAAATCCGAAGCCACCGCGTCATTGCCTTCGGAGGCGTTGCGCTTCATGTCGTCGAGTGCGCGGCGCATGGCGCGCAGCTGATCGTCGCTGCGGCGCGTGGCGGCCAGGCTGGCGGCTTCGGCCTCCAGGCTGACGCGGAATTCCAGCATCGCCAGCACGTCCATCGCCGTGACCATCGCGGACGGATCGATACGGAACGGCGATTGCGTCTCGGCAGGGCGATTGAGCACGAATGTGCCGATGCCGTGGCGCGTTTCCACCAGTCCGCTGGCCTGCAGGCGCGACAACGCTTCGCGCACCACGGTGCGGCTGACGCCAAGCGTGGCCATGATTTCGGATTCGGTGGGCAGCTTGTCGCCCGGCTTGATCTGGCCCTGCTGGATGCTCTCGGTCAGGTTGCCGACCACTTCTTCGGCAAGCGTGCGGCCACGGCGGCGCAGGGGAGCGGGCGAAGTCATCGAAGCGTTGGACATGGCGGGCAGGTGTTGGAACCAATGTGGGGATGACCCTGACGGCGGCATTGTTGACCGCGCAGGTACGCGCTCATTATACTGCGTCATAAGTCATACGACGACCGATAACGCACAGGATCTTGCGGACGAGAAACCGTTGTGGCAGTGCGACAGCGGTACACGCGGCGGTCAGCTAATGTATTAGCGTATGAGCAGAAAGAATGCAGGGCGCATTTCCACATTCCTGGGGAGCGCGATCCCGGCGGCCTAATCAACAGGACTCGGAGACCATCCACATGAATGCCATTTCCCCAGCCGCGGGCGCCACGCCCGTCGTCACCGAACTCACCGTCGTGCCCGTGGCCGGTCACGACTGCATGCTGATGAACCTGTCGGGCGCGCATGGCCCGTACTTCACACGGAACATCGTCATTCTCAAGGACAGCGCGGGCAACACCGGGGTGGGTGAAGTGCCCGGCGGCGAAGGTATCCGCCAGACGCTGGAAGACGCCCGGCCGTTGGTGGTGGGGCAGGGAATCGGGCAGTACCTGTCGATCCTGAACAAGGTGCGCGAGCAATTTGCCAGCCGCGACGCGGGCGGCCGAGGTCTGCAGACGTTTGACCTGCGCATCACGATCCACGCCGTCACCGCGCTGGAGGCCGCGCTGCTCGATCTGCTGGGCAAGCACCTGCAGGTGCCCGTGGCCGCACTGCTTGGCGAAGGCCAGCAGCGCGATGCCGTGGAAATGCTCGGCTATCTGTTCTACGTGGGCGACCGCAACAAGACCACGCTCGACTACCGTACCGAGCCGAACGCGGACAACGAGTGGTTCCGCATCCGCAATGAAGTGGCGATGGATGCCAAGGGCGTGGTACGCCTGGCCGAGGCCGCCTACGAGCGTTACGGCTTCAATGACTTCAAGCTGAAGGGCGGCGTGCTGCGCGGTGACGAGGAAATGGAAGCGATCATCGCGCTGCATGAGCGTTTTCCGAATGCACGCGTCACGCTGGACCCGAATGGCGGCTGGCTGCTGAAGGACGCCATCCGCCTGTGCCGCGACAAGCACGGCATCCTGGCCTACGCGGAAGATCCTTGCGGCGCCGAGGACGGCTATTCGGGCCGCGAGATCATGTCCGAATTCCGCACGGCAACGGGTTTGCCCACCGCGACCAACATGGTTGCCACCGACTGGCGTCAGATGGGCCACGCGGTGCGTCTGCAATCGGTCGACATTCCGCTGGCGGACCCGCACTTCTGGACCATGCAGGGATCGGTGCGCGTGGCGCAGATGTGTTCGGAATGGGGCCTGACCTGGGGTTCGCATTCGAACAACCACTTCGATATTTCGCTGGCGATGTTCACGCACGTGGCCGCCGCGGCGCCGGGGCGTGTCACCGCCATCGACACGCACTGGATCTGGCAGGACGGCGAACACCTGACGCGCAATCCGCTGAAGATCGAGGGCGGTCTGGTGCAGGTGCCGAAGGCACCGGGCCTGGGCGTGGAACTCGACATGGACGCGCTGGCGCGTGCCAACCGCCTGTACCAGGAAAAGGGCCTGGGCGCGCGTGACGATGCCATCGCCATGCAGTTCCTGATTCCGAACTGGAAATTCAACAACAAGATGCCTTGCATGGTGCGTTGATCGATATCGCACGCATGTATCGCGGCGGCACCGTGCAGGCGCCGCCGCAACCATAGAAGCAAAACAGCTTTCGTCAAAGCAGGAGACAACAACATGGTCAACACTTTCACGGCCGCCCCGCGTGCGGCCTTTGCATCCACACTGCTGCGCCGCCTGGCCGGCGTAGCCATCGCCCTGGCGGCAGGCATCACGGTCAGTGGCGCTGCCCTGGCATCCGGCACGGCGTGGCCGCAACGCGCGGTGTCGGTGGTGGTGCCGTTCCCGGCCGGTGGCTCGACGGATACCATCGCGCGCCTGCTGGCGCAGCCGCTCAACGAGAAGCTCGGTCAGCCCTTTGTAGTCGACAACCGTCCCGGCGCCACGGGCGCCATCGGTGCAACGTTCGTGAAGCGCGCGCCGGCCGATGGCTACACGATGCTGGTGGCATCGATCGGCGTGTTTGCCGTGAATCCGTTTCTGCAGAAGAACCTGCAATACGATCCGGCCAAGGACTTCGACCTCCTGACGGTGGCCGTGCGCGCGCCTAACGTACTGGTGGCCAATCCGAACTTCCCGGTCAAGTCGCTGCAGGAACTGGTGGCGTACATGAAGAAGAATCCGGGCAAGGTCTCGTTTGCCAGCTCCGGCGCCGGTTCGTCCGATCACCTGACCGCCGCGCTGTTCTGGCAAAAGAGCGGCACCGAGGGCCTGCACGTTCCCTACAAGGGTGGCGCCCCGGCGATCTCCGATCTGCTGGCCGGTCAGGTGGACGTATCGTTCCAGAACATCAACGCAGTGCTGCAGCACATTCGCACGGGCAAGCTCAAGGCATTGGCCGTGACGTCGGACAAGCGTTCGTCGGTGCTGCCCAACGTGCCGACGATGGTCGAGGGCGGGGTCAAGGACGTGGATGTCTATTCCTGGCAGGGCGTGGCCGCGCCGAAGGGCCTGCCGGCGGACGTGAAGACCCGCCTGCATGGCGCCATCGTGGGAGCGCTCAAGGACGCCGGGATGCAGAAGAAACTCAGCGAGCAGGGCTTCGAGGTAGTGGCCAATACGCCGGAGCAGTTCGTCGAGTTCGAAAACCAGGAACTCAAGCGCTGGAAGACGGTGATCGAGCAAGGGAAGATCACCGCCGAATAAGCCTCCGCGGCACGCTTCCCGCGTCGTTTGCCCCGCCTCGATGGCGGGGCTTTTTCTTTTCCGGCCGAGATCCCAACCGAAGGGGGGATCACGTCGATTTGCCCTTAATCCAGACTTGCGCCCGTCGATACCGTAGAGGGTTGAATTGAATCAATGCGACCCTGGACACGGCGTGATAGACGTAGCCATTTGTACTTTGTCTGGAGAAATGAATTGAAGAGTCTGAAAAGTTGCTGCCTGATCGGCGCGGTTGCCGCCATTGGCCTGGCCGGTTGCGCGACCGAGTCGTCGACCGCGCTGCCGGTGCAGAAGGTGGAAAGCGCGAGCCGTCCCTATAACGGCGTGCGTACCCCCATCGCCGTTGGCAAGTTCGACAATCGTTCCAACTACATGCGCGGCGTGTTTTCCGATGGTATCGACCGTCTGAGCGGCCAGGCCAAGACCAGCCTGGTGACACACCTGCAGCAGACCAACCGCTTCAATGTGCTCGAGCGTGAAAACCTCGCCGAGATCAAGCGTGAGGCCGCCATCAAGAACCAGGCCCAGAAGCTCAAGGGCGCGGACTTCGTGGTCACCGGCGACATCACCGAGTTCGGCCGCAAGGAAGTGGGCGACGTGCAGCTGTTCGGCATTCTGGGCCGTGGCCGCGAGCAGGTGGCGTACGCCAAGGTCAACCTGAATATCGTCAACATCAGCACTTCGGAAGTTGTCTATGCCACGCAGGGCGCGGGCGAGTACAAGCTGTCGAACCGCGAGGTGATCGGCTTTGGCGGAACCGCCAGCTACGACTCCACGCTCAACGGCAAGGTGATGGATCTGGCCATGCGCGAAGCGGTGAACAACCTGGTCAATGCGATCGAATCGGGTGCCTGGAAACCGGTGCAATAAGCCGGCAAGCGCTTACCAACAAAGGTGAGAACAACAATGAAGCAATGGGTCACGCTGCGTAATGCAGCGCTTTTGTCGGCTGTCGGTGTGCTGGCTGGTTGTGCAGCGCCGAAATCGATGTATCAGTGGGAAGGCTATCAATCCCAGGTCTACGAGTACTTCAAGGGCGAATCGAAGGAGGCGCAGATCACCGCGCTGGAAAGCGGCCTGGAAAAGATCAAGGCAAAGGGTGGTTCGGTGCCGCCGGGCTACCACGCCCAGCTTGGCATGCTCTATCTGAACGTCGGTAAGGGCGACCAGATGATCAAGGAGTTCCAGACGGAGAAGACGCTGTTTCCCGAAGCCACGCCTTACATGGACTTCCTGATGCGTAACGTGAAGACCGACGAGCGCAAGGATGTGACGGTCGGCACCGCACCGCAGGCCAATGCCAACGCTGGCACCACGGCCGCGGCCAAGCCGGACACCAACGCAGGGAGCACCAAATGATGCGTCGTATTCTGACCTATGTGGCCACGCTCGGCGTCGTCATGCTGTTCGCCGGCTGTGCAGTGCCCAACAAGCAGGTGGACTACGCCGCGTTCAAGGCCGCACGACCGCGTTCGATCGTGGTGCTGCCGCCGCTGAACGAGTCGCCTGACATCAAGGCCACCTACGCAATGCTGTCGCAGGCCACCTATCCGCTGGCCGAATCGGGCTACTACGTGCTGCCGGTGGCGCTGGTCGACGAAACGTTCCGGCAGAACGGCCTGACCGTGCCCGGCGACATCCACACGGTGCCCGTGCCCAAGCTGCGTGAAATCTTCGGCGCCGATGCGGCACTGTACGTGACCGTGACTGACTACGGCTCGCGTTACCAGGTGGTGAGCAGCGTGACCCGCGTGGCCGCGAATGCCAAGCTCGTCGACCTGAAGTCCGGCGACGTGCTGTGGAGCGGCACCGCGGTTGCGGCCAAGGACAGCGGAAACAGTGGTGGCGGCCTGGTCGGCATGTTGATCACCGCCGCGATCAGCCAGGCGGTGAATCACCTGAGCGACGCCAGCTACCCGGTTGCCGGCATGACCAGCGTACGCCTGCTGTCGGCAGGCACGCAGGGCGGCATCCTGTACGGCCCGCGCTCGCCGAAGTATCAGTCGGATTGATCGGGACTGCGCCAGACCGGGTTGGACTCGGTCTGGCGGATTTCAGTCGCAAAACGAAAATGCCGCAGCACTGCCTCCATCTGGAGTGGTGCTGCGGCATTTTTTTGTCTTGGCGGAAGCGGTGAGATTCGAACTCACGGATGGGTCACCCCATCGGCAGTTTTCAAGACTGCTGCCTTAAACCACTCGGCCACGCTTCCTTTCTGGATGTAACGGGCATTCTGGCGTGTCATCCGCGATGCCCGGCCGCGCATTATACAAGGATGCGGCGCCGGACAGTGTGATGTCCGTGATGCGGATGCCCGACTCCGTGGTTGACCTGTCCCTGAACGCGACATCGGGCATGGCCAGCGCTGTGTTATCCGAGGGATTTGTCGGTGTTTGTCGGACAGCGTGGAACCATGTAGGCGCTGTAAGGTTCCTAGAAAGGACGACGCGCACGGCGCAAACGCCGCGCGTTGGCTTTTTCAAACAGGTAATTGAGGAGAATTTTCGAATGCAGGAACAACGCAAGCATCAATCAAGGCCGTGGCTGGCCCTTGGCGGTCTGGGTGCACTGGCCCTGGCCGCTGGCCTGGCCGGCTGTGCACAGCCGGGTTACGGCGGATATGGCAACTACAACACCGCACCGCCTCCGACCGGTTATCAACAGCCGGGCACCTCGACCTACCAGGCACCGGCCGGTTCGGTATTCGTGGGGCGCGTTGAATCGATCGAGCCAGTGCAATCCACGCAGGGCAGCTCGGGCATCCTGGGTACCGTGATTGGCGGCGCGGCCGGCGGCCTGCTGGGTCACCAGATCGGTGGCGGACGCGGTCAGACCGCTGCCACGATCGTGGGCGCCGTGGGTGGTGCAGTGGCGGGCAACCAGATTGAAAAGCGCACCGGCAGCAATACGTCGACCGCGTATCGCGTCAACGTCCGTCTTGATGACGGCCGCGTGGCAACAGTGACGCAAAGCAATCTAGGCAACCTGCGAGTGGGCGACCGCGCGCGCGTGGCCAACGATATGGCGACGCCTTACTGAGTACGCTGCAAATCAAACAAAAAGGCCACACGTGTATTGCGTGTGGCCTTTTTGTTTGCACCGTCCGTCAACGTCCGTCCTTCAATCCTTGAGGAACATTTCCTGAAGATCGTTCAGGAAGCGGCGGCCAAGCTCCGTTGGCTTGATCGTCGTCGGATCGGCTTCGAGTAGTCCTTTCTGTTCCGCGGCGGCCAAGGTCTTGCCAATCGTATGCAAAGGCAAGCCGGTGTAGTCATGGAAGCTCGATGCCGGCACGCCGTCGGTCAGCCGCAGCGCGTTGAGCATGAACTCGAAGGGCAATTCGTCCGCGCCAACTTCGCGCGACTCCTGCACGGCATTGCCGGTCATTGCCTGTTCCATATACGTGGCCGGATGCTTGTGGCGCATCTGGCGCAATATACGATTCGGGAACGACAGCTTGCCATGCGCGCCGGCACCGATGCCGAGGTAGTCGCCAAAGCGCCAGTAGTTGAGGTTGTGCTTTGCCTCACGATGCGGCTTGGCATACGCCGAGGTTTCGTAGTGGCGATAACCGGCCTGTGCCGTGCGTGCCTCGATGATGTCCTGCATCTCGTAGGCCAGGTCCTCGTCGGGCAGCGCGGGCGGGAACTTGGCGAACAGTGTGTTCGGTTCCAGCGTCAGGTGGTAGAGCGAAAGATGCGTGGTGCCATACGACAGCGCGGCCTCCAGATCTCGCATGCACTCGTCGATGGTCTGGCCCGGCAGCGCATACATCAGGTCCAGGTTGACGTTGTCGAAGTGCTTCAGCGCGATATCGATCGCCGCGCGCGCTTCGTGCTCGCCGTGAATGCGGCCCAGCGCCTGCAGATGCTGGTCGTTGAAACTCTGGATGCCGATCGACAGCCGGTTGATACCGCTGGCGCGATAGCTGGCAAAGCGTTCGGCCTCGAACGTGCCAGGGTTGGCTTCCATCGTGATCTCGGCGTCGGCGTCCAGCGGCAGCAGTGCGCGGATATCCGACAGCAGCCGGTCCATGCCGGCGGCCGACAGCAGGCTCGGCGTGCCACCTCCCAGGAAGACCGTGTGCACGGCGCGCCCCCACACCAGTGGCAGCGACTGTTCGAGGTCGGCGCGCAGTGCGTCGAGATAGATCTCTTCGGGGATATCGTGGCTGTCGTTCTTGCCCGGTGCCGCATGCGAGTTGAAATCGCAGTACGGGCACTTGCGCACGCACCAGGGAATATGAACGTAGAGCGAGAGCGGCGGCGAGCCGGGCAGGGCGATCTGGCCCGGCTTGAGCCATAGCTGCTGGTTGCCGGCCGCGGATACTTCAGCCGGCTTGCTGCTGCCGGCGGGAATGATCGGAATCATGCGCCAACCTTGAGGCTCGCGGCCTGCAGCCGTGATACCAGCCCCTGCAGGGCAAGTGCGCGATGGCTGATGCTGTTCTTTTCATCGGAGCTGAGTTCCGCCGCCGTCTTGCCAATCTTGGGCAGCAGGAAGTGCGGGTCGTAGCCAAAGCCGCCCGCGCCGCGCGGGGCGTCGACCACTTCACCGGCCCACATGCCTTCGGCGATGATCGGGCGCGGATCGTCGGCATGGCGCACGAGCACCAGCACACAATAATAGTGCGCGTGCCGGTTCAGCTTGCCCGCCAGTTGCGAGATCAGGTGCGCGTTGTTGGCGGCATCGGTCCTGGGCTTGCCAACCATATGCGCATAGCGGGCCGAGTAGACACCGGGCGCGCCATCGAGGGCGTCGACGCAGATGCCGGAGTCATCGGCCAGCGCCGGCATCCCTGCCAGCCGGCTGGCGTGACGGGCTTTGGCCAGTGCGTTTTCGACGAACGTGACGAATGGCTCCTCGGCTTCGGGAATACCAAGCTCGCCTTGCGGCACGACGTCGAATCCGAGCGGTGACAGCAGCGCGCTGAATTCGCGCACCTTGCCGGAATTATTGGAGGCCAGGACCAGGCGTTGCATCGTCAATCCCCTTTGCAATCAGAGGCCAAGCGCCTGCTTCTGGTGGCGCACCAGTTCCGCGATGCCGGCTTCGGCAAGGCGTGTCATCGCATCCAGGTCGGCGCGGCTGAACGGTGCGCCCTCGGCCGTGCCCTGGACTTCGACGAAACCGCCGCTGCCGGTCATCACCACGTTCATGTCGGTATCGCAGTTGCTGTCTTCAGCGTAGTCCAGGTCGAGTACGGGCACGCCATCGACCATGCCAACCGACACCGCTGCCACGAAGTCGCGGATCGGGCTGGTCTTGATCAGACCGTCGCGCAGCATGGTGGAGATGGCATCGTGCGCCGCCACGAAGGCGCCGGTGATGGCTGCCGTGCGCGTGCCGCCGTCGGCTTGCAGCACGTCGCAATCCAGGTGGATGGTGTGCTCGCCCAGTGCGGACAGGTCAAAGACCGAACGCATGGCGCGACCGATCAGTCGCTGGATTTCCTGCGTGCGGCCGGTCTGCTTGCCGCGCGCGGCTTCACGATCCGAGCGCGTATGCGTGGCACGCGGCAACATGCCGTATTCGGCCGTCACCCAGCCTTCGCCGCTGCCTTTCTTGTGCGGGGGTACCTTGGTCAGCACGCTGGCCGTGCACAGCACCTTGGTATCGCCAAAGGCACTCAGCACCGAACCTTCGGCGTGACGGGTGTAATGGCGGGTCAGGGTGATGGGTCGCAGCGCATCGGCCGCGCGTCCGCTGGGTCGCATGGGAATCTTTCGTTGGAATCGGGTGAGACCGCGATTCTAACGCCGGTGGGCGCATTGTGCGCCCGCCGATGCGCGCGGAGGCGGATCGAACCGCCGGGAAAGCGAAACCTGGCGGTTCCGGCCGCGTGGTGGCGCCGGAATCGCCTTGCCAGCGCCTCAGCGCATCAGATTGGAGGTTTTGTCGATGGCCGCGCGGATTTCCGCAATCGACCGTTCGATTTCTTCCTCGGACAGCAGATCGGTCTCGGTGCCGGTCCGTTCCAGGATCGAGGTCGTGAAGGCGTTCAGCGGCAGCGTGTCGGTCAGTACCGCTTCCTCGTTCGGCACTGTGGCGTCGGCTTCCCACATCATGGCGATGGCTGTGGTGTTGTCGGCACCTTCGCCGGCATTGGCCAGGGACTGTTCGATCAGGTCCGGGATCGCATGGACCACCGACAGATGGGTGACCTTGTCGACAATCACCTTTTCGTCGAGCGCGCCCCACAACCCGTCGGAGCACAGCAGTGCCACATCGCCCGGCTCCAGCCGCACCGGCCCGCCGATATCGATCAGCGGCAGGTTGGGCGACCCCAGGCAGTTGTACAGCTTGTTGCGTTCCGGATGGTTGGCCACCTCCATAGGCAGCACGCGTTCCTGCTGCAGAAGGTTTTCGATCTTGGAGTGGTCGCGCGTGCGTGTGAGCAGCGCGGCCTTGCGCATCAGGTAGAAGCGCGAGTCGCCCGCATGGGCCCAATGAATCTGGCCGTTCTGGATCAGGCAGCAGACCACGGTGGTGCGCGGCACGTCGGCCAGCTTGTTGGCCTCCGCGTACCGGTGGATCTCGCGGTGCGCGAGCATGATCGTATCCTGCAGGAAATCTGCGGGATTGCGGATGGACGGGCGGGCCTGCGTCTGGAACTGGCGCGCCAGCGTTTGCAGGGCCTGCTGCGCGGCGACTTCGCCAAAGGCATGGCCGCCCAGGCCGTCGGCCAGGACCATGAGCAGGGCGTCGCGCGTAAAGCAGTAGCCCATGCGGTCCTGATTGATCCGGCGGCCGCCTTTCCGGCTTTCCTGGTAGACGGAGAATCGCATTGCGG
>DAIOET010000087.1:0-1702 GCA_036746135.1 Cupriavidus sp.
AGAGCGCCGGCATCGACCAGGTTGGCAAGGCCGTCACGCAGATGGACCAGATGACCCAGCAGAACGCCGCGCTTGTGGAAGAAGCCGCGGCGGCGGCCAAGGCGCTGGAGGAACAGGCCGATGTGCTGCGCGCGTCGGTATCGTCCTTCCAGGTGCCCGCAATGGCCTGATTCGGCAGGAAGCCTCAGGCCGGGTCGAGCGGCGCAAAGCGCAGCCGCTCGTCTTCCAGGCGCCCGTGGAACATCTCGGCCGGGCGCGCCCACGGCGAAGTGTTGTGCGGCCAGATATGGACGTAGACCGTCAGCACTTCGCCATTCTCGGTATGCGTGGCCTCAAAGACGCGCCGATACAGACCGCCCTTGTAGTGGCGATGCGTGGCCAGCTTCAGCGCTTCGGCCTCGCTGGCTACCTGGTAGCGCGGGTTCTTGCCTTCGCCAAATTCGCTGACCAGCGCAAAGGCCTGGGTGATGGCGTCGATGTCCGAGTTCTGCATGGGTATTCCGGTTCGGTCTGCGTCTCGCAGACGGGCCCGCATTCTACCGTCGACCGCAGTCCTCGGTCCCTCGCGCGGCCACTCAGATTGCCTGCTGGCGCGTCAGCCGCGCGCGGCAATGGATGCAGGCATCGCGCACCATGAAGTTCACCAGCGTCGGTGATACGCCGAGTTGCGATGCGATGTCTTTCTGCGCCATCCCTTGCACGCGACACATCTCGAATGCACGTTGCGTGCGCTCGGGCAGCTCCGCGAGCGCGCCAGCCAGCGCACAGAGTGCCTGGCGGCCGATGATGATCATGTCGGGCGATGTGGTGGGCGAGGGCGCGTTCATGCCTTCGTCCTCGGCAGCCATCCATTTCTGCTCCAGCGCCTGGCGCCGGTAGGTGTCGATGGCCAGGTTTCGGACCACCTGGAACAGATAGCTCAGACGGCAGCGGATGGCGCCGTCGTCAGTCATGTCGCGCAGCCGCAGGAACGCGTCCTGCACCACGTCTTCGGCCATATCGCGGGACCCCACGATCCTAGCCGCGGCGCCTACCAGCGCGCGCCGGTTTTCCATGAACAACCCCAATAGCGTATCGGCGCCCACGGGCGCGGCGGGGCGTTTTCGAACTTCGGTTGCGGGAATCACGGGGGCGGCTCCTTGGGGCTGATGCAGTGCGGAGCAGGTAAGTTAATAATAATGAGAATGATAGTCAATTAACTAAAATGTAACCCTGATGTTACTTCAAGAGAAATAGTTGTCACGATTCCAGCATATGGAAGCAATTAAATTTCACGATTCCTGCTTCGTCTAGGCGGCGGATGCGGAGCCTTCGGCAGGATTAATTTCCTGGAACGCTTATTCGTCACGTATTGGATGGACGCGCGAATCCTTGCGGCCGAGTGGCCGCTGACACGATTGCCCAGCCCCCTGCCGACCGTGGCGCTTTGGCAACTCGATCTGAAAGACCTCGCTGAAATCGAGGAGATGGCGGCTGCCTGCCTGAGTCCGGAGGAGCGGGCGCGCCATGCCGCGCTGCGCCACCCGCGGGACCAGCTGCGGTACGCCGCTACGCGCACGGCTTTGCGCTACCTTTTGGCGCGGCGGTTGCAATGCGAGCCGGCGTCGCTATGCCTGGTGTCCGGCGCTCATGGCAAACCGGGATTGGCGATGGCTGGCGCGCCGGCGTTCAACGTGTCGCATGCGGGAGACCATGCGTGGAT
>DAIOET010000087.1:1802-13021 GCA_036746135.1 Cupriavidus sp.
GCCAAGGAGGCGTTGCTGAAGGCGCTCGGCATCGGGATCGCCGATCACCTGCAGCATGTCTCCGTGATCATCCGGGCGGCCGGCGACGCGCGCCACGCCGTGGTGCCCGAGTCCGGCCTGCCTGCCGCGCATGCGGCGGCGCTGGCGCGGACCCGGCTATATGCGCTTGCCGCGCCCGACGGTTATGCCGCCGCGATGGCCTGGCTGCCGCCGGCCTGAAGCGGCTGCGCCGCCCAGCCTTGCGCGGCGTTCAGCGCATCGTGGATATCGCCCGCGATTTCCTCGGCGCGAACCGGCAATACCGACAACAGCGTATCGCTGAGCCCGTGGCTGCTCTGGCAGAACCCCTGCAGGTACACCGGCACGGCCAGCTCTGGCGCGGTCTGCACACGATAGTTGCGATCCACCGAAAGATCGCCCAGATAGCGGCTCAACGGTTCCAGCAGGCGCCGATGGCTTTCGCGCTCGTAGCCCGTGGCCAGCACCACGGCATCGTAACGGCGCGTCTCGGTATCGGCGGTGGTGGCCGTGCTCGGCGCGGTGGTGGCGACGGTCAGCTCCACGCCATGCGTGCCGGCGTGCGCGGCCTTTACCGCCTTGCATGTCAGCAGGTTGACGCGGAACTGGCCGCTGACCTTCTGGCGATACAACATGCCGTAGATGCGTTCGATCAGGTCCGCATCGATGACCGAGTAGTTCGTGTTCAGGTATTCGTCGATCAGGCGGTCACGGCCGGCCTGGGTCTGCTCGAACACCACGTCCGTATAGGCCGGCGCAAAGATTTCGTTGACGAACGGACTGTCGTCGGCGGGTTTCAGCGCCGCGCCGCGCACCAGCCAGTCCACCTTGGCCGACGGGTGGTTGTCGTGCAGGTCGATGAATGCTTCGGCGGCGCTCTGGCCCGCGCCAACCACGGCGATGCGCATCGGCTTGCCGCTCGCGCACGGCTGTTGAAGGACCCAGTTCAGATAGCCGCTGTGATGCGTGACCCGGGCATCGCCACGCAGGCTGGCAAATGCTTCGGGAATGCGTGGCGTGCCGCCCGTCGACAGCACCACCGCGCGAGCCGTGCGCACGCGCTCGCGGCCCTGGCTGTCCACCGAAACCACGCGCACGCGGTTGATCCGGCCATCGTGGCCGCGCGGCGGCTCCGGCTCGATGCGCTGCACATCCTCGCCCGCGCTGCACTGTCCGGCAAAGTGGCTGGCGGCCCAGCGCAGGTAGTCGTTGTACTCCATGCGGCTGGGATAGAACGTGCGCAGGTTGATGAAATCGACCAGACGACCGTGGCGGTGCAGATAGTTGACAAAGCTGTACGGACTGGTCGGGTTGCGCATCGACACAAGGTCCTTCAGAAACGAGATCTGCATCTCGCTTTGGGATACCAGCGTATTGCCGTGCCACTGGTAGTGCAGCTGCTTTTCCAGAAAGTGGGCGTCCAGCGGCCTGCCGGCTGCGTTCTGCTCCTGCAATGCAATGGCCAGGGCCAGGTTGGACGGCCCAAAGCCGATGCCAATCAGGTCGTGGACGGCGGGAGGAATGTCGCGAAGCGTCATGGGTTCGGTCCTTGGCTCAAATCGGGAGGAAAGGGTGGGGCGCTCGGGCGTCCCACCGGGGCAGATGAATCAGGGGCGCGTAGCTTCCGGCGCGGTCGGCGCCGGCATCAGCAGGTGTTCTCCAAAGAACCGCTCGCGCAGCAGCATCACCAGCATGGCGCGCTTGTGCGGGAAGTCGAATTCCTTGATTTTCGAGAACCCTGCCTTATCCAGGTTGGCGATCTGGCGCACGTGGTCCGCGCGCGGTTCGCCCACGATGCGCTGCGTGCGTGGATCGTCCAGGAACTGGTAATGCTGGATGGACGGGAACCACGCGGTCAGGAACGCCTTGCCGCGAAACGCCGGTTCGCCGATCAACACGTGCCAGCCCCGGTCGTGGTCCAGTGCGTCGTAGAACGGGGCGATCCGGTTTTCCTTGGCCCAGTAGACCTCGAAGTAGCCGAACGGCGTATCGTCGAACGCGGCAATCAGCGGCAGCATGTGACGGTCGTCGATCAGCCCTTGCAGGTAGGCGCGGTGCTTTGCCTCGTCGCCTTCCTCGTTCCAGAAGTAAGCGACGTCGGGATCGTTCATCCATCGGTGCAATAGCGGCAGGTCTCGCTCCAGTTCGGCCGCGCGCAGCGTCAGCGTCTTGTCGAGCCACGGGATGTACCGGGCGTAGACCACGCCGGCGGGCTTGGGCGGACGCTGCGGATGACGCTTGCCGTCGGTCATCGCATAGTGCAGCGGATAGGGGCCGGCGGATGGCGCCATGTAAAGCTCGGGGCGCTGCCACAGCAGGCTTGCGTGCGCCACGCTGGCGCCAGTCTTGTCTTCGACGCATACGCCCAGGCCAGCCAGCTGGTGCGCGGCGTCACGTGATTCGATCTTGACCTGCAGGCTGAATGGCGCGCCGTTCGCAAAGGCGGCATCCAGGGCGGCCACCGTTGCGTGCGCTAGCGCGTTGGCGTCGGTGTCGCAGTCCAGCAGGTGCAGCGCGTTGTCGTCGAGCGCGAACCGTGCAAGCTGCCGGCCGTGCTGCGTGACTGTCAGACGTTTGCCATCGAAGCGGCTTTCGCAGCGCAAGAGCGGCTGCGCGGCGAAGGCGATGTGTGAGAAAGAGGTCGGGATCGGCATCGGTTCGGTTCAGGCGGAATGGTTGTCAGGCGGCATGCAGTCGAGACGACGCAGGGCGGCCGGGATTTACAAAGGCATGCGCCAGCGCGCCGGCAAGGTCTTCATGTGCCTGCGCGGCGTCGGCCACGATATTTCCCATGCGCAGGAATTCGTGGACCATGCCCGCGTATTCGCGCACGGTCACGGGCACGCCGGCATCGGCGAGCTTGCGTGCGTAGGCATGGCCTTCGTCGCGGAGCGGGTCGCATTCGGCCAGCACGATCCACGCCGGTGCCACGTGCCGGTGACTGGCCGCGCGCAGTGGCGCAAAGCGCCAGTCCTCGCGGTCACGCGCATCGCGCAGGTACTGGCTGTAGAACCACTCGATCGTTTCGGTATCGAGCAGGTGGCCGTTTCCATAACGCCGATGCGATTCGGAGTCCGTGCCGCCACCCAGGCCCGCGTAGCACAGCACCTGGAGGCACGGCTGCGGCAGCGCGGGATCGTCGCGTGCGGCCAGCGCCAGCATTGCGCTGAGAGTGCCGCCCGCGCTGTCGCCGCCGACGGCGACTCGCTCTGCATCGAGCCCCAGCGCGGCGGCGTTCGCGCCAAGCCAGGCCAATGCGTCGACGGCGTCATTGGCAGCGGTCGGAAACTTGTGCTCGGGCGCGAGCCGGTACGCGACCGATACCACGGCGCAAGGTGTGCGCGCCGCAATCGCGCTGCAAAGCGATGCATGGGAATCGAGGCTGCCAACCGTGAAGCCGCCGCTATGAAAATGCAGCAACACCGGTAGCGGTGGACCATCGCCACGCTGGCGCGGTGCATAGAGCCGCGCGTCGATCCGCTGGCTGTCGCGGGTCGGGACGGCCAGGGTTTCGACGCGGGCCAGCGGTTCGGGCGGAAGGTCCAGCGCAACGGACGCCTCGTCGAATTCGCGCCGCGCCTGTGCCGGCGTCAACTGGTGGATCACCGGGCGCTTGCCCGTGGCGGTGGCGATTTCCACCATGTCGAGCAGTGCTTCGAGGTCTGGGTGCAGGGGCATGGGCAATATCGTGGATGAGTGTCAGGCGGCCGAGGCCACGGCCAGCGGCTGCGCGGCGGCCTGGGATGCGGTTGCGGGATCGGTATCGGTTGCGGTATCGGCAACGATCTGGCCGTTCTCGATCTTGACCATGCGGTCTGCCAGATCGAAATAGCGGTCGTCGTGCGAGATCACGAGAACGGCCTTACCCTGCGCGCGCAGTTCGGGCAGAACTTCCCGATAGAAGATGTCCTTGAACAGCGGGTCCTGATCCGCGGCCCACTCGTCGAGAATCAGCACCGGCCGCCGTTCCAGGCAGGCAACGATCAGTGCCAGGCGTTTGCGCTGGCCTTGCGACAATGCCTGTGTGGTGAACCGCCCGTCGCGCACGCTGACTTTGTGGCCGAGCTGAAAGCGCTGTATCAGGCGATTGGCCAGCGCCTCGTCCTGCGGGTCATGGGCCAGCAGCGTGTCGAACAGGTGGAAGTCCGAGAACACGGCCGAGAACAGCCCACGGTAGTCGGCCAGTTGCGTCGCATCGGCTGCCTGTCCGTTGTGGCGCAGATGACCGGACAGCGGCGGATACAGGCCCGCGATCAGCTTGGCCAGCGTGGTCTTGCCGCTGCCGTTGCCACCGACCAGGAATACGATTTCGCCGGCGCGTAGCGTCAGATCGACCGGGCCGAGCGCGAAGAAGCTGTTCTCGGCCTCGTGGAAATAGCGGTGGCTGGCGCCATCGAGCGCGACCGATGCGAATGGCGCGGCCGCCTGGCCACGTGGCGGCGCCTCCGGTTCGGCATCGGCGCCGAGCGCTTCGATGCGCGCATAGGCGACGCGCCCCATGCTCAGCGCGGGCAATGCATTGAGCAGCGACTCCAGCGGAGACATGATGTACAGGAACATGATCGTGAAGCCGGTCATGACGGCCGGATCGAGCGGCGTTGCTCGCGGGGTGAACAGCACACCGCCGATCACTGCAAAGAACAGAAAGCTGCCGAAGCCGAGCGCGACGAAGAAGATCGACAATCCGCGCGTCCGCGCCGTGCGCACGGCTTCGAGCGTCACGCCGAGGCTGTCGTGCAGGAAGCTGCGCTGCTTGTCATGATTGAGCTTCAGCTCGCGCGCACCGGAGACCAGCGCCTTGAACTGGCCATGCAGGGCGTCCTGCGCCGCGCCGGCCTGCTTCAGGTGCACGAGCGCGCGACGATGATTGAGGTGATACACCCACGAACCGATCGCAAGGATCGCGCAGGCTATGCCGAACGTCGGCAGTGACAGCCAGGCCAGATAGCCGAGGCAGCCAAGCACCACCACGCTGTTGGTCAGCACCACGGGAATTACCGACAGACCATTCGCCACATGCTGGCTGTCGTCGGCAAGCGCGGCCTGCACGCGCGCATTGCCAGTCTGTTCGATATGCGGGTAGGGCGCACCGATAAAGCGCTCGCAGATCTGTGCGCGAATGCGCGCCAGTGCGCTCTGGCTCACGCGCACGAACAGTGTGGAAGCCAGCGTGCGGCAAGCAAGCACCGCAATGGCCAACGCCGCGAACGGCAGTGCGAGTTGTGGCGCGTCCGCGCCTTGCGTGGCCAGCACGCGATTGATCAGCGCAACCATGCTGACGGCGCACAGGCCTGCTGCAAGACTGGCCGCCGCGGCCAGGACGATGGTCAGCCGCAGCTTGCGCGGCAGGGAGGCGATAAGCGACATGCGGAAGGAATTTGGGATCGACACTGTCTGGAAGACGTGTGGCGGCCACGGAAAGTTAGGGCGGTGCCGGGCGGCCTAATTCCTTGCGACGGTCATTCGTCTAAGGCAGTGGGCGTGCTTCACGCCCTGTTTCCGCCTGAATCCGATGATCGTCCGATGATTGATTTCCTCGCCCCGTTTTTCACCGGCGCCTTGCGTCCATACGCCGAACGGCTGCATGTCGCGGCGCAGGCACAGACGCCGCGCGCGGACTGGGCCGTCGAGTGTCTGGCGCGCCTGTCGCAAGCCACGCGCTGCGCGGACCTGCGCGCGCTGGCGGCAGCCTGGTTCCGTGACTACACGATGGCGGTGGTGCCAGGGGCGCTGGTTGCGGCGGCCGTGCATCGGCGCCGCCTGCCATTCGATCGGGCGGTCCCGCGCATCGCGCAAGAGGGGTGGCTTGAAAGCCTGGTGTTGCCGGATGGTGGTGAGCCGGCCGTCACGACGTTGCCAGCCTTGCTGTCACCGCTGATGAACCGACACTTGCCGGATGTCGTGGCGGCGCTGGCAACCGCAGGCAGGGTTTCCCAGCGCCTGCTCTGGTGCACCGGAGGTGTCGCGGCATCGGGCATCGCCCGGCAGCTTGCCGCGCATCCGGCTTTGGACGCGGCAGGGCGCGCGGAGGTGCTGGCGTGGATCGATCACGCCGTATCGGCCGACGGGTATCCCAATCCGCTCCACGGTGCTTTCCGGGCGGGCATGGAACCGGGCTCGCCGGGCATCGCGCCCGTGCGCCGCATCTGCTGCCTGAACTACCGGCTGCCCGCCGGAGAGCACTGCGGCACGTGTCCGCGCGTGGCGGTCAATCCAGTGCCGAACGATCCTTCGCGCGCCACTGCCGCCACAGCCACCACGCGGTAACAGCCACTGGCACGCCGAGCCCGACCCAGCACAGCGCATCCCACGCGCCGTCGCCAAAGATGCCGGCGGCCAGGCCGCCCAGCGATAACACGCCAAGCAGAACCGGCATCGGCCATGTATCGTCGATCAGTTTCATGCCTGGTCTCCCGACAGTTGCGGCGGCAGCGGGGAGCGCGCATCTTCACGGCTGCGGCGCGGACGCTTGAGCCAGAAGATGAATCCGGTGATGGTGGCCCCGGCGGTCAGCACGGTCAGCAGCGCCCACAGGATCTGCAGCGGCCGTCCCGCGTAGTCGCCAAAATGGAACGGCGCCGATAGCAGCAGCACCTGCAGATACCAGGGCATGCCCCGCACGGCGGCCACGCTGCCGTCGCCGGCATCGACCAGCACGATGGCATAGACGCGCTTCTGCAGTTCCGTATGGCCGCGCAGGACCACACCGTAATGGCGGCCCGTGGAGAATTCGGTGTTCGGATAGAACACGAAAGCGGGGTCCTTGCCAGGCACGGACTCGCTGGCTGCCGCGAGCGCACGGTCGACCGGAACCAGCGACGCGGGCGTCGGTCCCGGCAGTGTGGCGATCAGATGCTGCAGCTCGGTCTTCTGCCACACGCCGATGATCAGCGGCGAGAACGACAGGAAGGTGCCCGTCAGCCCCACCACGAGCGCCCAGGCCATCACGACGATGCCGAACAGGTTATGCAGATCGGCCTGCACGATGCGCACGGGCTTGCCAAAGCGCACCAGCCCGAACGCCAGCTTGCGCATGAACGGCCCGTAGACCACCAGTCCGCTGATCAGGCTCAGCGCGAACAGCACGCCGATAAAGCCGATGAAGAATTGCCCCGGCAGGCCGAGAAACAGGTTCAGGTGCAGCTTGAGGATGAAGCCGCTGAACGTCTCGCCCGGCGGTCCGGGCTTGCGTGTGGCGCCGGTGGCGGCGTCGAACTGCGTGGTCGTGCCGTTGCGCAGCTTTGGTTCGCCCGGCGGACCCACCCGCACGCCGATCGCGTCGGCATCCTCATCGGAAAACGAGATGGACTTCGTCACCTGCCCGGGGTAAGCGGCCTGCGCCGTATCGACCAGCGATTGCAGCGACGGACGTTGTGCCGGCACCGCCACGGTGCGTTCGGCGGCCACCATGCCGTGATGCTCCTGGCCAAGCAGGGCGTCGATGTCTTCGTGAAAAATCAGCAGCAGCCCGGTCACGCACAGCACCAGCAGGTTCAGCGTGCATAGCAGGCTGGTCCATCGGTGAATCGCGTACCAGAAACGCAGCGTGGGGGCTTTCATGTTCTTGTGCTCCTGCGGAACAACGCGGCCCGCCCAGGTTGCAGGGCGGGCCGCATATGCCGCTTACCAGCGGTAGCTGGCCGTACCGATGATGGTGCGTCGGCGGCCGTAGTAGCAGTTGGTCGCGCTATCGCACGCCGCCACATACGTCTTGTCGAACAGGTTGTTGATGTTCAGACGCAGCGTGTAGTGCTTGGCAAACGAGTAGCTGGCGGCCAGGTCGAACAGCGTGAACGCCGGCACGGTCGTCACGTTGGTCTGGTCGTAGGTCTTGCTGACGTAGCGCACGCCGCCGCCCAGCCAGACGCCCTGCAGGAAGCCGAAGTCGCTCGACAGGCGATAGTCCGCCCACAGCGACGCCATATGCTTCGGAATGTACTGCGGGGTCTTGCCGGCATTCGGCGCGCTCGGACCTGCCTTGGTGACTTCCGCGTCGGTGTACGTGTACGACGCCAGCACGTTGAAGTTCGGCGTCACCGCCCACGTGCCTTCCAGTTCCACGCCGCGCGAGCGCACTTCGCCAAGCTGCGAGAACTGGCCCGTCACCGGCGACGTCGTGAGCACGTTCTCCTGGGTCAGGTTGAACAGCGACATCTGTGCAAAGCTGCGGCTGCCGACGGGCTGGAACTTCAGGCCGGCCTCGTACTGCTTGCCCGTGGTGGGCTTGGGCGAGCCGCCGCCATAGAGCGTGGTGGCGCCAGTCGGTTCGAACGACGTCGAATAGGCAAAGTAGGGCGACAGGCCGTACGGGCCTTCCCACAGCACGCCGGCGCGGCCGGTGAACTTGCCATCGTTGGTGCCGGTGTTGGCAACGGCATTGGTGGCAATCGTGCGCGTATCGGTATCGACGCGGGCCTTGTCGTAGCGGCCGGCTGCCTGGAACACCAGGCGATCCGCCACGCGCAGCATGTCCTGCAGGTAGAAGCCGATCTGGCTGCGGCGCGTGTCGGTATCGGTCTGGTAGGCCGTCCTGACGAAGTTGCCGTAGACCGGGTTGAAGGCGTTCAGCGGCGGTTCCGTGGTTGCGGTGGGAATGCCGTTGGCGGGCGTCACCGCCGTCTGGCCCAGCAGGCGGTCAAAGTGCGAATACGAGTAGTCGATGCCGGCCAGGATCGTATGGTCGAACATGCCATGCTTGACCTTGACCTGTGCCTGGTTGTCGACCGAGAACACGTCGAACGATTCCGTCGAACGCAGGCCAAGGCGGCGCAGCAGGTACGGGCCGTTCGGCGGATTGGCGACCAGACCGCTATTGCTGCCGATGTTTTCGTAGCTCACGTACTGGTGGGCATAGCGCAGGTTCTGGCGCAGCGTCAGCGTATCGTTGACGCGATGCGAGAACTCGTAGCCCGCCATGTACTGCTCGCGCTTGAACCGGTCAAAGCCCGGTTCGCCCGTGAACAGGTCGGTCGGGATCTTCGAGCCATTCGCCAGCGGCGTGATCGTGCCAAGCGCCGGCAGGAAGTTGGCGCTGTTGCCGGCGTTGTCGTGATAGATCTGCGTGTAGAACGTGAAGTTGGTGTCCGCGCTCGGACGCCACGTGATCTGCGGCGAGATGAACAGGCGGTCGTCGCCAGCCTTGTTGGTCTGCGTGCCGCTATCGCGCGCCAGCGCGGTCAGGCGGTACAGCACCTTGCCGTCCTGGTCGAGCGCGCCGGTGAAATCGCCCGAGATTTCCTTGCGATCGAAATTGCCGAAGCTCAGGTTGATTTCATTGAATGACTCGGCCTGCGGACGCTTGCTGACCTGGTTGACCAGGCCGCCAGGCGACGTCTGGCCATACAGCACCGACGACGGGCCACGGACGATATCCACGCGCTCCAGGCTATACGGTTCCACGTCCCAGTAGCCGTAGCCGCCGGACCAGGGCAGCTTCAGGCCGTCCCAGTACTGGCCGTTCTGCGCCGCGTTGAAGCCACGGATGTAGTACGTGCCGCGCCGCGTATCCACGATGGGCTGCGTGCGCACGCCAGCGCTGTAGCGCAGCGATTCCTCGATGGTGCTCGAGCCCTGGTTGCGGATCTGGTCCGCGGTGATCACGCTGATCGACTGCGGCGTGTCTTCGATCGGCACATCGGACTTGGTACCCGACGTCGACTTCTTGCCAACCGGCCCGTAGTTCTCGGCCACGGTATCGGCCCGCACGCTGACGGTCGGCAGCGTTGCTTCGCCGCCCGCCGGTGCGCTGGATTGCGCATACGCTGCCTGCATCGATACAGCCAATGCCAGCGCGGTCAGCGCGAATGGTTGACGGCTCCCCTGGGCCTGGGCAGGCCCACCGTTTTTACCCCTTTTCATATTTCTCCTGTTTTCTGCAGTTTTTCGATTGCGCCGGATATTCTAAATAGAAATCATTCGTATTTCTATTACATGGATGTTGCGGAATACCTACGTCGGAAGGGTTGCGGCCGGGATGTCCGCACCGACGGCGGGGGATTGGCTCGTCATGGCCACCGGCGCAGCGGCATCGATGCTTTTGCCAAGATCGGCCAGCAGCCGGGCATCGCGGACGATCGCGTGGTGGTCCACGCCATCGATCACGGTCTCCCGCGCGGGCGTGCCCTGCCAGCCGGCAAGGCGTGCGGCGGCCTCTTCGCGGCCCGTGCGCCACCAGACAGACCGTGGCGCCTGTACGACAGGTACCGCTGCATCCGCCGCCGCCAACGCACCAAGCCGGTACGCCGCCACGAACATCTGCGCCAGTTCGTCGGCGCCAAGTACGGCTTGGTGAGACGACGTAGCCGCAAGCGGCGCGAGCAATGCGCGGACCGATTCGATATCAGGCGTCGCGGCGACCGATATCGACACGGCGAGCGCTGGGGCGCCGGGTAGCAACCGCGCGGCAAATTCGGCCAGGGCCGCCGGCCAGGCAGGCGCGTCACCGTCGCGTTGCGCGGTCGCTTCCGGCACGAACGGGTCCACCAGGCCGAGCCATTGCACGGTCTGTCCCTGGCTCTCCAGCTCGCGCGCCATCCATGTGGCCAGCGTCGCACCGATCGACCAGCCGAACAGCAGGTACGGACCCTGCGGCTGCACCGAGCGCCATTCGCGCACGTAGTCGGCGGCGATAGCGGCCAGCGAGACGTCGCTCCAGGCCGGATCGCCAAGCGCGCGCGACTGGAAGCCATAGACGGTGCGCTGGCTGCCGAGCTGCGCGACGATGGCGTCGTAATCGAACAGCGTGCCCAGCGCCGCATGGACGCATGCCACGGGCGGTAGCGTGCCGCCCGTCGGCCCCTGCGCCAGCACGCGCAGCGCGGTGGGAGCGGACTTGCTGTCCGCGGACTGGTCGGGCAAGAGCTGGCCGATTGTCGGCGTTCGCATCAGGTCGCGCAGCTTCAGGTCGATGCCGAGCGTCTTGTTGGCGCGCACGCGCGAAATCACCTTCAGGCTCAGCAGCGAATCGCCACCGAGGGTGAAGAAGTTGTCGTCCAGACCGATGCGGTCCACCCCGAGCACGTCCTGCCAGACCTCGGCAAGCCAGCGCTGCGCGTCGGTACGTGGCGCAACGTACTGGTCTGCCGCTTCTGCCTGCGGCGCGGGCAAAGCACGGCGATCGAGCTTGCCATTGGGCGTGAGCGGCAGGGCATCGATCACGACGAAGGCGGCCGGGACCATGTAGTCGGGCAGTTCAGCCGCCA
>DAIOET010000088.1:0-12942 GCA_036746135.1 Cupriavidus sp.
ATCCGTGGGACTTCTTTGGCGTGGTCAAGGCCATGCTGGAATCGGGCATCCTGCCGGACTTCATCGTGGTCGACGGCGCGGAAGGTGGCACCGGTGCCGCGCCGCTGGAATTCGTCGACCATATTGGCGTGCCGTTGCAGGAAGGTCTGCTGCTGGTGCACAACACGCTGGTTGGCGCGAATCTGCGCGACAAGATCCGCATTGGTGCCAGCGGCAAGCTGATCAGCGCGTTCGATATCGCGCGCACGCTAGCGCTGGGTGCCGACTGGTGCAATGCCGCCCGTGGATTCATGTTTGCGCTGGGCTGCGTGCAGGCACAGAAATGCCATACGGACCGCTGCCCGGTAGGCGTGGCAACGCAGGACCCGATCCGGCAACGCGCAATCGTGGTACCGGACAAGGCCGAGCGCGTTGCCAATTTCCATCGTCACACGGTGCATGCGCTGCAGGAACTGCTGCAGGCGGCTGGCCTCCATTCGCCTGGAGACCTGACGCCGCATCACATCGTGCGCCGCCTGTCGCCAAGCGAAGTGAAGCCGATGTCCGAACTGTTCGACTTCCTGCAGCCGGGCGATCTCGTCAACGGCAATCTCCGTTTCAGCCTCTGGGAAAAATACTGGCCGATGGCCCGCGCGGACCATTTCGGCATGCCGGGCTGATCAGTATTCGCGCAACAGCCACCCGCTGATATAGGCGAAATATTCGCGCAGCCAGGCGTTGTAACGCATATAGAGCGGGGTCGGCGCTCCCACGCCAGACACGGACGCGAAGCCCGCCTTGCGGGCAATCCGTTCGGCGCGCGGTACGTGGAAATCGCTGGTCACCACCACCAGCGGGCCCGTGGTATCGACGCCGCGCTGTGTCAGAAGGCGGCGGCTGAAGCGCAGATTCTCGTCGGTGCTGGTGCTGCGGTCCTCCAGAATCAGCCGGTCGCTCGCCAGCCCCTGTGCGGCCAGGTAGTCCGCCATCAAGCCGGCTTCGGTGCAGTCCATACCGCCGAAGTCGCGCCCGCCGCTGACCACGACCGGCACCCCCGACACGTTGCGCGCCAGCGTCAATGCCTTGTCGAGACGAGCCTTCAGCGTGGGAGAAACGGTGCAGCCCGGCGAGCCGGAGCCCAGTACGATGATCGCCGTCGGCACCGTCCGCGCGGTGGCATCCGCCGTGGTGCTGCTGACGATGAACCGGAAGAAGATCGCCACGCTGACCAGCCAGACGGCGAAGATGATCCACGCGGCGCGCCACAGCCACTGAATGCGCGGACGTGCATGGCGCCAGCGCGATAGCGCGTCCCAGCGAAACGCCAGGATCAGCGCCACCACCCCGATCGCCGCGGGCAGCACAATGCCAAAATTGAACACGCCCCCGGCCGCGAGCATGACCGCATCGGCCAGCAGCAACGTGCCCAGACCTGCCATGCCAATGCGCCACAGCGGCCAACGTCCCTTCGTCATCGCCATCCTGAATCCAGAAATTGTCCAGGCGGCGATGTTATCAACGGTTTGGGCACCGCCGATTGTCAGCGGCCAAGAAACTTCACCAACGCCTGGCTGAACCCTTCCACCTGCTGGAGGTTGGAAAGATGCGCCGCGTACAGTTCCACGTACTGCGCGCCCGGAATGGTTTCGGCCAGAAAGCGGCCGTCAGCGGGTGGCGTCGGGATGTCTCCCGAACCGGCGATGACCAGCGTGGGCGTCGTGATGCGGCCGATCTCGCCACGCAGGTCCGAATCGCGGACGGCCAGGCAGTTGGCGGCGTAGCCGCGTGCGTCGGTATTACCGAGCATGGCGCGCAGCCGCTGCACCAGTTCCGGTTGCTGTGCCGAGAAATCAGGCGTGAGCCATTTGTCGACGACAGCAGCGGCTATCGATCCCACGCCGTCGCGCTCGACGGCGGCGGCGCGGTTGGTCCAGTTCTCGGGCGGGCCGATATAGGCGGCCGTATTGCAGAGCACCAGCTTGTCCAGGCGGCTCGCATGGTGCAACGCCAGCCACATCCCCGTGATGCCGCCCATCGACAAGCCACAGAAATGCACGCGCTGCAGACCCAGATGGTCGAGCAACGCAATCACGTCACCGCCCAGCTGGGCGATGCTGTAAGGGCCTTCGGTCACCGACGAGCGGCCATGACCGCGCGTGTCATAGCGCAGGACACGGAAGTGCTGTGTCAGTGCAGCCATCTGCGGCTGCCACATCTCGAAGTTCGTGCCGAGCGAATTGGACAGCACCAGCACCGGCAGGCTGGCGTCGCCATCGAGCTGGTAATGCAGTTTGACGTCGGAAAGTTCAGCGAACGGCATGGTCGGGCTCCCGCTCAGTTCTGGGCGATGGCCGAACCATGCTGCGCCAGCGCGGTGACCTTCATGTCCATGTAGGGATACAGCGGCAGCGCCGTCAGGGTCGCGTGCAGCTCGTCGGCATCCTTGACGTCGAAGATGCTCACGTTGGCGTAAAGCCCGGCAACGCGCCACAGATGGCGCCATTTGCCCTCCCGCTGCAACTGCTGCGAGTACGCCTTCTCGTCGGCCTTGATCTTCTCCACCAATTGCGGGTCGAGCGAATGTGGAATACGGACAGTCATTTCGACCATGAACAGCATGGCAGCTCCTTCTTGAAAACGTGGCGGAATCAGACAGTGGCGACGGGGGTGACGGGCGACCCCATCGCGCCGGGCAACCGCAGTGGCGGCGCCGACAGGTAAAAGTGGCTACGGCGTTCATCGCGCAGCCACGCGGCCAGGTCGCGCAGGTACCACAGCTCGCCCAGCGGCAAACCCAGCTTGAACAGGCAATGGTGGTGCAGCGGCAGCATCGGCACCGGCCCCTTTTCTTCGGGTACCGGACGCGCCGGGTAGCGCTCGACGGCGTAGTTGTCGGCGGCAATCGCGGCGATGCCGGACCCGGTAATCCATTGCAGCAGCTTGTCGTCGCGGCCATCCAGCGCGCAGCAGCTGTTGTGCAGCACCTCGGCGTCGGGCTTGCCGGCCATTTCGACCAGCATCTCGGCAAATCCGGTGCGCAGCACGAGCACGTCGCCGGTGGCTACCTCGACCTTGTCCGCGTCAAGTACGCGCATCAGGTCGTCATAGCCGACGGTACGGCATTCGCGCCCAAAGTGTTCCGCCAGGTCGACCAGCACGCCGCGAGCCTGGATGCCATGCGTCGCAAATGTCTCGATGCCCAGCGCCTCGGCGTGGCTATGGTCATGGCCGCACGGATGCGCGGCGAAGTGGTCGGATTCCGCGTAGTCGACCGGGCCGACGATGTCGGTGTTGGGCCGGAAACCGTTGTAATAGACCCTTTCGGCCACGCCATCGCCGTCGGCATCGAACAGCGCGCCCACGTGCGCCAGCGAATCCCACTGGGTGGAGTACTGCATGGACAGCAGCACCTGGTCGTCACTGAGCACGTCCAACGCGCGCGGGTCGACCTTGGCCAGCGGAAAGTTCACATACGCGACGTCGTCGCGGAACGTGGGCCGCAGCACCGGCGGATGCCGGCGCGGATTCAGCACGTTGCCGCCGGGCAGGTCCAGCGGCAACGACAGGCAGAACGTACGGCCGCTGCGGATCTCCTGCGCCGCAGCGCGGACGCATGCCGGTGTGATCAGGTTCAGGCGGCCGAGTTGGTCGTCGTCGCCGAAGTCGCCCCAGTTGGCGCCTTCGGGCCGTTGCTTCCATCGCTTCATGACAGCCTCAGATATGGCGCACGCCGTCGAGGTAGGCCTTGCGCCAGCGCACGATCTTGACCTCGGCAAACAGTGCCGCCTGATGGAACGGATCGGCTTCGATAAAGGCCTGGGCGGCCTCGCGCGTGTCGACATCGAGGATGTAGATGCCGCCGCCGCCATCGCTGCCGTCGTCGTTGAGCTTCGCGCCGCAGGCCAGCAGAAGCTTCTTGTTGGCTTCCAGGTAATCCAGGTGCGCGGGCCGCTGGGCCTGGCGCACGTGCTGGTGGTTGGGCTTGTCGAACGTTTCAATCAGGTACGGCATGCGAGGTCTCCCAGTGGTGGTATCAGTGCGTCAACATACCCCAGGCCAGCAGCGCCACGATGTAGATCGCGCCGACCCAGAACATCATGATCACGGTGTAGCCCATCACGTCCTTGAGCTTGAGCTTCGAGAGCGCCAGCGCCGGCAGGATCCAGAACGGCTGCACCAGGTCGTTCCACGCGTTGCCCAGCATCACCGACATCGACGTCTGCGCCACGGAACTGCCGATGGCCTTGGCCGCGTCGATCATGAACGGACCCTGGATCACCCAGTGGCCGCCGCCCGACGGGGCAAAGAAGTTGATGACAAAGCTGCTGACCAGGCCCCAGAACGGCAGGGTCTGCGGCGTGGCGATATCGACGAACACGCGCGAGATGGTATCCACCAGTCCCGAGCCTGCCATCACCGCCATGATGCCCGCGTAGAACGGATACTGCAGGATGATGCCCGAAATCGTCTTGATGCCTTCGTTCAGCTTGGCGACGTAGTTGGCCGGGGTGCCCAGCAGCAGCACGCCGATGAACAGGATCAGGAAGTTGATCAGGTTCAGGTCCAGCGTGCCGCCCTGCACGAAGTACAACACCGCGTAGGCCACGCCGCACAGCCCGATCAGCAGGCTCAGCAGGCGGCTGTTGTTCATGCGCGCGGCCAGCGTGTTCTCGATGCCCATGCTATGGCCGCCGGCAGCCGATTCCTTCGCCTCCGGTTCTTCCTTGATCTCGACCACGTCCCTGGCATCGCGCGGATGCAGCATGGCGTTGAGCAGCGGCAGCGTGACGATCACGGCCAGGCTGGTCAGCAGCATCGGCAGGGAGAAGATCGTGTCTTTCAGCGCGATCACACCCATCAGCTTTTCCATCGGATGTCCCGGCGTGGAGATCAGCACCGGAATACTCGCGGACAGACCCAGGCCGTACATCGTGAAGCCGCTATAGGCCGAGGCGATGATCAGCGGGTAGTGCACGCCCTTGACCTTCAGCGCCAGCTTGCGGGCGATGATGCCGCCAATCACGAGCCCGAAACCCCAGTTCAGGTAGCTGCCGATACCGCCGACGAGCGTGGCAACGATGATGGCGCCGCGCGGCGTCTGCACCCTGGCCACGATGCCATCGAGGAACCGGTCCACCAGTGGCGCGGTAGCGAGCACATAGCCCATCGCCAGAATCACGGCCATCTGCGTGGTGAACGAAAGCAGGTTCCAGAATCCCTTGCCCCAGTTCGTGATGATGGCGCTGGCACCCTGCCCCTCCACCACCATTGCCATCACCATGCTCAACAGCGTCAGGCCGATGGCAAACACAAAGGGGTCCGGCAAGTACCGGCGCATCAGTTCTGTAAAAAATCCGGCAACCTTGTTCAAGGCTTGTCTCCTGAGATCCGAATTGACCGCATATCGAACCAGCGTTCTACATGCGAACGTCTAATTGCAATGGGCGGGAGCGTAAGACTTCAGATCATGCAAAGTCAAGGCAATGGAACGAGCGATTACCGTCGAAAAACGCAACGCTTTCATGTTGCGATGCAGCGCAACAGTGATGCGCTTTTCCTGCTCGGAGGCCGGCAGATTTCAGGGGTGGCGACGATTTCCGCAATGCACAAACCACCTTTCAGTGGTGAAAGACTCGCGGCCGGTATCCGCACAGAACAGGCGGAGAGGAAAACGGGAAAGCTGGGGTAAGCGCGCGCATATCGCGTCGCGGACCTCGAACCCGAACCGGCGCATTAGAATGATGCGCCACGTTCTCTTGCCCATCATGATTCCTTCGGTATCCGCCCTGCACAACCGCCTGAAAATGCAGCACCTGCGCCTGCTCGTGGCCATCGAGGAGCGAGGATCGCTGCGCCAGGCGGCCGATGCGCTCACCTTGTCGCAGCCGGCGGTCAGCAAGATGCTGCAGGACATGGAAGACCTGCTCGGCGTGGCGCTGTTCGAACGGCACGCTCGCGGACTGCGCGCCACGCGCTTTGGCACGGCCGCCACCCGCTACGCCAAGCTCGTGTTCGCCGATATGGCCGGGTTGCGCGATGAACTGGTAGCGCTTGAGTCCGGCAAGATCGGCCGCGTGCGCGTGGGCGCGGTCATGGCTCCCGCGCCGGGCTTGCTGGCCGACGTCATCCGCGATCTGAACCGCGACCATCCCCAACTGGAAATCGCCGTGCAGGTCGATACCAGCGACGTGCTGGTGCCCCTGCTGGAGCGCGACCAGCTCGATATCGTGCTCGGCCGCGTACCCGAGGGATGGGATGGCAGCGGCGTGGAATTCGAGCAGTTGGGCGACGAAGGACTCGCCATCGTCGTCGGCCCCCAGCATTCGCTCGCGCGCAAGCGCAAGCTGCAGTTCGCCGAGCTGACGCGCTTTCCGTGGATCATGCAGCCTCGGCCCAGCCCGATGCGCGCGCTGCTGGACCGTTCGTTCGAAGACGCCGGCGTATCGCCGCCGCCGTCGACGATCGAGACGGCAGCCGTGCTGATGACCACTTCATTGCTGATCGACAGCGATCTGATTGCCGTCCTGCCAGAATCGGTGGCGGCGTACTACGCGCAGCTCGGCGCGCTGGCCGTGCTGCCCCTGCCCTTGCCGATCAAGCTCGGGCCGTATGGCATCGTCACCCGGCACGGACGGCCGGTGACAGCGTCGATGAGTCTGCTGATCGATGCGCTGCGTGACCGCACGGCATAGCACGCTTACGGTTCAGCGTCCCCAGCGCAGCACCAGTGGGTCCAGCCGGCGCGCCACCTTCAGCAATCCGTCGCGCGTGGCCGGATGCATCGGTTGCAGAGGATGCCGCACGGCATCCGAGCGGATCACGCCGCCTTCCTGCATCAGCACCTTGGCCGTTGCCAGCCAGCCCTGGCGGTTTTCGTAGTTGATCAACGGCAGCCATTGCTGGTAGCGATCGGCGGCGCCCTCGGCATCGCCAGCCTGCCAGGCATCGAGGATCTGGCGAATACCGTCCGGATAGCCCGCGCCGGTCATCGCACCGGTCGCGCCGGCTTCCAGATCGGCCATCAGCGTGATCGCTTCTTCGCCGTCCCACGGTCCGACGATCGCGTCCCCACCGAGCGCGATCAGCTCGCGCAGCTTGGCCGCGGCCTGCGGCACCTCGATCTTGAAGTAGGACACATTGGCAATCTCGCTGGCCATGCGCGCCAGGAACGGCGCGGACAACGTGGTGCCGCTGACCGGCGCGTCCTGAATCATGATCGGGATGTCGATGGCCGCCGACACCGTCGAGAAGAACTCGTGGATCGCCCGCTCCGGCACACGGATCGTTGCGCCGTGGTACGGCGGCATGACCATCACCATCGCCGCCCCGGCGTCCTGGGCCGCGCGGCTGCGCTCGGCGCAGATACGCGAGCTGAAATGCGTAGTGGTCACGATCACCGGCACGCGGCCCGCCACGTGGTCGAGCACGGTCGTCATCAGCAGCTGGCGCTCATCGTCGGTCAGCACGAACTGCTCGGAAAAATTGGCAAGGATGCAGATGCCGTGCGATCCGGCATCGATCATGAAATCGATGCAACGGCGCTGACCATCGAGATCGAGCCCTCCCTGGGCATCGAAAATGGTCGGCGCTACGGGAAACACTCCGCGATACACGGGCGTCGTCATGCTGTCTCCTTGCAGATGTCGTGATGTCGTTATGGATGTCGTGCCGCTCAATATACGGCTCGCCCATGCCCGCTGCCTATTGAATCCTGCACATAGGGTGATCGCCTGCGGTGATCGCTCGCGGCCCGCACCGGCACGCCCGCCGCGCCTGCCCACGTTAACCCGGATATCACCACCGTTTATCGCCGCTTCAGAAATGCTCAGTTTTCGAGTGATGCCGGCCTCCGTATAGTGATCGTCACGCGGCACAGACTGCAAACGACGGAGACAGACATGAAGACATGGATGGCCGGGGCACTGGCTGGCATTGCGTGGTTCAGCGTGGCAATACCCGCGGCATGGGCGGACGATGCCCGTCCGGTTCGCATGATGGTGGGCGCCGCGCCTGGCGGCGGCACCGATATCATGGCGCGCATCGTGTCCGACAAGCTGGCCGCCATCCTCAAACAGCCGGTGGTGGTGGACAACCGGCCCGGCGCATCGAATACGATCGCCGCCGATATCACCGCAAAGGCGCAGCCCGACGGCAACACCTTGCTGATGGGGGTATCGACTTCCCAGGCTATCGCGCCGCATCTGCTCAAGCTGCAGTTCAATCCGCTCAAGGATCTGGTGCCGGTGGCGCTGGTTGCCCAGGTGCCCAACGTACTGGTCGTCAACAACCAGTTACCGATCCAGGATGCGCGGACGCTGGTGGCGCAGATCCAGGCCAACCCGGACAAGTATCGCTACAGCTCGTCGGGCGTCGGCAGCACGCAGCATCTGGCCGCGGCAGCCTTCGTCCATCAGATCCACGGCAAGATGCTGCACGTGCCCTACAAGAGCAGCGCCAGCGGACTGGTTGACCTGATGGGCGGCCAGGTGGACATGAGCTTCGAAACCATGCCCTCGGTCATCAACCATATCAAGGCCGGCAAGCTGCGCGCGCTGGCGGTGACGTCCGACAAGCGGTCGGCACTCCTGCCCAACGTGCCGACGCTGAAGGAGGCTGGCCTGCCCGATATCCAGGCCAATACCTGGTACGGCGTCTATGCCACCGCCGGCACGCCGCCCGCCACGCTGCAGAAGATCAGTGCCGCGATGACGCAGGTGATGAAGGACCCCGACACGATTCGCCGCCTTGGCGATGTCGGCGCCGTGCCCGGTGCGATGGACCCTGCCCAGTTCGACGCCTTCTCGCGCAGCGAATATGCGCGGTACGGCAAGCTGATCGCCGAACTCGGCGTCAAGCTCGACTGATTCCATTGATTCGATTGATGCGTTGAATTCGATTGTCTCCACTGATCATGACCAAACGTCCCCGTATTGCGATGGTGCTCGGCGATCCCGCCGGCATCGGCCCCGAATTGATCGCCCGGCTGCTGGCCGACCCCGTTGCCGCGCAGGCACGCATCCTTCTGATTGCCGACCGCGACGAATGGCAGCGCGCGATGGAGGTGGCAGGCGTCCGGTTGTCGCTGCCCGAGGTGGAGCGGCCCGACTTCCAGGGCACCGAACAGGGGCCCCGGCTCTACCACTGGGCGCTGGACGACAAACCCGTCTATCCACGCGGTGAAGCCAGCGCGGAAGGCGGCCGCTACTGCCTGGGCACCTTGCAGGTGGCGCTGAACCTGGCGCAGGCCGGCCAGGCCGATGCCATCTTGTTCGGACCGCTGAACAAAAGCTCGATGCATGCCGCCGGCATGGGCCACAACGACGAACTGCACTGGTTTGCGCAGAAGCTCGGCTATCGCGGCCCGTTCTGCGAGTTCAATGTGCTGGACGGCCTGTGGACGTCGCGCGTCACGTCGCATGTCGCCATCAAGGAGGTGCCCGCGCTGATTACGCCGGAGCGTGTGCGCGATGCGATCGATCTGATCGACACCGCGCTGCGCCAGGCTGGCGTGGCCGCGCCGCGCATCGCCGTGTGCGGCCTGAATCCGCACAACGGCGACAACGGTGCGTTCGGCCGCGAGGAAATCGACGTGATCGGCCCGTCCGTGGAAGCCGCGCAGGCGCGCGGCGTGGCGGCGCAGGGTCCGTTCCCGGCGGACACGATCTTTCTGAAGGTACAGGGCGGCCCGGAGCAGCGGCAGTTCGACGCCATCGTCACGATGTACCACGACCAGGGCCAGATCGGCATCAAGCTGATGGGCTTCTCGCGCGGCGTGACCATCCAGGGTGGCTTGCCCGTGCCGATCACCACGCCCGCGCACGGCACCGCATTCGATATCGCACAACAGGGCCGCGCCAATCCGGGCGCCACGCTGCAGGCATTCCATCTGGCCTGCCAGATGGGTGCCCGCCGCCTGGCCAATGCCCACGCCGCCTGACTCTGACGCTCAAAGGAACCCACCATGAAGATCACCAACGTCCGCGCGCGCGTATTCGAATGGAAAGGCAAGACCGTGCCGCCACAGGCGCACTTCTGCACCAATGCCACGGACATCCTGTTTGACCGCGGCGACGCGATGGGATCGTTCCGCTTTCACGGCTGGCTTGTGGTGGAAGTGGAAACCGACGACGGCCATGTCGGCATCGGCAACTGCGCGCTGGCCCCGCGCGTGGCCAAGCAGATCGTCGACCAGTACCTGGCGCCGATCGTGATCGGACAAGACCCGTTCGACAACGAATACCTGTGGCAAAAGATGTACCGCCGCACCCACGCCTGGGGCCGCAAGGGTATCGGCATGGCGGCCATCTCGGCCGTGGATATCGCGCTGTGGGACCTGATGGGCAAGGCCACGGGCCGGCCGGTATTCAAGCTGCTGGGCGGACGCACCAAGGAAAAGATCTGGTGCTACGCGTCGAAGCTCTACAACAACGATGACCGGGACGCATTCCTTGGCGAAGCGCAGCGCTATCTGGACCAGGGCTTCACCGCGATGAAAATGCGCTTTGGCTACGGCCCCAAGGACGGACCGGCCGGGATGCAGAAGAACCTGGAACAGGTTCGGCTGCTACGCGAACTGGTCGGGGACAGCGTCGACATCATGCTCGAATGCTATATGGGCTGGACGCTCGAATACGCGCGCCGCATCATTCCCCGCCTGGCCGAATTCAATCCGCGCTGGCTTGAAGAACCGGTCATTGCCGACGACATCGAAGGCTACGCCGAGCTAAAGAAAATGAGCCCGTTCCCGATCTCGGGCGGCGAGCACGAATTCACGTCGTACGGCTTCAAGGACCTGCTGGAGCGTCGCGCCGTCGACGTGATCCAGTACGACACCAATCGCGTGGGCGGCATCACCGCTGCACAGAAAATCAATGCGATGGCCGAAGCCTGGTCGGTCCCCGTGATTCCCCATGCGGGCCAGATGCACAACTATCACCTGACGATGGCGTCCACCGCTTCGCCGATGTCGGAGTTCTTCCCCGTGCACGACGTGGAGGTCGGCAACGAACTGTTCTACTACATCTTCAAGGGTGAACCGGCGCCGGACAACGGGTATCTGCAGCTCGACGACAACCTGCCGGGATTGGGTCTGACTCTGAACGAACAGTATTTCGATCAGTTCGAGATCATTGAGTAAACGCCATTCCTAAATGGCGGATCGATACCGCCCGTGGGATTCACACAGGCTTCCGATAAATCCACTGTGAGCAGTTCAGCACTTCGCTGAGTATCTGAATACCCAGCAACACCCGACGCTATCGACTTTCCCGGAAAACCTTCCTTGCCGAAGTTGCACCGCACAACAAATAATAGAGCGGCTTGTACCTCACCTGTTTCACCTTCGGGAGCGTCGGATGAACGAGGATGGCAAGACCGCTGTACCGGGCGCGGCACGGGAACCGCTGCTGATTGACCTGGCGCTACAGGGCGGCGGCGCCCACGGCGCCTTCACCTGGGGCGTGCTGGACCGCCTGCTTGAAGAACGCTGGCTCAAGCTTGACGGCATCTCCGGCACCTCGGCGGGTGCGATGAATGCCGCCGTGCTGGTGCACGGCCATGCGCTCAATGGCGCTGACGGCGCGCGGCAAGCGCTGGAGGATTTCTGGCGCCGCGTGTCGGACGCCTCCCGCTTCAGCCCATTCCGGCGCAGCCCGCTGGACATCATTCTGGGCCGCTGGACCCTCGACAATTCTCCACTGTTCGTTGCCGCCGACCTGGCTGCGCGGATCTGGTCGCCCTATGACCTGAACAAGGCCGGCAGCAATCCGCTGGCCGAGATCCTGCACGCCAGCATCGACTTCGACGTCCTGGCGCAGGCGCCGATCCATCTTTTTGTCACGGCCACCAATGTCGAGACCGGCCGGGGCCGCGTGTTCAAGAACACCGAGGTCACGGCCAGCGTACTGCTGGCATCGGCTTGCCTGCCGACCGTATTCCAGGCCGTGGAAATCGACGGGGTGCCTTACTGGGACGGCGGCTACGCCGGCAATCCGACCATCACCCCGCTGGTACGCGAATGCCAGTCGCGCGACACGATCCTCGTGCAGATCAATCCGGTGGCCCGGGAAGGCGTGCCACGCAGCGCGCGAGACATCCTGGGCCGCGTCAACGAGATCTCGTTCAATGCCGCCCTGCTCAAGGAACTGCGCATGATCGCCGTGTTGCAGCGTGTGGCGGACCCCGGCGATGCCGAGGGCGCGCAATGGGCGGGCATGCGCATCCACCGCATCGCCAGCGACCGCATGGGCGAATTCGGTTCATCGTCGAAGATGAACGCCGAGTGGCCGTTCCTGTGCCTGCTGCGCGACGAGGGCCGCGCGGCGGCGGAGCAATTCCTGACGGCCCACGGCGATGCACTGGGCCGCAAGTCCTCGTTCGATCTCGACGAACTGCTGCAGGAGGTGTGAATCGTGGGCCTGCTAGGCATCGTCATCGCCCTGGGGGCGATGATCTGGATGGCGTTCCGTGGCTGGAGCATCCTTCTCATCGCCCCCGCCGCCGCACTGTTGGCCGCGGCCACGGCCGGACAACCGCTGCTGGCGCACTGGACCCAGACCTTCATGGGCACGGCCGCCGGATTTGTCGCGCAGTTCTTTCCGCTATTCCTGCTCGGCGCGCTGTTCGGCAAGCTGATGGACGATAGCGGGTCCGTGACGGCGATTGCGAACTGGATGACCCGCACGCTCGGGCCACGCCGGGCGATGCTGGCCGTGGTACTGGCCGGCGCGCTGCTCACCTATGGCGGCGTGAGCCTGTTCGTGGCGTTTTTCGTGCTGGCGCCGATGGCCCACGCGCTGTTTCGCGCGGCCGATATTCCGCACCGGCTGATGCCCGCCGCAATCGTGCTGGGCACGTCGACGTTCACGATGTCGGCACTGCCTGGCACGCCGGCAATCCAGAATGCGATACCGATGCCGTTCTTCAGCACCACACCGTTCGCGGCGCCTGGGCTCGGCATCATCG
>DAIOET010000089.1:0-12886 GCA_036746135.1 Cupriavidus sp.
TCCTGTCCTACGTGGCCGAGCACGTGCTCGAACTGCCGCGTTCGTTCTGACCGCCAATACAGACATGCCCAACGAAACCTACCCCACACGCCAGCTCTGCGAATTCCTGGCCCGGCTGAAGCTCGACGATGTGCCTGCACCGGTCGTCGAACGGACCAAGGATCTGTTCCTGGACTGGATCGCCTCGGCAATCGCCGGCAAGGATGCCCCCGCCATTCGCCGCATCCAGGAATTTGCCGCCGCGATGGGACCGAATTCCGGCGACGCCGAAGTTTTCGTGGATCGCCGCCGCACATCGCCCTACTTTGCCGCGCTGATCAACGGTGCGTCGTCGCACGTGGTGGAACAGGACGACGTCCACAACGGCTCGGTGCTGCATCCGGCGGCCGTGGTGTTCCCGGCCGTGGTGGCTGCCGCGCAAGCCGAAGGCAAGACCGGCGCCGAGGTGCTGCTGGCATCGATCGCGGGTTATGAAGCGGGCATTCGCATCGGCGAATTCATGGGCCGCTCGCACTATCGCGTGTTCCACACCACCGGCACGGTCGGCACGCTGGCCGCGGCGGCGGCAGTGGCCAAGCTGTACGGCCTTGACGCGGAAGGCATCAACCAGGCGCTCGGTTCCGCCGGCACGCAGGCGGCGGGCCTGTGGGAATTCCTGCGCGATGCAGCCGATTCCAAACAGCTGCACACGGCCAAGGCCGCGGCGGACGGCCTGCAATCGGCATGGCTCGCGCGCGCTGGCTTCACCGGCGCCAAGCAGATTCTGGAAGGTGCCCAAGGCATGGCCGCAGGCATGTCGAGCGACGCCAATCCCGCCGCGCTGACCGATGGTCTTGGCACGCGCTGGGCAACCGCCGAGACCTCGTTCAAGTTCTTCGCTTCCTGCCGTCACACCCATCCGGCCGCCGATGCTCTGAAGGCGCTGATGCAACGCGAACACCTGCAGGCGGAACAGATCGAAGCAGTCACGGCGCACGTGCACCAGGGCGCGATCGATGTACTCGGCCCCGTGGTCAACCCCGTGACGATCCATCAGGCGAAGTTTTCGATGGGCACCGTACTGGGCCTGGTGGCGGTGCACACCCATGCCGGCCTCGGTGAATTCGAGCAGCATGCGTTGCAGGACCCGCGCATCGCCGCGTTCTGCAACAAGGTGACGATGGCGCTCGATGACGAGATCAATGCCGCCTATCCGCGCCAATGGATCGGCCGCGTGTCCGTGCGCACGACCGATGGGCGCACGCTGGAAGCACGCGTCGATGTGCCCAAGGGCGATCCGGACAACACGCTGTCGCGCCCGGAACTCGAAGCCAAGGCCATCCAGCTTGGTGCATTCCGCCACGGCGCCAGCGAAGCCGAAATGCGCGCGATCATTGCGCGCGTCTGGCGACTCGAACAGGAAGGCCACGTAGCAAACTGGCTGGCCGTTGGCCGGTGAAAAGGAATTCAAACCATGACACAGCCCACGCTTGAACAGTTGCGGGAATGGATCGGCCGATCGGAATCGCGCACTGAAACACTCGCAGCCGAGCCGGTCCACGCGCTGGCCGCCACCTTCGACCTCGATGGCGCGGCCATCGCGCGCGAGCCGCTGCCACCGCTCTGGCACTGGCTCTACTTTCTGCCGCGCGCGCCGCAGCACACGCTCGGACAAGACGGACATCCGACGCTGGGCGGATTCCTGCCGCCCGTGCCCCTGCCCCGCCGCATGTGGGCGGGCAGCGAGCTGTCGTTCCATCGCGGCTTGCGCGTGGGCGACACGGTCACCCGAACATCGACCATCACCGACGTGCAGCACAAGGCGGGCCGCACCGGCGAACTGTGGTTCGTGTCGGTCGATCACGTGTTCACGGTCGATGGCCAGACGGCGCTGACCGAGCGCCACGATATCGTCTACCGCGCCATGCCGCCGAAGGGGCAACCGCAACCGCCGCGCCCGGCGCTGGAGCTAACGGCGCAATTCGGCCGCACGCTGCAGGCGGACCCCGCGCTGCTGTTCCGCTTTTCGGCGCTCACCTTCAACGCGCACCGCATCCACTACGACCTGGATTACGTGCGCGACGTGGAGGGCTACCCCGGCCTGATCGTGCATGGCCCGCTGCAGGCCATGCTGATGCTGGAGTTGCTGCGTCATGAGCGCCCCGGCGCCCGTGTAAAGCGCTTCGGCTTCCGCGGACTCGCACCGCTGTTTCACCAGGACACCGTGGCAGTGGGCGGCGCCGACGAACCCGGCACGCCGGGCAAGGTGCGGCTGTGGACCGGCGACGGTGCCGGTGGCCAGGCCATGTCGGGGTGGGCCGAGACCGAAGGCTGAAGCCGCACTGGATCGCGGCGAGCCGGACGGCCAGATCGGCGCCGGCTAGCCGCGCCGATTTTCATCGAAGCTGCCGCACTCTCCCGCCACGCGGGAGAGTGTCCTTCCAACTCAGATCACCAGTTCGATCAGGAACGGTCCCTTGCGCTCGTTGGCCGTGCGGAACAGGTCGTTGAAGGCGTCCATGTTGTCGGCGCGCGCGGCCTCCACGCCCATGCCGTTGGCCATCTTGACCCAGTCGAGGTCCGGATTGCCAATGTCGAGCATATCCATCGCCGTCTTGCCGGGATTGGCGCCGACGCCAGCCAGCTCACCCAGCAGGATCGCGTACTTGCGGTTGGCCAACAGCACAATCGTCACGTCGAGCTTTTCACGCGCCATCGTCCACAGCGACTGCAGCGTGTACATGCCTGAGCCATCGGCCTGCAGCGCCACCACGCGGCGGTCTGGGGCGGCAATCGCCGCACCGGTGGCCAGCGGCAGGCCCGCGCCGATCGCGCCGCCCGTCAGTTGCAGCCAGTCGTGCGGCGCCGCGTGCACGGTGCCCGGATAGAACGCGCGGCCAAAGCTCACGCTTTCCTCCACCACCACGGCCTGCTCGGGCAACAATGCGGTCAGCGACTGGGCCACTGCCTCCGACGTGATTGCACCCTTGGCCGGTGCCGCAGACATCGGCGCGGATTGCGGCAGGGCGGCGTTGCGTGCGCCAAGTTCGTCGGCCAGGCGCGCCAGCGCTTCGCCCAGGTCCTCCTCCGCGCGGGCCAGCACATGTATCGATGCATCCTCCGGATACGGACGCGGTGACTTGCCCGGATAGGCGAAGAACGTGACCGGCGTCGGCGCGCCGACCAGGATCACATTGCGGATGCCAGCCAGCTTCTGGCGTGCCGCGTCTCCCGAGTACGGAATACGGTCGACTGCCAGGTGCCCGCGACCGCGCGTCACGCGCGAATTCGACATCGGTGTGATCAGGCGCGCATCGGTCGCCGCGGCAATCCGATGCGCATCCGCCAGCGCGCCTGCGCGTAGCGCGGCCCCGGCCAGCACGATCAGCGTGGGCTGACCGCTGCGCAGCACGCGCGCCGCATTCTGTACCGCGTCGGGCGATACCTTCGGCACCGGCAAGGCCGGCAACGGCCCGGCCACCTTGCCACCGTCATCCCAGCACACATCCGACGGCAGGATCAGGCTGGCCACGCCACCGGGCGCGCCCCGCGCGGCCTGCACCGCGGCGGCGGCGTCGGCACCCACGGACGCGGCATGGGTCGCCGTGCGCGTCCACACCGAAACGGGACGGGCCCAGCCTTCGGTATCGGCGGTCAGCGGCGCATCGAGCGGACGATGATAGGTGGCCTGGTCGCCGACGATGTTGACGATCGGGGTCTGCGCGCGGCGCGCGTTGTGCAGGTTTGCCAGCCCATTGGCCAGGCCGGGGCCGCAATGCAGCAGCGTGGCCGCCGGCTTGTCGGCCATGCGCGCGTACCCGTCGGCCGCACCGGTGACCACGCCTTCGAACAGGCCCAGCACGCAGCGCATGCCGGGAATGCGGTCGAGGGCGGCCACGAAGTGCATTTCGCTCGTGCCGGGGTTGGCAAAGCAGGTATCCACGCCACAGGCAAGCAGCGTCTTGACCAGGCTTTCCGCGCCATTCATCGTTGGTGTCTCCATCTGGGTATCCGTGCGGTTTGGCGGTTGTCAGGAATGAGGGGCGAGCAGATCGAAATCCAGGCAGACATACTCGGTAGGGAATTCGATCCGTGCGTAGTAAACGATCACGTCGTCGACGCAGGCAAAGCGGCGCAACTCGGCCACGGGCGCACCCACGGCCAGCTCCAGCGCGCGGGCGGACTCGGCGCCGGCCGGCACGATGGTCAGGCGCTGACGCGCCGCATTGACCTTGAGGCCGGGAAATCGATCGAGCACCGGCACGGACGCGCCCTGGCGGAAAGCCTCCGGCTCGCGCGCGAAGACATCGGCGGCAATGTAGACCTCGCCCACGGCGAACGGGCGGTCGTCCACGCGGTGCGCGCGGTGCAGGAAGTGATAGGCATCGGCACGGCCGGCATCGCACGGCATGCCCAGGTCGTCGGGCAGGCTGACGTCCGCCGTCGATTCGACGATTGCCTCGGTGGAAAGCTGACCGCCCACGGCAACCGCTTCGTGCCAGCTGACGGGCAGCGACATCGGGCGGCGCTCACGGCCTGCCCCCTTGACGAAGGTGCCGCGCCCGCGCGCACGCGCCACGAGTCCCTCGGCATCGAGCTGGGAAATCGCGTGGTGCATCGTCATGCGCGCTACGCCGTACTGGCTGCACAGGGCTTCAAGCGAAGGAATGCGCTCGCCCTGGCGCCACGCGCCGCTCTCGATCTGGCGACGGAAAATCGTGGCCAGCTGCAAATAGACTGGCTCGCGGCTGCGGGAAAGGAGTTCGGTGGCGTCCGGCATCGGTAGCGGTAGCGGGCGGCGGGATTGGGCGACGCCTTGGCGCCGCCCACGATCAGGCCGATACCGGACTCTATTAAAAGTCTAGCCAACTAGACTACTAGGGTTTACGCCCCGCCGTTCCGCCCTGCGGGCGGGATGCCTCAGGCCGCCGGCAAGGCCAGCGCCGCCAGGTAATCGTCATTGCGCGCGGGGGTGGCCTCCGCATGCAGTCCGCCAGCCACGGTGGCACGGATCGATGCGGCCAGCGCCTGCTTGCGGCGCCATGCCGAGCGCTTTTTCGACGCAATCTCGGTGATGTCGCGCTCGGGCTGGCATACCGGGATCGCAATGTTCCCGTCCGGCATCGCCACGCCGTGGTATTCGGCCCAGAAGCCTTCGTAGTCCGCCTGGATCTGGCGCGGGTGCAGCCGTTGGCGCCCCACGTGATTGGCGCGTGACACTGCCACGATGCGGCGCGCGCCCATCCGGCTGGCAAACGCAAGCAACGCCTGCATCAGCGCGTCCTTGGGACGCAGCCCCTCGCAGGTCTTGGTGGACGCGCGAATCCATTCCAGGCTGGTGTCGTGCAACAGGCCTTGCAGGCCTCCGATATAGACTTCGGCGCCGTCCGCACTCCGGCGCAGATAGAAGCTCAGTTGCGAAAGGCAGGCGCCGGTTTCGTTGTCGACCCAATAGAAAGCCAGCTCACCTTCCCTGGCATTCTGGCCGGAGTCGGCCAGGCGCAACGTGTAGCGCCCTTCCGCGAATGCCCAGCCGAGCCCGCCGGTCAGGTAGATGTCCTCGCACACGCCAACCGGCAGCGCATCGCGCAGGACGGCATAGTGCTCCAGCAGCAGCCTCGCGCGTTCGGCAAAGCGCATGCCGTAAGCGCCCAGCGGACGGAAGGGCCGCTCAAGCATCAGCGGCCGCGCGGTCACCACACGCTGCAGCAATGCGCACGATGCCGCGGCACGTAACCACGGCCGCGCAGTGCCGCCCCGGATGGCGGAAAGCGCCACCAGCTTGATCCGGCGCGACAGCCATTTGCGGCTTCCCGCCGGATAACAGAACGCTGAAACCGATGCCACCGTCGTCAGATAACGCAGGTATTGGCTCGGCAAAAAGTCAAAGATTCCCCCTGCCCGGGCTTGGACAAGCCCTTGCAGACACGACATAGGACCATGCACGACTGACTGCTCCCCTTGTTGGCGCGCCGGTCCATTCTTTGAGACCTGGTCACGCGATGAAGACCCATGCAGTCGCTGCCAGAAAACGGGCGCGACGCGGCCAGCCTGCCTCTTTCATAGTGTTTGTGGGGAGCAGGCGTAGCTCGTAATCTTCTGTAACGCATTGAAATATTCCGCGTTGACGCTGTTACAAATAAGACAAGGAAAGACAACAAGCCCGCCAGGAGATCAGGAGGACCCGGGGCTGGCACTTGTCAGCAGCAAACAAAAAAGCGGCGGAGCGTTGGCTCCGCCGCTGTCGTCACGCGTGTCCGCGCGTGTCTGGCCTGTTGTGCCGCGCCGGTCTACCAGCGCGTGTCACGTTCCCAGGCCTTCATTTCTTCTTCTGCCCGTTCCTTCGTGTAGCCGTAGCGCTCCTGAATGCGGCCCGCAAGCTGGTCGCGCTTGCCGTTGATGACGGTGATATCGTCATCGGTCAGCTTGCCCCACTTTTCCTTGATCTTGCCCTTGGCCTGATCCCATTTGCCTTCGATCTGGTCCCAGTTCATATCTGGCTCCTTTGTGTCAGTGGACTGTGGATCAATGCGACGCGCCGGCAGTAGAGATGCGGCGCGGCGCGAGTTGGATGACGTGGCGAATGACCACTTACTTCGCGTACTTGGCCCTCACGTTGGCCTGGCACTTGTCCTTGGCGTCGCCAGACATCGCGTCGCACTTTTCCTTGTCAGCCTTGTAGGCGGCGTCCGCCACGTCCTTGCGGGCATCCGCGCGGGCTTCGGCCACATCGGTGCTCGTGCCGGTGGCGGCGGCCTTTTCAACCTTGGCGGAACTCAGGGCACGTTCGTGCGAAGCCTTCGCTTCCTTCACGCACACGTCCTTGTCGTTGCCCTTCTTGTCATCGCACATTTCCTTGGCCACGTCGTAGTCGCGGTCGGCCTTGGTCTTCAGCGCCTTGGCATGGGCCTTCTCGGTGCCGTCGCGCCTGGCTTCGGCGTTGGCCTTGGCCACGTCGTGGTCGCGCTTGGCTTCGGCCTTGCACACATCCTTGGCGTTACCAGACTGCCCGTCGCAACGACTCTTGGCGGCCTTGTAGTCGGCATCGGCCTGTTTCACAGCGGCGTCATAGTCCGCTTTCGAGCCGGCCTGCGCGTAGGCCAGGCCAACAGGCGCGGCCACCATCAACGAACACACGGCTGCACTGAGCCACTTCTTTGCGATCATGTCGTGCTCCTTTTCTCAGGTGGATACTGATCAGGCCCCGCAATCTCCGCACTGGCGTTGCCGTGCGGGCTGCGTTGTGGCCCTGCTGTATTTGCAGGTTATGTTTTGCCACCTCGGCCAAGCAGCAGACCCCTGCTGAAACATTCGTAAGACAATTCCCACAGCATCACTTTGCTTGTCTTTGCGTGTTCTTCTTCGCGGACCACCAATGAAAAAGGGCCGGCATCAAGCCGGCCCCGGGGCAGTACAGCAGCCCCTTACAAGCGGTCTGGCGATTTCAATTTGGCACGGAATCGAGACCGGTTTCCTTCACGACTGACTGCGCCGCGGGCGCCGCCAGGAAATGCAGCAGCGCTTTCGCTTCCGCGGCGTGCGCGGACTTGACGGGCACGCCGCCCGCAAAGCGCGTCACCGATTGCACATCTTCGGGAATACGACCGACAAACGTCACGCCCGGAACGGGCAGCAATTCGGCCACTTGCTGAAAGCCGATTTCGTACTGGCCGCTGGCGACCATCGATGCCACCGGCACCTTCTCGATCTTCTTCGCCTTGGCGGCAAGCGCATCGGATTCGCCCAGCTTTTTGAACAGCTCGCGCTCGACATACACGCCGCTGGCGCTATCCGAGTAAGCGATCGACTTCGCATGCATCAGCGTGCGACGCAACGCATCGACGGTGCGGATATCCGGCACGGTCTCGCCCGCGCGCACGACCATGCCGATACGCGAGTCCGCCAATTCCACGCGCGACTGCGGATCGACCACACCCTTCTTGATCAGATCATCGAGCGCGTAGCCGACCATGATCACCATATCGGCAGGTTCACCGCGCGCCAGTCGGTTGGGGATGGCCTCCGGCGACTTGCCCATCGAAGGCCCATGCTCGGTTGTCAGCTTGCTGCCGGCCTGCTGCGCGAATACCGGCGCCAGCTTCGTGTATGCCGCCGTGAACCCGCCCGAAATCATCACGTGAAGCTCGGTGCCGCTCTCCGCCGCGTGCGCGGCCGGCGCCAGTAACGTTGCCGCAATCGCGGCCGTCGCTACCCAGTTTTTGTACATGCTGTGGTGTCTCCATCGATGCCGGAATCGGTGTCCCGGAACCGCAGGACTATAGGGAGCACCGCCCTCGGCAGCCAAGTCACTTTCGATGAAGACGGCTTCACGAATGATGAACACCAGTTGCCACGGCCTCGGGTACTTGACGCCGGCACCTTCCCGCGAATATTCTTTTTATGGACATATCGTTCATTTTTGAACATCAAACAGCCAGGCCGCGCAGATCGGCCACGGAAGGAGCGCCCCATGTTTTCTGGAAAGGTCGGCATCAACGGTGCTGGAATCGGTGGATTGGCCGCCGCCATCGCCTTGCGCAAGCTCGGCATGGAAGTCGTCGTGTTCGAGCAGGCCGCTCGCTTTGCGCGAGTCGGCGCGGATATCAATCTCACGCCGAACGCGGTGCGCGCGCTTGACGGGTTGGGCGTGGGGGATGCACTGCGCGAGACCGCCGCGCGGCCCACGCACCGCATCAGCCGCACCTGGGACACCGGCGAGGAAACCTCTCGCCTGGCGATGTCCGACGATGCCGAACGGCGCTATGGCGCGCCGCAGCTGACCATGCACCGTGGCGACCTGATGACCGCGCTGGAAGCCGCCGTTCCCGCTGCCAACGTAAAGCTCGGCCACAAGGCCACGGCCATCGTGCCGCGCGAACGCGGCGCAACGCTGCAGTTCGCCGATGGCAGCCAGCACGATGTGGATGTGCTGATTGGCGCTGACGGCATCCACTCGGTCGTGCGCACCGCCATGCTTGGCGCCGAGCATCCGATCTTCACCGGCGTGGTGGCCTACCGCGCCGTGGTTCCCGCCGAACGGCTGGCTGGCGTGCCGAATATCGGCGCATTCACCAAGTGGTGGGGCCCCGAATCGACGAGCCAGATCGTGACGTTTCCACTGAACCGTGGCCGCGAGGTTTTTGTATTCGCCACGGTCGCGCAGGATAGCTGGCGCCACGAATCGTGGACCACGCCGGGCCGCGTGGAAGACCTGCGCGCCGCCTATGCCGGCTATCACGCCGACGCACGCGCACTGCTGGACGCCTGCGACGATGTCCTGATCTCGGCGCTATACGTGCGCGATCCCCTGCCGGCCTGGTCGGCTGGCCATATCGCGCTAATGGGCGATGCCTGCCACCCGATGATGCCCTTCATGGCGCAGGGCGCCGGCATGGCCATCGAGGACGCCGTGGTGTTGGCGCGCTGCCTGGCGCAAGCCGATGACGATGCGGTGCCCGCCGCGCTGGCCCGCTACCAGGCCGCGCGGCATGAACGCACCAGCCGCATCCAGCTTGGATCGCGCGGCAACGAGTGGCTCAAGGCCGGTGGCAACGCAGACTGGGTGTACGATTACGACGCCTGGCACGTGCCCCTGCAATAAGCAGCAAATCCGCACGCACCGCCCTCCTCCGTTGCCTCTCCATTTGCCGATGCCCAAGTCCAGTTCGCTGCGCAATACCGCCGTTCGTTCAGACGCCACCGAAGACACTGGCGATGACGGCGCCGATGGTGCGCAGCAACTGGTCACGCCCGTCATTCGCGGACTGCGTCTGCTGAAGTTCATTGCCGAAGGCGGCTCGACTGCCAACCTCAGCGAAGTCGGCCGCCGCATCGATGTGAATCGCGTGACAGTGATGCGCCTGCTGGCCACGCTGGAACACGAGGGTGTCGTGGAACGGCTGCCGCAGGGCGGGCATACGGTGGGGTTTCCGTTCCTCAAGCTCGCGTCACAGGTATTGGCATCGAACGACCTGACGTCATTCGCGCGCCGGGTGCTGGCGCGACTCAGTGAGTCGCTGCAGCTTTCCGCCTATCTGGCCGTGCCCGACGGCGGCAACGTGCTTTACCTGCTGCGCGACATGCCGAACACAGGGCTGGTCAGCAACATCCAGGTGGGCAGCCGCCTACCCGCGCACCTGACCACACCGGGGCGCATGCTGATCGCCCACCTCTCTCCTGAAACGCTACGCGAACGGCTCGGCGACGATCCACTGCCCACCGTGACCGGTCAAAGCCCGGCCACGCACAAACGGCTGGCCGAGATCCTGGCCGCCGATCTGGAACGCGGTTGCGCGTGGAGCTTTTCCGCCTTCGAACCCGGTATCGATTCATGCGCGGCTCCCGTGCACGATGCCTCGGGCGACGTCATCGCGGCCATCAGCGTGGCGGGGCCGCAGCAGCGCTTCGAGGCCGACGGCACGCTGCGCGAACGCACGGAAAAAACCGTGAAGGCCGCCGCGAAAGACCTCTCCGCATTGCTCGGCTACCGGGCGCCGTGATGGTGCCGTGATGGCTCCGATGCCTGCCGCGCGGCATGGCAGGAGCGGCCGCGCCTTCAGCACATGACCCTGCCCGCCACGGGGTCGCAATGTACGGCCTTGCGTTTTGTATCGATCGATCTATAATCCGTCGCATGGTTTCATACTGATCGATACAAAACGAGACTTACCCAATGGCTCGACCCCGACAATTCGATGCGGATGCCGCCTTGTCCGCCGCCCAGCAGACATTCTGGGCAAAGGGCTATCACGCCACGTCCACGCGCGAACTCACGCAAGCGATGGGCCTGACCCAGCCAAGCCTGTACAACGCGTTTGGCGACAAGCGCCAGTTGTTCATGCAGGCGCTGGACGACTACATGAACCGCACGCTGCGCGAACGTATCGCGCGCATCGAATCCGGCTATCCGCCCGCGCAGGCGCTGGTGCGGTTCTTTGCCGAAAGCGTCGAGCGCGGCGCGACCGAGCTGCCGCACCGTGGCTGCATGCTGATCAACACGGCGCTGGAGGCCTCGAACGAAGATCCCGAGCTCAAGGCCGCCGTGGCGTTGGAGCTGTCGCTTATGCGCGCGTTCTTTGCGCGGTCCGTTCGCGCGGCCCAGGCTGATGGCACCATCGCGCCCCACCATGATCCTGACGATGCGGCAGCCATGCTGCTGTCACTGCAGGTGGGCATGCGCGTGCTGTCGCGCGTGATGCCGGATCGCGCCTTGCTGGAAGCGTCGGTGCGTCCCGCACTGGCATCGCTGGGGCTGCAGGCGTCCGAAAGCCCACCCGTCTAAGCCCGGTTTCACTCCCAAGTTCGAAGCGTGTCCCGCGCGGCCAACCGCCGCGTGGTGGAGACGCTCATCCTGACATTGCCGAAGGAAACACCCATGTCCGCCGATGCCCCCGCCACCGTCCCGGTATCCAACACACCACCGTTGCCCGATGATCGTTCGCTCGATACACGCGCACTCTATGCCGCATTCGCGGGCTTGTGCGCCAGCCTCGTCGCCATCGGCCTGGCACGCTTTGCCTATACGCCGTTGATCCCGACGCTGATCCAGGCTCACTGGTTCAGCGCGGCGGACACGGTCGCGCTGGGCGCAGCCAATTTCGCCGGTTACCTGGCCGGCGCGCTACTGGGCCGGCCGTTGGCGGCGCGGTTGTCCAACCGCCACGCGCTGCGCTGGTTGATGGTGGCGGCGACATCCGCGTTTTTTGCGTGCGCGTTTCCGGTATCGGTCGGCTGGTTCTTCGTCTGGCGTTTTCTTTCGGGCCTGTCGGGCGGCGCGATCATGGTGCTGGTTGCCACGGCCATCCTGCCGCACATCGCACCGGCACGACGCGCCTTTGTCAGCGGGATGATCTTCCTTGGCCTGGGCCTGGGCATCGCCGCGTCGGGCACGCTGGTGCCTGAGCTGCTCAAGCTGGGCCTGCGCGCTACGTGGTTCGGTCTCGGTGCCGTGTCATTGCTGCTTACCGCGCTGACCTGGGCCGGCTGGCCAGCCACTGACGCACCGGCAACGGCGCCCGCCGCCAACGGTCATCATGCGGCGGACGGCGCGCTGGCCGCGCACAGGCGCGCGCTGCGCGTGATCTATGTCCAGTACGCGGCAAACGCGCTCGGACTCGTGCCCGCGATGGTGCTGTTGGTGGACTATGTCGCGCGTGGCCTTGGCCAGGGCGCTTCGGTAGGGGCCCGATACTGGGTGCTGTACGGCGTGGCCGCCATCGCCGGCCCGCTCATCGGCGGCTGGCTTGGTGGACGGGTGGGCTTCCGCAATGGCTATCGCATTGCGATGGTGTTGCAGGGGCTTGCTGTGGGATTGCTTGCACTGTCGCACCACACGGCTGCGCTGTGGACGGCGACGATCGTGCTGGGCGCGTTCACCCCTGGCATCGTGCCGATGGTGCTGGGCCGCATGCAGGATCTGCTGCCGCATGACGCCACGGCGCAGCGCGCGGCGTGGAGCCGTGCCACGGCATCGTTCGCATTGTTCCAGGCGGTGGGTGGTTACGGCTATGCGTGGCTGTTCTCGCATACCCACGAGAACTACGCGCTGATCTTCACGTGCGGCGCGGTGGCAATGGCAGTTGCATTTGCCGCGGACTTCACCGTGCGGCCAGGTACTCGGCCGGCTGCGTGACACAAGGCCAGCGGACGGCTCAAGTGTCGTCCGAGAACTTGCGCAGCAGCCGCATGAATTCGTTGAATTCGTCCGCGGAAAAATTGCGCAGCCGATGATTGAGGACTTCCGGCGCGATATCGGGCACCCGCGTGGCCACGGCCTTGCCCTTGGCCGACAGGATCAGGTGGATGACCCGGCGGTCTTCCTCGCTGCGCTCGCGCTTGAGCAGGCCCTTGTTTTCGAGCTTGTCCAGCATGCGCGTCATCAGGCCGGTGTCGATGCCCAGCAGCCGGC
>DAIOET010000090.1:0-12841 GCA_036746135.1 Cupriavidus sp.
GCGCTTCGCCCGGCGGATCGGCGCCCTGCCAGTGCCATTGCAGCCAGCGCGACGAGTTCACCAGCGCGCCGTTTTCCTCGGCAAAGCAGGTCGTGGGCAGGCGGAAGACCTCGGTCTGGATCGACTTCGTATCCACGTCGTTCGACTCGCCGACATTGCGCCAGAACTCGCTGGTCTCGGTGGCCAGCGGATCCATGACGACCATGAACTTGAGCTGGCTCAGACCCTTCAGCAGCTTGGCCTTGTTCGGCGCCGCCGCGAGCGGGTTGAAGCCCTGCAGGATGTAGCCATTGACGCGGCCGGCGTTCATCAGCTCGAACACCTGCAGCATGTCGTAGCCCTTGTCGAGCTTGGGCAGATAGTCGAATGCCCAGTTGTTCTCCTTCGTGGCCGCGGGTCCCCACCATGCCTTCATCAGGCTCACGTGGAACTTGCCGTAGTTCTGCCAGTAGCTGAGCTGGTTGGGCCGCAACGGCTTGAACGCACGTGCCTCGATGTACTTGTCGTAGTCGACCTCGGAGTCGGCCGGCAACGTCAGGTATCCAGGCAGCAGGTTCGTCATCAACCCCAGGTCGGTCAGGCCCTGGATGTTCGAATGGCCGCGCAGCGCGTTCATGCCGCCGCCGGCGATGCCGATATTGCCCAGCAGCAGTTGCACCATTGCGCCGGTGCGAATCATCTGCGAGCCGATCGAGTGCTGCGTCCAGCCCAGCGCGTACATGATCGTCATGGCGCGGGTCGGCGTGGCCGTCGAGGCCATCATCTCGCAGACCTTCAGGAACTTGTCCTGCGGCGTGCCGCATACGCGCTCCACCATCTCTGGCGTGTAGCGCGCGTAGTGCGCCTTCATGAGGTTGTAGACGCAGCGCGGATGCGTGAGCGTGGGGTCGGTCTTCACATAGCCGTCGGCATCCTTCTCCCAGTCCCAGGTCTCCTTGAGGTAATAGCGCTTCTCGGCGTCGTAGCCGGAGAAGATGCCGTCCTTGAACTGATAGTCCTCGCGCACGATGAACGTGAAGTCGGTGTAGTTCTTCACGTATTCGTGCTGGATCTTGTCATTCTCCAACAGCCAGCGAATCACGCCGCCCAGGAACACGATGTCCGTGCCGGTACGGATCTGCACGTAATAGTCCGCTACGGACGCCGAGCGCGTGAAGCGCGGGTCCACCACGATCAGCCGCGCCTTGTTATGCGCCTTGGCCTCGGTGACCCATTTGAATCCGCACGGGTGTGCCTCGGCGGCATTGCCGCCCATGATCAGTATTACGTCCGCGTTCTTGATGTCGACCCAATGGTTCGTCATCGCTCCACGGCCAAACGTCGGGGCAAGACCTGCCACCGTCGGGCCATGTCAGACACGCGCCTGGTTGTCGAACCCCAGCATGCCAAGACTGCGGATAGTCTTGTGCGTGATGTATCCCACCTCGTTGCTGCTCGCCGAAGCGGCCAGCATCGCGGTACTGAGCCAGCGGTTGACCGTCTGTCCCTGCTCGTTCTTCTCGATGAAGTTGGCGTCGCGGTCCTGCTTCATCAGCTTGGCGATGCGGTCTAGCGCGTCGTCCCACGTGATGCGCTGCCACTTGTCCGATCCCGCGGCGCGGTACTCGGGGTATTGCAGGCGACTCGGGCTATGGATGAAGTCGATCAGGCCGGCGCCCTTGGGGCACAGCGTGCCGCGGTTGACCGGATGATCGGGATCGCCCTCGATATGAATGATGCTGGCTTTTGCGTTCTTGGCTTTGTCGCCGAGGCTGTACATCAGCAGGCCACATGCCACCGAACAATAAGGGCAGGTATTGCGGGTCTCCGTGGTGCGCGCGAGCTTGTACGCACGCACCTCCGCCAGTGCCGTATCGGGCGTGAACCCGATCAGCGCCAGGCTCGATCCCGCCAGCGACGCTCCCGTGAATTTCAGGAACTGTCGGCGGTTCATCGTAACCATGAGCACACCTCCTTGTACCGGAGCGCGGTGCCCGGTCATGGACTTTCTGCAGGGACAGGATTTGAGTATAGGCATTAGTGGCGTTTTCGCTATGTGCGCTGCGAATTTGTGATGACGGCGCTTGGCCAGGCTGCCGCATATGGCGAGCGGGGCGGTTTTCGCTCCGACATATGGCCGGACATCCGCTTGTTTCAGGGCTACGCGCGGCGATGCTGCACCGCACACCGGCATTGCACCGCCGCCGGTCACGCCACCGTCCGACACTGCTCCGCTGCTTCAAGCACCATGCCGTCGAACACCAGTTTGAGCGCGGGGCTGCGCAGCAGGCTGGCGGGCGTGACCGTCTGGCGCTGCCAGGGAATACAGCCGAAGTACCACCAGCGCCAGAAGCCCAGCGCGGCATCGGGCTGGCGCGTCAGCAGCTGGCGGAAGCTTTCCACCTCGCCGATATCGATGCCGGTGCCCTCGGCCACTACTTCGCGCACAAAGCGCGAGCAGAATTGCCGGCGCGAATGCAGGTTGAAGCCGGTGTCGTACCAGATGCCGGTGCGGTCCCGCGCCGCCTGCACGATCCGGAGTTTCTGGGCCAGCGTCAGCGGCTGTTGCAATCGCGCAATCGCCAGGCGACCTTGCCCCGAGCGGGCAATGAAGCGCCGCAGCGTGGTGATCCGGCTCAGCGGGAACGTGCTTTCCGCGATCTGCACGTCGGCCCCGCTGGCGCCCACCACGATGCCGACGTGGTTGGTCCACGTGCCCGTGGCGGCGGATACCTCAAGGAACGGGCGGGCCTGAACCTGAATGAACACGATATCGCCGGTCTGGATTTCCGCGGCAAGGCGGGTCACATCGGTATCGATCTGCATGGTGGCAAGTGGCGTGAAAGGAATGCCGCGCAGCTTGCCATTACGTATCGAAGATCGCTCCTGTCTCGTGCTATCGTCGCGCCAGCCTCTACCTAAAGTATCAATATCCGATACCAGATGACCATTCCGACGAACGAAGTCGCCCAGCTTGTGGCTGCCATCAAGCGCCAGCTCAAGTCGCAGGGCCTGACATACCGCGATGTCGCTGCCGCACTTGAGTTGTCCGAAGCCAGCATCAAGCGCCTGTTCTCCGGCGAGCGGTTCACGGTGGAACGGCTGGTACGGATTGCCGCGTTGCTTGGGCTGACCCTGGCCGAGCTGGCGCAGGATGCCGCGGCGGCCCCGCCCCTCAGCGTCATGACGCGGGCGCAGGAGGCGGAACTCGTGGCCGACCGCAAGCTGCTGCTGGTTGCCGTCTGCGCGCTGAATCAATGGTCGGCGGACCAGATCGTCGGCAGCTATCGGCTGACACGCGCCGAATGCATCCAGCGGCTGCTGGTTCTCGATCGCATGGGATTGATCGCGCTTCTGCCGGGGGATCGCATCCGCCTGCGCGTGCGCAGGGATTTTCACTGGCTGGCGGATGGGCCCATCCGTGCCTACTTCATGAAGGAAGGGCTGAATGACTTCCTGGACTGTTCTTTCGACGGCACCGCGCAGACGCTTGAATTTGCCCATGCCATGCTGACGGCGCCCGCGATGGAGCAGCTACGCCAGGAGTTGCAGCGTCTGCGCGCACGGCTGGCCCTGCTGCACGAAGAATCCGCAAGCGCGCCGCTGGCGCAGCGGCACGGCGTGGGCCTGCTGCTGGCCGCGCGCGAATGGGAGCCGGCCGGATTTGCGGCGCTGCGGCGGGTCTAGGCTGTGCCGGCGTGAGCCGTGCCGGGCCAGTGTCAGCAATCGGGCTGGCTGTTGCGGCGCTACCAGTCAGTGGGGTCTGTACTTCCCGACGAAAGTAGTATGCTTTTGCCGCACCGCGGTGCCGATAGCCGTTCAATAACAATCAAATCGCTACAGGGTCGAAACATGGTTACTTATCAGCGCGCAACGCGCCATCGCCGGGGCGTTCCAGGTCCGGCGGGACTGCTGTCTTCCATTCACGCCAGTTAAGCCAGGACCCAGGGCCGCCGTTGGTCTGAGCGGGTCCTGTTCGCGCATCATCCCGTCGCACTCCGATATTCCCAATCCCAGGGGATGGCAAGGCGTGTCCGCTCGCCGTGCTGTTTCCGCACGCTGATTGAGACCATGAATCTGATCTACCCTGATGGCCCCGCATCGGTGCCCAGAGATTTTGCTCGCCCCGGAAGTACCTATCAACGCAAGGCCTGGCTGGCGGTTGGCGTGCTGGCCCTGTTCATCGCGCTCTATCTGGGATTGACCGGCTGGTTCGTGACCACGGCCGTGTGGCGGTTCCAGGCACTGGGCAGCCATAGCGGGCCGCTTGAGTACATCATCTTCGCGTGCAGCATCTTCTTGAGCGTCTTCCTGATCAAGGCGCTGTTCTTCGTGAAGAAAGGCGCCGTGGGCAACGATGCCGTCGAGGTGAAGCGGGCGGATCAGCCGCAACTGTTCGCTTTTCTCGATCGCGTGGCCGACGAAGCGCGGGCGCCGCGTCCGCACAAGGTATTCCTGAGCCATCGCGTCAATGCGGCGGTCTTCTACGACCTGTCGCTGCTGAACCTGGTCTTTCCGTCGCGTAAGAATCTGGAGATCGGACTGGGCCTGGTCAACATGCTCAACCTGTCCGAATTCAAGGCCGTTTGCGCGCATGAGTTTGGACACTTCGCGCAGCGTTCGATGGCGGTGGGGCGCTGGGTCTACACCACGCAGCAGATTGCCAGCCACATCGTGGCCAAGCGCGACATGCTCGACGGCTGGCTCAATGCCCTGTCCAGTTTCGACGTGCGTCTTGCATGGATCGGCTGGATACTGCGATTGATCGTCTGGTCGCTACGGACCGTGGTCGATGCCGGCTTCCGTCTGGTTGTGATCGCGCAACGCGCCCTGTCACGAGAAATGGAGATGCAGGCGGACCTGGTGGCGGTGTCCGTGGCGGGCAGCGATGCCATCGTTCACGCGCTGCACCGTCTGCAGGTGGCCGATGACGCCTGGGAGCGCGCGTTGAATTTTGCGCGTACCGAGGCCAACGCCGGGCGTCCGCCGCGCGACATCTTCGCGCTCCAGCAGGCCATTGCCGGCCGTCTGAGCGTGGTGTTCAACAACCCCGAGTACGGCAATCGGCCCAATGTCCCGGAGGATGCACGGGCAGCCCATCGCGTGTTCAAGGCGCAAATGGCGCAGCCGCCGCGCATGTGGGCCACGCATCCGATGAATCATGAGCGCGAGCAGAATGCCAAGCGCAACTACCTGTTTGCGCCAGAGGACGACCGCAGCGCCTGGGACCTGTTCGATGGCGCCCAGGCGCTGCGTGAACAGGCAACGCGCACGTTGGCCGGCGATGTCGAGCATGAACCCGTTGCCGTGGAAGACACGCTGCAGCGGGTGGATGATGTGTTCACACAGGAGCGCCTGAAGCCCGCTTATCGCGGGCTATACGTGAGTCTTTCGCCGACGCGCCATGCACGCACGGTGGATGCGCTCCATGAGCGCGTCGATGCAAGGCCCGTGGACGCCGAATCGCTGTATCCGCCATCGCTTGCCGACGATCTGGCCAGGTGGCAGACGCTGGAGCAGGAATACGCCCAGCTCTGCGCCCTGCGCGATGGCGCCTTTGTGGCTGCCGACGGGGTGATCCGCCATCGCGGAGAAATCATCCAGCGGGGTGACCTGGGCACGGCCATCGCCGAGGTCAAGGCCGATAGCGCGAAGGCCCGGGCGGTGCTGGAAGCAGCGCTGAAGCGTGTGCGCAGCGAACATCTGTCCATCGCCAGCGAGCTGAGTCCGGCATGGCACGCGCACCTGCTGGGCGCGCTCGGCGTGTTGCACTACGCGAATCACGCGGAAGCCGATTTGCGGGACGCCCACCGTGTGGTGCTGCATTGCCTGTATCGTGCGAACGCCAGGCGGTCTCCGCGCGCGGAAGACATCAAGGCTGTGAACCTGGCCGCTGACGCCACGCATCGCGCGCTGGAGCGCATCTTCCAGGATGCCGGCGCTGTGCGGCCGGACAGCCGCGTGCTGGCGGAATTCGAAGCCGAAAGCTGGGCTGCCGCGCTCGGCGAGCTGAAGCTAGACGCGCCATCCGCCAGTGACCTCAACCATTGGCTCAGGTATGCGGATAGCTGGGTCACGCACACCTGCGCCGCGCTCGAATCGCTGGGACGGTTCACGTTGAACCGCCTGCTCGCCGACGAAGCCATGCTTGCGGCGGCGTCGCGCGGTGCCGCACTGGCGGAGGTGCCCGAGGGCGTTCCCACCGCACCGCGCGGCTACGACACGCTCGTGATAGGCGGGGAGCGTGAGCTGCAGAATGTCGAGTCCAACCTGTGGGACCGCCTTCGCAATGCATCGGGGCCACTGCCCGGCGCGGGGCGCGCGGCAGTGGCGCTGTGCATTGTCGGTGGCGCGCTGATGGTGGGGGCCTCGGTCGATAGCACGCAGGTGGTCGTCTTTAACGACCTCGCGCAGCGCGTGGTGGTCACCATCGACGGCAAGCGAGTGGAAGTCCGGCCGGAATCGAAGGTCACGGTTGCCGTCAACGGCGGACGCGAAGTCAGTGTATCGGCCACGACCGAGCGTGGTGAGCCGCTAGACGCGTTCCAGGGGCTGGTCCGCAGGCAGGACAGATTCGTGGTCTATACCGTGGCGGCGGCGGCACCGCTCCGCACATGGACTGCCGCGTATGGATCGGCGAAAGGGACAGCGCCAACACTGCTGCCACCGCAGCGCTGGCGCCAGGTCGCGGCGGACTACGTCTTCACGGAGCCGCCATCCAAGCTCCGGGCCACCGGCTCGGCGGTGCGCAACGTCGTGGATGCCGCCGATGAATGGGCACCCTTGGATCGGGTGAATGGGCTGAAGGACAAGGACAGCGCGGTGGCGATGGTGATGGCCCACGTGCGCTACGACGCGCCAGACTCTCACAACCTCGAAGACTGGCTCAGCCTCGCTTCCTCCCTGCCGGGCTTCGATGCGACGCTGGCAGAGCGGCTGGCGCGTTTTCCCGAGGACGTCACGGGCCGCCGCTTCGAACAGGAGCTCGCAAGCGGTGCCGCGCGCGAAGCGGTTTGCGCGCGTCATCGCGCGTTGGCCGCGGCGGCGCCGGCCAATGGCGACCTGGCCTATCTGGCGATTCGCTGCATGCCGGAGGGACGCGAAAAGGAAAAGGCGTTCGAGGCGGCGCACCGGCAATGGCCGCGCTCGGCCTGGCTGGCCAATGCCATCGGATGGGATGCGATGGAGGCTGGCCGCTATCGCGATGCGGAAGTCGCACTCGCTTTGGCCATGCAGAGCAATGACACGCTGCGGCAATCGCGTGCGGTGGACTATCTGCGCCTGGTGCGTCTGCGCGATCCTGGCAATGCGATGCTCCAACTCGAGATGCGGGAGCGCACGAATCCCGAGCTGCGCTGGCTGGCGATGTTCGAGCCGCGACATTCGCTGCCGGACGAAGGGGTGGACCGCGCCCTCGGGCTGCTGGCCAACGGCCGGCTCGACGAGGCCGTGAATCTGATGAATCAGATGCAAGGCTCACCGGGCGCCGCTTATATAACGCGCATGGCCGCCGCGTCGGATGGTGCGCCGGCATCGCTGCGCGCCAGCGCCAAGGCACTTGCCCCGGACGCTGGTATCAATTCCCGTTCGGTCTGGTTGGCCTTGGCCGACGGTGTCTCAACGGACACGCCCGGCGTCAGGGATCTGCTCGACGCCATGTCTACCCAGGCTGGCAGCACGGGGGGCGTGGCAAAGGTGCGTGCTTTCGTGAAGCTGGTGCGCAGCGGCAATGTCGATGGCGCGGAGCGTGCGCTGGACGGACCGCTGCATCCGGTGCTGCGCGCGCAGGCGTATATGGCCGGTGTCTATGTGCTGGGCAACCGGGCACCGACAGCGTGGCGCCAGTTCGCGCAACGCGCGCTGTTTGCGGCCGAACGGCCCTATCTGGCGGAGCAATAGGGGGATGGATCGCGGCTGAATCGCGGATGAATGAGGCGATGACTGGATTGTTGTGAATGGGCTGCACAGCGGCACACTTCCTGTTTCCAGTCTTCGCCCACACCGCAATGGACGTTCGGCGCCAGCGTGCGATATGTGGGCGCTCGCTATGCCGATACGTCCGGCCAGGCGCGGTGCCGAGCTTTACGGTCCTCGATACGGCGCCGTCATGCGCGTATCGAAGCAAATAGATCTGTCGTTGCGTGTCTGCAACCCGACCAACCGCTACTACGCCGACCCGGTGTCCAGCGATGGTCAGCAATGGTTGCCCGCACGCCCGCGCGCAGCCGAACGCTCCGCGATGTTGTATTTCCAGGTATCGATCTTGTATGGCAAAAATTACAAATTTGTCATATGTCAATGCCTCCGTGGGGGGTTATCCGGCGTTAAGTGGCTACTACACACTTCACGCCGCCTGGCGCTGGGTCAGAAGCCGTGCCAGTTTGTGCGTGTCAACAGGGGGGCCAAGGGGTCGGAGCCCGGCGCGCATGAGATGAAAACCAACCATAGAAGAGACAACAGGGATGAAATCGAGACTTCTTTTGACGGGGCTGGTGGCAGCAGTGCTGACGGCTTGTGGCGGCGGCGGTGGCGATAGCGCGCCGGCAGTTACTACGACAAAGATCAGCGGCACGGCGGCAGTTGGCGCCGCGGTGCCCAACGCTACGGTCGTTGCCAAGTGCGTTTCGGGCAGCGGCTCGACGACGACGGCCACGAACGGTACATTCACGGTCAGCATCGATAATGCCGTGCGTCCTTGCGTGCTGAGCGTACCGGCACCGGATGGCACCACGCTCCACTCGATCGTGGAAGCCGGCTCCGGCACCACGCCCGTTGCCAACATCACGCCGCTGACGGAACTGATTGCCGCGGCGCTGGCAAACGGCGATACCAATGCGTTCTTCGCCAACTTCGACGGCAATGCGCAGGCACGGCTGACGCCGGCCAATGTGGCTACCGCGCTCGCCGCCCTGGCAGCGGCGCTGAAGCCCGTCATCGATCTGTCCAACGTGGACCCGATCAAGGCGCAGCTCGTGGCCGCCAATGGCGCCAATGCCGGCAATGCGCTCGATCAGCTGCTGGATAAGCTTGGCGTGCAACTGAAAAAGGCCCAGACGACGCTCGCGCAACTGTCGGCGGCTGTAGGCGCCAACGCCGGCTCGTCGGCGATCCAGACCATTCTTAAGACGGCTTCGGCAACGTGTGCCGGCCTGCGGACTGGCGACTATCTGGCCGCAACGCCGATGGGCGTGATGACGGTGCAAATCGACGCCACGGCGCTGACCCTGAGCCAGAGCAATGGCCAGGGCGGCACGCTGAGCATCCCGCTGACACCCATCTCGTCAGAGGCTTGCCGCTTCTCGACATCGGTTCAGGGTACGGTCTCGGACATCCAGGTTGCGCCGTCGGGCGTCGCGCTGGTGCGCAATGTGACCACCCAGGGCGGCGTCGCCGCGCTGCCTACCATGATCGTCCCGGCGCAGGCGCTGTCGCTGGCCGACCTGGCCGGTAGCTGGAACGCCCTTGGCTTCGAGTCCAATGGCGGAACCTACCTGCCGACGCGCACGAAGCTCACGTTCGGCACGGATGGCAAGGCAGTGGCCGGCGCCGACTGCACGGGCCTGGATAGCTGCACGGCCTGGGCAGCCAACGAACTGCCCGCGCTGACGGCGCAGCCCGGTGGCGGCTTTGCGCTGACCGACATTAACGGTACGGCCTACGTGGCGGCATTCAAGGGCACGGACGGTCTGGTCACCGCGGTCATCTCGAACGCAAGCGGCCTGATCCTGGCCACGAAGCAGGCTGTTCGTCCGATGCCGGTGGTCGGCGCGAAGAACGCGTACTGGGATCTGACGGTCTTTGGCGATCTGAGCGTCAACACCATTGCTGCCTCGACCGAAATCACCGCCGTCGACGCAGCAACCAGCACCTACTCGCGCAAGCGCAATGACGGCCGCACGGATACCTGGGTGCAGAACAAGCCTGTGGCCGGCCTGCGCTATCGTGGCCCGTCGAACGACATTACGGCCCGCGAAGCGCTTTCGCTGACGCTGGGCAACACTGGCGTCGGTGTGCTGATCAGCCTCGATACCCAGTCCTTGTTCTACGACATCTCCGTGAATCGCCCGTAGCCATAATGTTCCGGCGGCGCAAGCCGCCAGCAGCATTCGGCATGAAAGAACCCGCTTTGCAGCGGGTTCTTTTTTTTGGTGGGATGGCGGGCGATGCCGCGCGGCCGTTCAGGCCTTGCCGCCAGCCGGCGCCACGCTTGCGCCTTCGATCTGATGCCGCCGCAGCGCATCGGCGACAAAGCCCGATCCCTTCATCTCCTCGATGAACCCGCTCAGCCAGGCTTGTGCCGCCGTACGGCCCTTGGGGACGCCCATAGCCTGCTCGATCACCATGAAGCGGCCCGGCAGCAAGCGCACGCCGCCCACGCGCTTTGCATCGGCTTCCAGCTGCTGCCTGACGCCCGCCGCCACTTCCATCCGCTCCGCCAGGAACATGTCGGTCACCGCCGGCGATGTGGGCGCGCGTACCAGCGAGGCCTGCTTGAGTGCGCGCGTCAGGTACAGGTCATACGCGCTGCCCTTGCCGACCACCACGCGCGTGCCGGGGCGGTCCACGTCCTCGTTGCGTTGCAGGGCGGAATCGCCACGCACCAGATAGGCGCCCTCGATGATCACGTAGGGCGCCGTGTAGTCGATATCGGCGCCGCGCACGGGATCGATGGCTACGAACGCCAGGTCCACCTGCTTCGATTTGACCGCGTCGACCACGCTGCCGGCCGACTGGAAGGCGATCAGGTCGGGCGTCAGTCCCAGCCGGCGTGCGGCTTCGCGCGCCAGATCGACCGATACGCCCTGCAGATCGCCATTGGCCGCGCGGCTGGCCAGGATGGGGTTGCCGAGGTTGATCGCCACGCGCATCCGGCCAGTGCTTGCGAGTTGCGCCCGCGCATCGGCATCGGGCGCGGCGGCGCGGGTGGCGCAACCTGTGAGCGTCAACGCAGTCGTGATGGGTGCGGCGATGCAGATCGCCCGCCGCCAATGATTGACCGGCGCCATCAGAAGTCCACCTTCTGTCCCGGCTCGGGCACGATCACCGCAGTGGTGGTTGCATTGCCGAGCGCCGCTTTCAGTTCCGCGGGCGTGCCACGTGCTACCGGAGAGGTGCCATAGTGCATCGGAATCGCGTACTTCGGCTTGATGAAGTCGCGCAGCGCGATGGCCGCGTCCTGCGGTCCCATCGTGAAATGGCCGCCGATCGGGAGCATCACCAGATCGGGCTTGTAGCGGTCCGCCATCATGATCATGTCGCCGTACAGCGCGGTGTCGCCCATGTGCCAGATCTTGAAGCCGTTCTCCATTTCGATGATGTAACCCACCGGCTCGCCGCCGTAGTGCGTTTCATCCTTGCCGGTGGCGGGATTCTTCCAGACCAGCTCCGACGAATGCTCGGCGTGGACGGCCGTGATCTTCGGGCCGTTGGCGCCCAGCGGCGCAATGGTGCCACCCTTGCCAAAGCGCTGGACCTGACTGGCCGGCAGCAGCCCGAGCGTAATCAGTTGCTGGCCCAGACCGCCGGCATTCCAGACGGGCGCGTTGTTGAGCTTGGCCAGTTCGACGGCATCGCCGAAGTGGTCTCCGTGCGCATGCGTGACCAGGATCATGTCGACCTTGCCCAGTGCGGAAAGCTGCTTGAACGCGGCGGGCGTCTTGGGATTGGCCGTCAACCACGGATCGATGACGATGACCTTGCCGCCCGGCGTGGTGATGCGCGTCGCGGACTGGCCCAGCCAGAGCACTTCGGTCTTGCCGGTAGCTACCGGCGCCTGCGGGGCGGCCGGCTGAGCCGGTACCGGAGGATTCGAAACATTGCTGGCACAGGCGGTGAGCAGGGCCACCGCGCTGGCCAGCAACAGATGGCGTGCGCGCAAAGGTAGGCGGCGGGTAATCATGGGCGTCCCTCGTTGAAGTTGTATCGACATTGCCGAAACCGCACCGCTCCAGGGGGTATCTCGCGCAGGCACTGAGGCGTTGCGAGGTGGAGTATTTGCATGACCGGGGGCGCTGTCAACCGGGTGTTCCCACGCAGGCGCCGGGCGGAAGTTGTAACGCCAGATTCACCAAACGGCGCTGTGGCCGTGTGCGCAGGCCGCCGGGCAGGCGCTGAAGTCTCGCCGCATTTACATCTGCTCACCACGGCGTAACCCGCTGTAATCATTCGGCATCCATCATGCATTCCGTAGAGAGGCCATTGCGGCCCGACAAGGAGTGAAAGATGCGCAAGTCGATTCGTTACACCGGTATTGCTGTCCTGAGTGCCGCCATGCTGGTCGCGGGGACGGCCTCGGCCCATGACCGCTACCGTCACGGTGGCGGCGGATCTTCGGCAGGCGCCGCGATTGCGGTGGCCGCGGTGGCCGGCCTGGCGCTCGGCGCGCTGGTCGCCAGCAGCCAGCCGGTGGTGGCTGCCCCGGCACCGTATTACGCGCCGCCGCAGCCGGTCAGCTATGCCGCGCCGGCGGTGCCGCCCGGATATTGCTACGACAGTTATCGCGGTGGCTATGTGCCGTGCGGCCGCCCGGCGCCGGTGCAATACGCGCCGCCGTCGTCGTACTACGGCTATTGATGTTTCGGGGTCGGTGATGGCCCCGTGATGAGGATGTCTGAAACGGGAGTGCGGACGACGCGCTAACCGGTCACGACTTGCAGGCGGATGGTGGGGGCAGCGGTGTCTTCGACTTCGATGCCCCAGTCGCCGTGTTCATACCAGTCGTCGCCGAGCAGTTCGGCCGGGTGCTGCGTGCGGCTGGAGCCGTTACCGCAGCCCAGTGAGTCGACCGGGCAATATTTGTCGCAGCCCCAGCAGATGCGCTCGGGGTGCTTTGGATGAAGTGGAAATTTCTTGGCCATGTGCG
>DAIOET010000091.1:0-12765 GCA_036746135.1 Cupriavidus sp.
CGTTCGATACCGTGGACGGCAAGGCCACGGTCGTCGATTTGCGGAAGTAAGTGGAAGCGGCCCTGCCATCGCGCTGGTCCGGCGACGCTACGCCGGTGCGATGGCGGGCCTGGCCCCGGATAGCAATGCACCGGCTGTCGCGGCGCACGGGGCCAGCCAGAGCGGCCGGGCCGCTCAGAACACCCGCGTCAGGAATTCCCTCGTACGCGCGTGAACGGGGGCGCTGAACATCTGTTGCGGCGCACCTTCCTCGACGACCTTGCCGCCATCCATGAAGACCACGTGATTGGCCACTTCACGCGCAAAACCCATCTCGTGCGTGACCACCAGCATCGTCATGTGCTCGTCGGCCAGTTGACGCATGGTGCGCAAGACTTCGCCGGTCAGTTCGGGATCGAGCGCGGAAGTCGGCTCGTCGAACAGCATGATGTCCGGGGACATCGCCAACGCGCGCGCGATTGCCACACGTTGCTTCTGCCCGCCGGAAAGACGCGACGGATAGCTGTCGCGCTTGTCGAACAGTCCGACCTTGCGCAGCAGGTCTTCCGCCACGGGCACGATGCTGTCCTTCGACAAGCCCTTGACGGTGACCGGTGCCTCGATCAGGTTCTGCAGCACCGTCAGATGCGGGAACAGATTGAACGACTGGAACACCATGCCCATCTTGCCGCAGATGCGGCGCAGCTCGGCGCCCTTCGCGTAGTGCACGCCGCTTGCCCTGGTGGAGGCCAGCGCCTCGCCCTCGATCTCGATGGTGCCGTTATCGATGACCTCAAGATGATTGAGGCAGCGCAGTAGCGTGCTCTTGCCCGAGCCGGACGGGCCGATGACCGCCGTCACATCGCCCTTGCGCAGCGACAGCGAAACGCCTTTCAGGACTTCGAGAGAACCGAAGGACTTGTGTATGTCGCGGGCCGCCACCATCAACGGGAGCGCGTTCATGCCGGCGTTCTCATTGATCGTATTTTGCATAGCGTTTCTCTAGGCGTTGGAACATCCACGTCAGGACCAGCGTCATCACCAGATAGAAGATGGCGGCCACCAGGAACGGGGTCGTCGTAAAGTCCCGCTGCACGATGCTGCGCGCGGTGCGCAGGATGTCATTGAGCGCAAGCACGTAGATCAGGGACGTGTCCTTGACCAGCGTGATGGTCTCGTTGCTCACCGGCGGCAGCACGCGGCCGATCATCTGCGGCAGCACGATCCGGCGCATGGTCTGGAAGTAGTTCAGTCCAAGCGTCTTGCTGGCTTCGTACTGGCCGCGCTCCACCGACTGGATACCCGCGCGGAAGATCTCGGCGAAGTAGGCCGCATAGTTCAGTGCGAACGCCACGACGGCGGCGGGAAAATCCGGCAGCCGGATGCCGACGTAAGGCACGAACGGCAGCGCAAAGTAGATGAACAGCATCTGCAGCATCAGCGGCGTGCCGCGCATCAGCCAGATATAGCCGTTGACCAGGGTACTGACCGGCTTCCACGCCGAAATGCGCAGCAGGGCCAGCGCCAGGCCGAGCGGTACGGACAGCCCAAGCGTGATGGCGAACAGGGTCAAGGTGACCTTGGCCCCATCCACCATCGGAGGCAGGAGAGAAAGAACGTAGTCCATGCTGAAACGTTACGCCGCGGGCGCGGCAGGGGCGAGGCACATCGGATGATGTCTCACGCGCCGCGCGCCCGCGATGCTGTCTTTACTTGGTGATGTCCGCGCCGAACCACTGGGTGGCGATGCGCCCGGCGGTTCCGTCCTGCTTCATCGAAGCCAGCGTCTTGTTCAGCTTGCCCAGCAGTTCGGCGTCGTCCTTGCGCACGCCCACGCCGTAGTCTTCGGTGCCGAAGTTCTCGGTCAGCACGCGGTATTCGCCGGCGCGCTTGCTGGACAGGTAGCGGCCGACGACCTCGTCGACGACCACCGCATCGAGACGGCCGGCGGAGAGGTCCATGAGCGCCGTCACGTTGTCACCGAACGTCTTCAGCTCCTTCATGCTCGCGGCCAGGCTTGCTTCCTTCTTGATGGCGTCGACCGCGCTGCTGCCGTCTTGCGCGCCAACGATGCGGCCCGCGAGGTCGGCCTTCGCCTTGATCGGCGAATTCGTCGTCACGATGACGATCTGGTGATTCGTCATGTACGGGTCCGTAAAGCTGATGTTCTTCTTGCGGTCTTCGGTGATGGTCAGGCCGTTCCACAGCACGTCCACGCGCTTGCCGTTGAGTTCGGCTTCCTTGGCGCTCCAGTCGATCGGCTTGAACTCCACCGTCATGCCCAGCCGTTGCGCCGCTTCCTTAGCCATGTCGATATCGAACCCGACCAGCTGGTTATTGGCGTCGCGGAAGCCCATCGGCGGGAAGTTGTCGTCAAGCCCCACGACGATGCTGCTGGCCGCGCCGGACTGGCTTGCGGCCGGTTTCGGATCGCTCTTGCCGCAGGCGGCAAGCAGGGTGAGGCCGGAGATCAGGAGAACGGCTGCTATTTTTTTCATCATGTTATGTAAACGAGAAGAATGTGTCGATAACGTCACCGCGTTGGTGCGGGCGTGGCGGTCGGCCAGCATGCGTCGGAACACGGTAGTCGGCATGGATCGCGCTTGCTTCGCGGGGAAGCTGGACGTTCGGGCAGGCGCCCCCTGGCGTCCTCGGCCAGGAAATTCGCCGAACGCCAGACCAAGCCAGGTAATCGGCAGGGCGACATTCTACAGCGCCCGCACCAGTGGAAAGTGTGAGCGCGGGTATACTTCGGCGGATTCGCAGCCTTGGGTAGCCTTTTGTGAACACACGTCAGAGCCACGACCCGCGCCAGAACGACAATTACGAATTCACGGAACAGGTTGGGCATCTGCTGCGCCGCGCCTATCAGCGGCATGTCGCCATCTTCCAGCAAACGATTCCCGACTCCCAACTGACCGCCGGCCAGTTCGTGGTGCTTTGCGCCATCCAGGAACATGGATCGTGCTCACTCAGTGAGATTGCCCGCGCCACGGCGATCGACCAGGCCACCGTCCGCGGCATCATCGAGCGGCTGAAGTCCCGCGAGCTGATCGTGGTGTCTCACGACGCGCGCGACCGCCGCAAGGTGGTGGTGCTGCTTTCGCCGGCTGGCCAGACGTTGATCGATGAAGTGGTGCCATTCGCGCAGGACATCAGCGAACGCACGATGGGCGGCCTGAACCCCGCCGAGCGCGTGGCCCTGATCTATCTGCTGCGCAAGATGAGCGAACTCGACGACATGCCGCCGGAGTCCGCCGCCGACGCCGACAGCCCCGCCTGACCCCCTTCCTCCGGCGCGCACCCCTCCGCGCGCCTCAGCCTCCCCTCCCTTCCGCCCTGCTCCGCACCTGACCCCCACGGGACGGTCACGGCCTGTCTTGCGCAATTTATCTTAGAGATCGAATTATTCTTGACATGGCTGGGCCAGGCGCTAGTATTACGCCATGTACTTCGATGTCTAAGAATATTGAAGTGCGACAACCACTGTTCAGGAGCACACTTATGTATGACATTTTCGCCACGGACAAGCTGATCGACCTCTGGCTGACCGAGGACATCGGCATTTGCGATCTGACCGTCCAGACCATGATCGAGCCGGGAGAGACGGGCACGTTTTGCATGAACGCGCGCGAGCCGATGCTGATTGCGGGTATTGATGTGGCAGCGCGCATCTTCGCGCGCTACGATCCGACGCTTTCGCTCGACGTGCGCGTGGCCGACGGCGACAAGGTGGAGAAAGGCGCGGTGCTGCTCAATGTCAGCGGCAATGCCCGCAGCGTGCTGACCGCGGAACGCACCGCGCTGAACATCATGCAGCGGCTCAGCGGCATCGCCAACCACACGGCAACGTACGCACAAGCCATCGCACACACCAAGGCGCGACTGATCGATAGTCGCAAGACCACGCCGGGGCTGCGTGCGCTGGAAAAGCATGCGGTCACGTGCGGCGGCGGTCTCAACCACCGCCTGAGCCTGGACAACGGCGTAATGATCAAGGACAACCACATCGCGGTCTGCGGCAGCATCTCCGCCGCCGTCGAGCGCGTGCGCCGCAAGCTGCCGGTGCTGACCAAGCTCGAAGTCGAATGCGACCGCCTGGAGCAGGTGCATGAGGCACTGGCCGCCGGCGTGGACGTGATCATGCTGGACAACATGTCGGTGCCCGACATGAAGGAAGCCGTGCAGATCGTCAACGGGCGGACCAAGGTCGAGGCATCGGGCGGTATCCGGCTGGAAACGATCCGTGCCGTGGCGGAAACGGGCGTGGACTACATCTCGACGAGCAAGATCACCCAGTCGGCACCGGCCGTCGATATCGGCCTCGACGAAGCCTGATATTTCCGCGGATTTTCGCGCCTTCACCCGAGAAGGCTTCACCCTCGCCGGTCAGCCCGCCGAGGGTCTTTTGCGTTGGCTGCGTTGGCTGAGTTGGCTGAGTTGGCTGCGTGGCCTTAGAGATCGGTCAGCAGGCGCCCCACTTCCTGTGTGGACGGCACGCGCCGGCCACGCTCGGCCAACGCCATCTCATCGGCCACCAGCCGCTGCGCGATCGTGATCAGCACACGGCGCGTGGTCATCACATCTTCCTCGCTGAGGCCCTCCACGCTGAGTTCGTTGACCTCGGTGGCCAGCGGCTCCAGCTTGCGGCGCAGCGCGCGCCCGGTCTTGCTCAGAAAGACGTGCACCTTCTTCTTGTTGCCGGGCAGGTGCGTGCGCTCGACATAGCCGAGCGCCTCAAGCGCTTTCACGGCCGCGAACGTCGTCGGTTCCGTCACGCCTGCGCGCTCGCTCAGATCGCGCTGCGACAACCCGTCGTGCCGCCACAGAATCCGCAGGATCGTCCAGTGCCCATACGACACCGCGTGGTCGGCCAGGCGCAGTTGTAGCGCGCGGATATAGGCGCGTGCCGCGTCCTTTACCAAATGGGCAAGGCGTTCTTCCTCGACTTCGTCGGTAGGAGTGAGCGAGACAGGGCTATCCGGCTTTTTCGTGGCCATGTTTGTGACAGTAAAGGCGTAGGCAGCGCACATGATAGCGCCTCCGGCGCGGCACCGCCGCTGCCGCATCGCACATCACCCGATGTAGCGCTCACTACATCAGTGCGCCGTGCGCGCTGTCGATGCACGGGGCACCGCAAGCGCGCACGCGGTGACTGCGCGTTTTCCCTGAGTTCGCCAGGAATCCCGCGTACACACTGGATTTGCGGGAGCTGGCCCGCCCCTTGCATTAACTTAGACATCGAACTTATCTTGACAGACCACTGGCCGGTGCTAGCATAAGCCTACAACTTCGATGTCTAAGTTAATTATGAACAAGACCGGCATATTCTTCCTTGTGGTAGGCCCCAGCGGTGCGGGCAAGGACTCACTGATCGACGGTGCACGCGCGATTCTCACCAGCGGCTACCAGTTCGCACGACGTGTCATCACACGTCCGAGCGGATCGCCGGGCGAGGATCACGAAGGCGTGTCCGATATGGAGTTCACACGACGTCAGCAAGCTGGCGAATTTCTGGTCACGTGGGACGCGCACGACCTGCGCTACGGACTGCCAACGTCACTGACGGACATCCTCGCCACCGGCACGCATGTCATTGCGAATGGATCGCGTGGCGTGGTGGCCGATCTCGCCGCGCGGCTGCCCCGCTTTGCGGTGGTCCTGGTGACCGCGCCGCAGGAGGTGCTTGCCCAGCGCATTGCATCGCGCGGCCGCGAATCGGGAGACGAAGTTGCCCGCCGCGTGGCGCGGCAGGCTGCGCTACTGCCCGACGGCGTGCCGTGCATCACGGTATCGAACGACAGCACGCTTGAAGTCGGCGTGGCGCGTTTCGTCGATGCGCTGCGGCAGGATGCGCCCGCCGCCGTACCACCGGCGAGCCGCGTCAACCTGCAGGCGAAGCTGCGCGGCGATGCGCTCGACGAAGCCGCCTACGTGGCCGTGCTGCGCGACGCGATTGCCGGGCGCTACAGCGAAGCGGAACTGACGGAGTTCCTGATCGCCGCCACGGGCAACCTCACCGATGACGAAGTGGTGGCACTGGCGCGCGCACGCACCGCCTTTACGCCGCGCATCGAGTGGGATGAGCCGGTAGTCGTCGACAAGCATTCGATGGGCGGCGTCCCCGGCAGCCGCATTACGCTGATCGTCGTGCCAATCGTGGCCGCGTATGGCCTGGCCATGCCGAAGACGTCATCGCGCGCCATCACTTCGGCGGCCGGCACCGCCGACGCAATGGAAACCGTCGCGCGCGTGGACCTGACGCAGAACGATGTCCGGCAATGCGTGACCCAGGCACGCGCGTGCATTGCCTGGAACGGCCGCCTCAACCATTCGGTCGTGGACGACGTGATGAATGCGATCACCCGACCGCTGAAGCTCGACTCGCGCCGCTGGTCGGTGGCATCGATCCTGTCGAAGAAATACACCGCAGGGGCCACGCATGTGATGGTCGACCTGCCCTACGGGCCGCAAACCAAGATGGCCACGCGAGAGGATGCCGAGGCACTGGGCACGCTCTTCGAGCAGGTCGGCAAGGGACTGGGCCTGCACGTACGCGCGTTCGCCACTGATGGCAGCAGGCCGATAGGCCGCGGCATCGGCCCCGCCCTCGAAGTGCGCGATGTCATGCAGGTGCTCGACAACGATCCCGGCGCGCCCGCCGACCTGCGCGCCAAGGCCCTGCGCTTTGCCGCCGAAATCATCGCGTTCGACCCGCGCGTGGGATCGCCCGAACTCGGCATGCGAATTGCGACTGCGCTGCTGGACGAAGGCAAGGCGAAGACCGCATTCGACAGCATCGCCACAGCGCAGGGCCGCCGCCCCGTGGCCGTGACGCCGGGCACGCATACGTGCGAAATCAGCGCGGAAAGCGCCGGGCGCGTGGCTTCGATCGACGGTCTGCGGATCTCCGGCGTGGCACGTGCGGCAGGCGCGCCGCGCCGTGCAGGTGCAGGCGTCGACCTGATGTGCACGATTGGCGCGCATGTGGCAGCGGGCCAGGCGCTTTATCGCATTCATGCGGAGTCGCCCGCCGACCTGCAGGCCGCGCTGGCGCAGGCCCGTGGCGAATGTGGCCAGGCGATACGCATTGATCCGGATTGACCGGCTTCCCCCTTTCCTTCAACCTAACCGACGAGGCATATACATGAGACCCCTATCCGTCGTCAGCGGTCTGGCATCGCTGCTGTTTGTGGCCGGCACGCTAGGCACCCTGCCTGGGCGTGCCCAGGCCAACATCGCGAGCACATTCCCGCAGAAGCCCATCCGCATGGTCGTCACCTTCCCGGCAGGCGGGGGGACCGACGCCCTTGCGCGCCTGATTGGCGCCGACATCAGCAAGTCGCTCGGCCAGCCCGTGGTAGTCGACAACCGGCCCGGCGCCAGCGGCAATATTGGCGCGGAGTACGTCGCCAAGAGTCCCGCCGACGGCTACACGCTGCTGATCGTCAACAGCAGCTTCGCCATCAACCCGAGCGTCTTCAAGAAACTCCAGTTCGACCCGAAGGCCGACTTCAGCGCCGTCATTACCTTCGCTTCGGTGCCCTCGGTGATCGCCGTGCCGTACCAGTCGAAACTGCGCACGTTCAATGACCTGCTGGCCGCCGGCAAAAGCGGATCGCCGCCGAGCTATGCGTCGTGCGGCAATGGCACGCCGCAGCATCTTGCCGGCGAGCTGCTGAAGATCTCGGCGAAGATCGAGATGCTGCACGTGCCGTACAAGGGCTGTGCCCCGGCGATGGCCGACGTACTTGGCGGCCAGGCCGATGTCAGCGTCAACACGCTGACGAATACGGTGCCCTACCTCAAGAGCAACAAGCTGCGCGCGCTGGCCGTTACGTCGAAGGCGCGTTCGCCGTTCCTGCCGGACGTGCCCACGGTCGGCGAGCTTGGCCTGCCGGGCTACGACGTCGACCAGTGGTTCGGCATCCTGGCGCCCGCCCATACACCGCCCGAGATCGTGCAAAAACTCAATGCGGAAATCGCCAGAGCGGTTGCCAGACCCGAGATCAAGGCATCGCTGGCGCAACTGGGTTTTGCCACGACCACCAGCACACCGGCCGAATTCCAGAAGCTCGTGACGACCGACATCGATCGCTGGCAGAAATTCGCGACGAAGATCAACCTGCTCGTCGACTGACCTTCCGGGGCACCGCCCAGGTTCCAGCAGGCAGATCCCCCTTCCCTTTCGCTGCATCCCAAGCTGCGCGGGCGCAAGTCAGCCCCCGTGAGAGCGCGTTCGTCCCTGCGTCCTGAATTCGCGCGTAGGGCGATGGCGGCGTGCGCGCTGTTTTCGATCCGCAGCGAGGGAAGGCGACGAAATCGACATGACACACATCCAAGAACAAATGAGCCAATCTCGCTATTCCCTTCGACATCTCGGCATCGCCGCCGCAGCCACGCTTGCCGCGCACGCGGTGCAAGCGCAATCGTCGGTCACGCTCTACGGCGTGGCCGATGCCGGTATCGAATTCCTGACGCACGCCGATGCGGGCAACCATAGCCTGACCCGCATGACCTCCGGCAACCTGTCCGGTTCACGCTGGGGCATCCGTGGCACCGAAGATCTCGGCGGCGGCCTGCAGGCGCTGTTCGTGCTCGAAAATGGCTTCGACATCGACGCCGGCACCGCCGCCCAAAGCGGACGTCTGTTCGGACGTCAGGCATTCACCGGACTGTCATCGCAATACGGCCGCGTCACACTGGGCCGGCAGAACAACATCCTGTACGACATCCTGATCAACTATGACGCGATGGCGGTGTCGCCGCGCTATTCCATCTTCATGATGGATACGATGACGGCCGGTCGATACGACAACACGGCCAAGTACGTCGGAAAATTCGGCGGCTTCACCGTCACGGGGTTGTATTCGTTCGCGCGGGGCACGTCGCTGTCGGGCGGCGCCATTGCCAGCGAAGTACCGGGAAATCCGCAGAGCGATCGCGCGATCAGCGGGGGCGTGGAGTACAACGCCGGCAACGTCGGGGCGACGGTGATCTACGACATGCAGCAGGGCACCGCCGGCATCGCGGGCCAAAATCCGTCGCAAAAGGATCAGCGCCTGGCAGTGGCCGGCACCTACAAGTTCTCGAATGCGAAGTTGTACGCGGGCTATCGCTGGCTCAATGGGAATATCGGCACCACCGCCACGGTGCCGTCGCGCCGTGCCGACCTGTTCTGGATCGGTGCCGGCTATCAGTTGACGCCAGCACTCTCACTGAGCGGCGCCGCCTACTGGCTCAACGACCGGCGCGCCAATGGCGATGCATGGAGCGCGTCGCTGCTGCTCGACTATGCGTTCTCGAAGCGCACCGATGTGTATGCGCAGGTCGCGTATATCCGCAATGACGATGGCTCGCGGATCGGACTCAATGGCCCATCGACGACGATCGGCGCGGCGGGCACGAACCAGCTCGGCGCGGTGATGGGCGTGCGGCACAAGTTCTGATCCCGGCAATCCCACTCCCGCCCCCGCGGGAGTGGGTGCCGCGTTACGCTGGCGATAAGCTGGCCGCGCAAGCCTGCCTGACCACTTCCGGCGTGAACGGCGCCTGCGTGAAGCGCACGCCCGTGGCATCGAACAAGGCGTTTGCAATCGCCGGAGCGCCCGGCAACGAAGCCGATTCGCCAGCGCCCAGCGGACTCTCCTCTTGCCTGGGCATCAGCAACACATCGATCGCTGGCAGATCCGGGAAGCCAATGATCGGATAGCTGCCCCATTCGCGGCTCGCCACGCCCTGTCCGTCGAATCGCACCTGCTCGCGCAACACGCGGCTCAGGCTCTGCACCACATTGCCGTGGATCTGGTGACGCACGCCGTCGGGGTTCACCATCATGCCGGTGTCCTGCCCCACATGCAGTTTCGTGACGCGCACATTGCCTGTTGCGGGATCGACTTCGACGTCGGCGATCCACGCCGCCCACGCCGCGCCGAAGCCCGGAAACTTGCTGTGGATATAGCGCGCATAGGCTACGCCGCGTCCACGCAGCAACCCGTCGGCGTCGCGCTCGCCGCGCGATCCGCGCGCGCCCTCGCGCCACTCGGCGGCTTGCGCCAGCGCGGTCAGCAACTCGCGGGCGCGCTCGTCGGGCAAATGCCGCAGGCGAAATGCAAGCGGATCGGCGCCGCACTGATGCGCCAGTTCATCGATAAAGGATTCGTGCGCGAACGTATTCGGCAACGCGGACACACCACGCAGCCACGATGCCCGCGCAATGGCCGGCGTGTCGTCGCATGCGATATCCATCGATGCGTAGCCATACGCGGGCACCGATGTGCGATCGCCCATCTCCAGCATGCGCGGCGCGGACGAAACCCGTCCCGTCAGCAGCAGCGCCAGCACGGGTGCGTCATTCGACGGATACCGCGTCAGGAACGAATAGCCCGTCAGCTGGCCATCGGCATCGGCACTGCCCTGCACGTCCATCAGCTGGGCGGCGCCCTTCGGTTCCCAAAGATGTTCCTGCTCGCGCGTCAGCTGCACGCGCACGGGTTTCCCCACGGCGCGCGATAGCAACACGGCATCGGCGCAGACATCGTCGGCGCAATTGCGGCCATAGCAGCCGGCCGCCTCCATGCGCACGATCTCGATCGCGCCTTCGTCCAGGCCGGTCAGGCGCGCCATGTCGATTCTGAGCACATGCGGATTCTGCGTGCCCGACCAAATGGTCAGTCCGCCGTCCCGCCAATCGGCCACCGCGCATGACGGGCCAATCGACCCGTGCATCTGGTAAGGCCAGACATAGGTTCGCGCCAGACTCTGCGCACCCGCGGCGATGGCCGAGGACGCATCGCCGGTTTGCAGCAGCTCTCGCCGCCGCGATGGCGCCGCGCGCAGCGCCGCCTCGGGTGCATTGAGGTCGGGCAGCGGGGGCACCGGCTTCCACCGCACCTTGAGCCGGCGCGCGGCTTCGATCGCCTGCTCCTCGCGCTCGGCGACCACGCCAATGAAATCGCCCTCCACAAACACGCGCACGACGCCAGGCACCGATGCAATCGACGCCTCGTCCACATCGATCAGACTCGTGCCGACGAAGTCGCCGCTGTCGCGGCCGGCATACGGCGGACGTATCACGCGGCCGTGCAGCATGCCCGGCACGCGCATGTCGTGGACGAAAGTCAGCGCTCCGGTTGCCTTGGCCGGGATATCGACACGAGGCGCGCTGCGTCCCACCACGCGATACTGGTCCGCCGGCTTGGTCCTGACATCGTCGGCCAGCTTCAGCTCGACGTGCTCGCCATCCAGCAGCGAGGCCAGGTTCACCGGGCCGCCGTTCGCCCTGGCGACGAGCCACGCACGCGCCTGTGCGGCCGCGCGGCGCAATGGCAGCGCCGATATCTGGATCGACGCACTGGCAATGGTCGGCCCCTGGTTGGGCGTGGCCTCGGTGTGGCCAAGCACCATCGTCACCGCTTCCGGCTCGACCTCAAGTTCTTCGGCAACGATCTGCGCAAGCGAGGTGCGGATGCCCGTGCCAAGGTCGACATGGCCGTTGAAGGCCAGGATCTCCCCCGAGGCGCGGATCGCCACGAAGATATCGGGCAAATCGGAGACAAAGTCCGACGCCGCGCCCGGCTGGCCCGGCGACGGGCGCGGCGCGGCGGCCGCGGGGCGCGTCACAAGCAGCACGCCCTGCTCCTGAAACAACGCTTCACGCAATGCGCGCGGTGTTTGTTGCATCGATCGTCCTTCCTTGCCGCGCCGTCTCACAGCGCGCGGCTATACTGGCAACCGCGCCGGCGCACTGATCGCCGGCGCGCTGTTGGATTCTTCCCAGACTTTCGGCCCGCATGCCCAACGACACGAAAACCGCGCCCGCCGCACCCGGCACCCGCGCCCGCCAGGCCCAGGACACGCGCGCCAAGATTCTCAAGGCGGCCATCAAGGTCTTTGCACAGCGCGGCTACGACGGGGGCCGCATCGAGAGCATCTCGTCGCTGGCCAACACGTATGACCGGATGATCTACTACTACTTCGGCAGCAAGGAAAAGCTGTTCATCGAAGTGCTGGAGACCATCTACCTGCAACTGAACGAGGCCGAACAAAAGCTCGAACTCGATCCGGACGACCCCGTCCGCGCGCTGACGCAGCTCATCGACTTCGTCTGGCGATACTACCTTGACCATCCCGAGTTCGTTGCCATCCTCAACAGCGAGAACCTGAGCCGCGCCCGGCATGCGAAGAAATCGGAACGGCTCAACGAAATCTCCGGCTACGCGCTGTCCGTGCTGGACGGCATCCTGGCACGGGGCATCGCGGCCGGCACCTTCCAGCCCGGACTGACCGCGCGCGACGTGTACCTGATCATCGCGTCGCTGGGCTACTTCTACAACTCCAACCACCATACGCTGAGCGCCTTCCTTGGCGAACCGATCATGAGCGCGGCAGCCGTGACGCACTGGCGCGACGTGATCCAGCGTACCGTGCTCAACGCGGTTTGCCATCAGGCCGACATCCTGCCGGTGGACGCGGTGCAGGCGCCGCGCCGGCCGCGCGGACGCCCACGCCGCCTGGCTTAGGCGGCTTGCGCCGTTACCGCGCCGATAGCCGCCAGCGCGGCATCGCGCGGCATGACCATCGCGTACTTCTGCTCCATATCGAACAGGTTCGCTTCGTGCGGGCCGATGGCGCGGTCTCCCACGCAATCGGACAGCACGAGCGGCCGGAAGCCGTACGACATCGCATCGACCACGCTCGCGCGCACACAGCCGCTGGTCACGCAGCCGGCTACCAGCAGCGTCTGCACGCCGCGCTGCGCAAGCCACGCCGCCAGCGACGTGCCGA
>DAIOET010000092.1:0-12475 GCA_036746135.1 Cupriavidus sp.
GGCCGGCCGGCCTACGGCGCCACGGCGGAAGTCTCGATCTACCTGCATGAGGGTTTCCGTGGCCAGGGTCTGGGCCGCTTCCTGCTCGACTCGGCCATCGCGCATGCGCCCAAGGTGGGCGTGAATACGCTGCTGGGCTTTATCTTTGGCCACAACGCGCCGAGCCTGGCCCTGTTCGAGCGTCATGGCTTCTCGCGCTGGGGCGACCTGCCGCGCGTAGCTGTGCTGGATGGTGTCGAGCGCGACCTGGTAATCCTGGGCCGCCGCCTCGATTGAACGCGGGGCACGCACCATGTTTGTCGATTCCCATTGCCACATCGATTTTCCGGAACTGGCGCAGCGCCTGCCCCAGTTGCTGGAAAACATGAAGACCAACCAGGTCACGCATGCCCTGTGCATTTCCGTGACGCTGGAAGACTTTCCGCGCGTGCTGGCGCTGGCGGAACAGCATCCGAACCTCTATGCGTCGGTAGGCGTGCATCCCGATTACGAGGAGGATGCCGAAGAGCCGACGCTGGAACGCCTGGTCACGCTGTCTGCCCATCCTCGTGTGGTGGGAACCGGTGAAACCGGCCTGGACTACTACCGTCTCAATGGCCGTAGCGTGGACGACATGGAGTGGCAGCGCGAGCGGTTCCGCACCCATATCCGGGCTGCGCGCCAGACCGGCAAGCCGCTGATCATCCATACCCGATCGTCGGCCGACGATACGATCCGCCTGATGCGCGAGGAAAACGCGCGGGAGGCCGGTGGCGTGATGCATTGCTTCACCGAGACCTGGGACATCGCCAAGAAGGCGCTCGACGAAGGCTTCTACATTTCGTTTTCAGGCATCGTCACGTTCAAGAGCGCGGCCGATCTGCAGGAAACCGCGAAGAAGGTGCCGCTGGATCGCATGCTGATCGAGACCGACTCGCCTTACCTGGCGCCGGTGCCGTATCGCGGCAAGACCAACGAACCGGCCTGGGTGCGTCATGTGGGTGAGTTCATTGCCAAGCTGCGAGACTTGCCGGTGGAACAGGTGGCGGAACAGACGACGGATAACTTCTTCCGCCTTTTCAAGCACATAGACAGGAATTCTCATGCTTGATATGAAGATTCGACGCCTGGCTGCGGTGATGGCCCTGGTGGGCATGACGGCCATGACGGGCTGCGCGCTGGTACAGGCCGCGCCGGCCGACGATATGCGCAAGGCCGTCGAATTCGACGATGGCAACACCGTGCAGAAGCTGCTTGCCAAGGGGGTGGACCCGAATATCGTCGACCTCCGCGGCAATCCGATGCTGGTGGTGGCGCTGCGCGAGAAATCGAAAAAGGCGGCGACCGCGCTGATCAAGGCCAAGAACATCGACTTCGACAAGACCAATCCGGCTGGCGAGAACGCGCTGATGATGGCGGCGCTCAACGGCGAGCTGGACATGATCAAGCTGATGGTCGACGGCGAGGAAGCCGAGGTCAACAAGAAGGGCTGGGCACCGCTGCACTACGCGGCGACCAACGGCCACAACGACGTGGTCAAGTACCTTGTCGACCATGCGGCCTATATCGACGCGGAAAGCCCGAATGGCACCACGCCGCTGATGATGGCGGCGCGCGGCGGCCATATCGAGACAGTCAAGCTGTTGCTGGACGAGGGCGCGGATCTGCGCCTGAAGAACCAGCAGGGCATGACGGTGATCGACTTCGCCGAACAGTACAACCAGAAGGAGATCGCCGACGGGCTGAAATCCCGCTGGCAGAAACTCTACGGGACCGTGCCCGCGCCGGCCGCCAAGCCCAAGCCTTACGTTCCGCCCAACGGCCAGCCGCAACCCAAGCCCTACTGACCGCTAGGTCGGGTGACCAGGGCGTGCCGACGGGTTTGCCCGCCGGCTCGCCTGTCAGGGAAATTCGCGCTCGGAGATCGTTACCGAGCGCGACGTGCCGCCCGGTACCGCATACAGCTTGAACACATTGCGGTTGGCACTGGTGCCGGCAGCTTCACGAAACTCGGTCAGATCAAAGCGCTCGGAGCGGAAGATCTCGCCCGAGTCGAGGCTCTGGTAGCGCAGGTCGTAGGCGCCGGGCGAAATATTCTCCATCGTGAACGACGATCCCCCGCGCACGAAACTCGTGCGCACGGGCAGTGGCGCATTGCCGTTCACGGCAACGAGCTTCAGCAGCACATCCGACGCGCTGCCCGAATTGTCGACCGTCAGCGTCGACAACCCATTCCCATTGAGTATCGGATAGCCAGGCAGGTAGCCCGAATGGTCTGGCCAGGGCATGCCGCGCGGCGTGAGCGACGGCCGCGCGTATTTGTGCTCGGGCATGGCCGATGTCGCCCCCGGCGTCAGCGATCTCGCCAATGCCTGCGCCGTGCTTGCCTGCGCGGACTTGGCATTGCCGTCGCTGGCGGATGCCTCGCCGGTGCCTGACCAGTCTCCCAGCATGATGACGATGATGGCGCCGATGGCCGCGTACAGCGCGATCGATCCGTACCTGGGGAGCGGTGTGGCGGGGCCGCCGTTGGCGCGGGCGGTTTTCTCGGGGCGTTCGCGGCGTGGCTTGCGCGGGCGGAACGGCGGCGGCTCCTGCGCCGGTTCGCTCTGGTTCGGCCGCGCATTGCCCGATGCAGCCTGTTGCGTCGGGCGCGCGCCCGACGCAACAGGCTGCTGACGCTGGGCGGCCTGGCGCTGGGCAGCGGCCGCGCGCTGGGCCTGGGCCCGGCGCTGGCCTTGCTCGGCTTCGCGTCTTTCCTCCGCGACAATCCACTGATCGTGCTCGGCGCGCCGTTCCGGGTCACGCAGCACGTCATAGGCGGCGTTGAGCAGCCGCATGATGCGATTGGCTTCCTCGCTGTCAGCGTGCCTGTCGGGGTGGTATTTCTGGCTCAAGGACTTGTACGCGGCCCGGATTACTTCCTGAGGCGCGTCGCGGGAGACCTTGAGGTTGTCGTAATGGGTGTGCATCAAAAGGAAAAGACGCAATGGCAGTGGTCGACAACAGATAACGGCAAGCCGCCGCCATTTTCAAGCGTGAACACCCACGCAAGGGGGCGGAGCACCCAAGTTTTACGTAATTTCGGGAGGTCAGTCTGCGGGGTGCCGAACAAAGCGCCGGTTGTGCGCCTGATCGCACCCTGTCTTACCGGCTTGGCGCCACGGCGGCGCGAAGGAAGGCCGTCAGAGCGCGGCGGCCAGGCGGGCGATGCCGGCGCGGATACCGTCGGCGTCGATGCCGCCGTAGCCAAGCAGAATACCCTGCTGGGTCGGGTGTTCGCCATACATGCCCGAAATGCCCGTCACGCCTACACCGGCCTGCGCCGCGAGGGCGATGAAGCGGCCTTCGTCCACGCCATCGGCCAGCCGGGCCACCACGTGCAGCCCTGCCGCGGAGGGCAGGGGTGCCAGCCAGGCTGGCAAGTGGCGTGCCACGGCATCGAGCAGCGCCGTGCGCCGCAGGCCGTATTCCTTGTGCATGCGGCGCAGGTGCTTGCCGAAGTAGCCGTCGAGCATGAACTTGGCCAGCGCGGTCTGCGTCATCGTGCAACTGTGCCAGTCCACCACCTGCTTGGCCTTGCACACCGCGCCCGCCAGCGGCCGGGGTGGAATCACGTAGCCGACGCGCAGTTCCGGGAAGATGGTCGTGGAGAACGTGCCCACATAGGCCACCACGTCCGCGTTGTCCAACCCCTTGAGCGATTCCATCGGGCGGCCTTCGAAGCGGAATTCACCGTCGTAGTCGTCCTCGATGATCAGCGCGCCATTGCGTTGTGCCCAGTCCAGCAGCGCCAGGCGGCGCTCGAGCGCCATCGGCATGCCCAGCGGGAACTGGTGCGATGGCGTGACATAGACCAGCCGCGTCTCGGCGGGCAGCGCATCGACGACCAGTCCGTCGGCATCGACCGGCACCGGCACCACCTTGGCGCCCAGCGCCGTGAAGATCGCGCGGGCGCGCGGATAGCCAGGGTCCTCCATCGCCACCACGTCGCCGGGGCGCAGCGCGGCGCGTGCCAGCAGATGGATGGCCTGTTGCGCGCCCTGGGTCATGATCACTTCCTGCCAGGTGCTCAGCACGGCCCGGCTGACCGCCAGGTAGCGCGATACGGCCAAGCGCAGCTCCTGCTCGCCGGCGGGGTCGTGATAGGCGCCGCGGCCGCGGGCCTGTACGCGCAGCGCGTGGTTGACGCAGCGGCGCCACTGGTCGAACGGAAACAGCTGCTTGTCGGTAGCGCCGCTGGCGAAGTCGAATTCGGCCGGTGGCGCGATGCTGGAAGGGGCGGCGGCGGGGATGGTGTCCCAGACCGGATCGGCGGCCTGTAACGCTGGCGCGTGGGCCGGGGGGCTGCTCAGGCGCGTCATCTCCTCGGCCACGAACGTGCCATCTCCCGTGCGGGTGCGCAGGTAGCCCTCGGCGATCAGGCGCTCGAACACGTCGAGCGTGGTCTTGCGCGAGACACCCAACTGGCTGGCCAGTTCGCGCGTGGAGGGCAGTCGCTCGCCCGGCACCAGCCGGCCTTCGACGACACCGGCGCGCAGTTGGCGGTAAATCTGGCCGGCCAGTCCGTGGCGGCCTTCAAGGGTCAAATGCACGTTCATGGGATCGGGGCGTCGTGCTCGGGCAGGTAGCGAACGGTGCCGGGATAAGTGGTATCGGAAATCGCTCGTGATGCGCTGAATTCTAGTGACCGGCCTGCCGGCTGACAGTAGGACCTAAGGATGATTGTTGCGATTCTATTTAAGTTGTATTTGAAATGCAATTTTTAAGGTGGTTACCAGAAATTCCGGAAAACTGGCTATGTGCCGCGTGCGGGCTTCGGTCGTACTCTCCGCTCAAAACGTGCGTTGGATCGCATTTTCTCCAGCGTTTTTGGCTGTTCCGCCCCCGATGTCTGTCTCGCTTGCGAGCCTGTCATGAACACCGTTGCCATCCTGTTGTCAGCGTTTCTGCTCTCCGTTTTTGCCCTTGGGGCATTCATCTGGAGCATGCAGAAAGGCTTTTTCGATACCTCCCCGGCCGCCGCGCAGGTGATCTTCGGCGATGCCGAAACCGGGCACCCCGAGGACCCGGCCTCCGCCAAGGCGGGGCTGGCCGATCCGTCGCGCGAAGCGGCAGACCGGTCATCGGCGCCGGTCGTCTTCCTGTTCCTGTGCTGTTCGATGGTCTGGCTCGTGGTGGCGTCCGCCGCGGGGCTGACGGCGTCGATCAAGCTTCATGAGCCGGACCTGTGGGCGTCCGTGCCGTGGCTGACCTTCGGCCGTATCCGCACGATCCACCTCAATGCCGTGGCCTATGGCTGGGCGCCGATGGCGGGGCTGGGCATCGCCATGTTCCTGCTGCCGCGCCTGCTCAAGACCGAGCTGGTCGGGGCGCGCTGGGCGGTGCTGGGTGCCGCGCTGTGGAATGCCGGGCTGATCGCGGGTATCGGCAGCATCGGCGCCGGTATTTCCGACGGGCTGGAGTGGCTGGAGATTCCGTGGCAGGTGGACATCCTGTTCGTGATCGGCGGCGCGTTCGTGGGATTTCCGCTGGTGCTGACGCTGCTGAACCGCAAGGTCGACCACCTTTACGTGTCGGTCTGGTACATGGGTTGCGCGCTGTTCTGGTTCCCGGTGCTGTTCCTGGTGGCGAATTTTCCGGGTCTCCACTTTGGTGTGGAGCAGGCGACGATGAACTGGTGGTTTGGCCACAACGTGCTGGGCCTGTTCTACACGCCGCTGGCGCTGGCATCGATCTACTACTTCCTGCCCAAGGTCATCGGCCAGCCGGTGAAGTCATATGGCCTGTCGTTGCTTGGCTTCTGGGCGCTGGCGTTCTTCTACGGCCAGGTGGGCGGCCACCATCTGGTGGGCGGGCCGGTGCCGGGCTGGCTGATCACGCTGTCGGTGGTGCAGAGCATGATGATGCTGATTCCGGTCATTGCGTTTTCGATCAACCAGCACCAGACGCTGCGCGGCAACTTCCGCCGGCTGATCGATTCGCCGACGCTGCGCTTTGTCACCTTCGGCGGCATGATGTACACGCTCAGTTCGATCCAGGGTTCGTTCGAGGCGCTGCGCGCGGTCAATCGCGTGGCCCACTTCACGCACTACACGGTGGCGCATGCCCACCTGGGTCTCTATGCATTCGTCAGCTTTGCGTTCTTTGGCGCCATCTATTTCATCGTGCCGCGTATCACGGGCCGGGAATGGCCGTACCGCTGGCTGATCTACTTGCACTTCTGGCTGGCGGCGGGCGGCATTGGCGTGTACTTCGTCAGCCTGACCATCGGTGGCTGGCTGCAGGGCCTGGCCATGCTCGACGCCGCGCGGCCGTTCATGGATTCTGTGCTGCTGACCGTGCCATACCTGAAGGCGCGTTCGCTGGGCGGGGCGATGATGCTGACCGCTCATCTGTGCTTCGTGGCCAATTTCATCTGCGTGATTCTTGGCCTCGGGCCCAACCGCGATCGTCCGGCGTTGTTTCATCAAGGCCGCAAGCCTGCCCAGGGAGTCTGAACCGTGAACAACGAAAGTGTCCTGTTGGCGGGCGGCATGACGATGCTGGCGCTGGCGACCAGTGCCCTGGTGGTGGTGCCGTATCTGCAGCTGCACGACGTCAAGCCGACCGAAGGCGTGAAGCCCTACACCGCATCGCAGCTGCGTGGCCGCGAAGTCTACATCGCCAATGGCTGCATCTACTGCCATTCCCAGCAGCCGCGAGACAGCAGCTTTGCCCCGGATGCCAAGCGTGGCTGGGGCCGGGCTGCCGTTGCCGGTGACTACTATTACGACAAGCCGCACCTGCTGGGCACCATGCGAACCGGCCCGGACCTGATGAACATCGGTGTGCGCCAGCCGAGCGCGGACTGGCATCTGGGCCACCTCTACCAGCCGCGCGCGTACGTCAGCGGCAGCATCATGCCGAGCTACCCCTTCCTGTTCGATGTCAAGGATGCGCCGGAAGCCGGCGAGAAGGCCGTGCCATTGCCGCCGGGCTATGCGCCGATCGGCAAGGTCGTGGTGCCTACCGCAGCCGCGCTGGACCTGGTGGCTTACCTGCAATCGCTGAACCGTACCGGAGCGGTGCTGCCGCAGCCGGATGACACGGCCAAGCCTTAGGGAACCCGGAGACCGATGACATGACCGATTCCCAGGAAGACAAGGCGCGTGAAGACCGGCAGGCCACTGCGGCGCGCGCCCGCGAGTACGAAGACCCGCACGAGAACCGCATGCCGATCCCGCGCTATATGCTGGCGATGGTGGCGGTGCTGGTGGCATGGGGCGCGTGGTATATCGCCACGGCGCCGATCGACCAGCCGTCGGCACTTGGCGATCGTCGCACCGTGGCGGACCTTCAAGGCAAGCCGAAATCCGCCGGCAGCGCGGTGGATGGCGCCGCGGTGTACCAAAGCCGCTGCGTAGCTTGCCACCAGGCCACCGGGCAGGGTTTGCCAGGCGTGTTTCCGCCGCTGGCTGGTTCCGAATGGGTGGCCGGCAAGGACGCCAAGGTTGCGCAGATCGTGCTGCGCGGCGTGACCGGCAAGCTCACGGTCAAAGGCACGGCCTACAACGGCGCCATGCCGGCGTTTGCCGACCAGCTCAACGATGCGGAGATCGCCGCCGTGCTGACCCACGTGCGCAGCCAGTGGGGCAACACCGCGCCGCCGGTCACGGCGGAAACCGTGGCGGCCGCCCGCGCCGACACCGCAGCCATGAAGGCGCCATTCGATGGCGACGCCGCACTCGGCACGCCGGGCGGCTAGCCGCGGGCCGTGGGTGGCGTTGTGCGCCGCGCTGGTGCTGGGCGCGGCGGCCATCCATAACCTCACGTACGGGTTGTCCGCCTGGACGCTCGACCAGCGGCGCGACGTCCGCATCGCGCAGGGGGCGCTGCGCCTGCCTGCCATCGATGTGCACGGCCAGAACGGGCAGCACGTGCGGCTGTTCGCCGGGCGGGGTGCCGATGCCGGGGCGGCGCCCGGTGTCTATATCGTCGATTTCATCTACACCCGCTGTGCCACGGTCTGCCGCGCTCTGGGCGCGGAGTTCGACCAGCTTTCGCGCCAGCGGGACGACGACGGCATGACGGGCCGTATCGGACTGGTCTCCCTGTCATTCGATCCGCGCGATACCGTGGCGGACCTGCTCGGCTATGCCACCACCTACCGCGCCCGCGCACCGGGCTGGCTGGTGGCGGCAGCCGATTCGCCGGCGGACATGCGCCGGTTGCTCGGCGACGCCGATGTGGTTGCCGTGCCCGACGGGCTGGGTGGTTTCGAGCATAACGGCGGGCTTCACGTCGTGGACGCCAGCGGCCATGTGCTGGCCGTCTACGCGCTCGACGACTTCCGCGACGCCTATGCATTCGCGCTGGCCTTCGCACGCGGGAGCCGCTCATGACGCGCGCGTGCTATCGCCTGCCGTGGCTGCTATGCGCGCTGCCGGCGCTGCCGCCGCTGCGTGCGTGGTTCGAGTCGTCGATGGCAATGCTGATGCTGGGCCTGATGCCATGCCTGTTCGCGGCAGGCTGCCTGCTGCCGCGGCTGCTCTCCACGCCACGCCGGGCGCGCGCGTGCGTCATGCTCCGGCCCTATGCGCTGGCGCTGCTGGTGGCGGCATCGATTGCGTACGGTGTCTGGATGCTGCCGATCGCCGTCGATCTGTCGCGTATGTCCTGGCAGCTTGGCGTGGCGCGCGACGTGTCGGTGTGCATGGCGGGGCTGGCCAGCGTGATTGCCGTGCGCGTGGCACCGTGGCCATTGGTGTTGTTTTTTGGCGGCAACATGGTCTGGATGGGCCTGACTTTTGGCATGCTGTTCGTCGATGCGCAAACGCGGCTCTGCGCCAACTACCTGCTGGGCGACCAGCGCGTGGCCGGCGCGGGTCTGATCGTGTATGCCATCGGGCTGGGCACGTGGTTGCTGGTATGGGCAGTGCGGCGCGCGGAAGCCGTGGCGCCGGCATCCGGCAAGAAAGTGCTAAAGAAATCCGGCAGCCTGCCGATAATGGCGGCCAACGATAAGAATCAAAGTAGCGACCATAACAAGGGGCCTGACCAGAGCCCCGCTTGAACGGGAACGCGCGGCCACAGGCTTCGCGCGCCATTTATAGGGGCGAGTGCATGCTGAGAAGAATCAAGGCGGAACAGCTGCAGATTGGCATGTTCGTGGCAAGGCTGGGTGGGCCGTGGATGAACCACCCGTTCTGGCGTTCGCGCTTCCTGGTGACCAGCGACGAGCAGGTCGAGCAGATCCAGGCAGCCAATGTGCAGGACGTTTGGATCGACATCCTCAAGGGCCGCAACCTGCCGACACCGGCCGCGCCGGAGGCGATGGAAGCCGATGTCGGCGATGACGCGCCCGAAACCAGTTTCGAGGACGAACTGGAACGCGCGCGCGAGCTGATCAAGACCGGTCGCGTGCTGATCGGCAACCTGTTCAACGATGTGCGCATGGGGCGCGCGCTGGAAACCCACGGCGCGCTGCTGCTGGTGGATTCCGCGTCGACGTCGCTGTCGCGCCATTCGCAGGCGCTGCTGGCAATGGCCCGGCTCAAGGCCAAGGACGACTACACGTATCTGCACTCGTTCTCGGTCTGCGCGCTGATGATCGCGGTGGGCCGCAACCTGAAGCTGCCCGATGGCGAAGTGCGCGAACTGGGCCTGGCGGGGCTGGTGCACGATATCGGCAAGCTGACGCTGCCGGAATCTCTGCTGCTGAAGAGCGGAGATCTGTCGCCGGCGGAAGAGGAACAGATGCGCCGCCATCCGTCGGCCGGCTACCGGATACTGAACGAGGCACGGCTCTATACCAATATCCCGCTGGACGTCTGCGTGCACCACCATGAGCGGGTGGACGGGCGCGGTTATCCGTTCGGCCTGCTCGAACACGAAATCAGCATCCACGCCAAGATCGCGGCGATCTGCGATACGTACGATTCGTTGACGTCGCCGCGTCCGAATCATCTGGCCTGGTCGCCCGCGCGCGCAATGGAATACATCGCCGTGCGCGTCGATACGCTGTTCGACCGCCGCGTGTTCAAGGCGTTTACGCGCACGATCGGCATCTATCCGCTGGGCACCGTGCTGCGGTTGCGCTCAGGACGGCTGGCGGTGGTCTGCGGCCAGAACGAGGGCGAGCCACTGCGGCCGCGCGTGATGGTCTTCTACTCGGTGGCCGATTCGAAGCCGCTGGCGCCCGAGGTGCTGGACCTTTCGCAGAGCGAAGACACCGTGATCGCGTTCGAAGACGCCAAGCAGTGGGGTTTCAGTGACGACCAGTTGATGGCGATGTACGCCCCGCACGCCCGCTAGAGCGGCGTGCGGCACGAGGGTGCGGGCAGGGCGCGGTCAGTCCTGCAGCACCCACGGCGACTGCCGCAGCGCGCCGGTCAGGAAATCGTTGAAGGCGCGCACCCGCGCGCTGTGGCGCAGGTCGGGGTGGGTCAGCAGCCAGAGCGGGGTGTCCAGCGCAGGGTCTGGCTCGGCCAGGCGCACCAGCGATTCATCGGCGTCACCGAGCATGCACAGCAGCATGCCCGCGCCCATCCCGAACCGCACTGCCTGGGCCATTGCCACAAGGCTGTCCGCGCGAACCGCGCAACGGTCGGCGGGCACGTTCGCCAGTGCCCAGCGCGCCTGTGCCAGGTGCGCGAGGCTGTCATCGGGAACGACCCACCAGTGCCCGGGCCAGTGCGCCTCGGCCGGGGCATCCATCCGTTCCAGGTACCCGCGCGCCGCGTAGGGTGCCGTCTGCAACCGGCCCGCCTGCCGGCCCAGCAGGTGCTCGGGCGGTGCCGAAGCCGGGCGGATCGCAACGTCGGCCTCGCGCCGGGTGAGATTCAGGAACGTGTTGTGGATGACTACCTGTAGTTCGATCCGCGGATGCCGCGCGCGAAAATCCGCCAGGATCGGCATCAGCAGCCCATAGGCCAGCGTGTCGGTGGTAGTCACGCGCAGCGGCCCGCTCAGTTCGGTGTCCCGGCCAGCCAACTGGCGCTGCACCGCGTCGATCTGCTCGCCCACGCCATCGAGCCGCTCGGCCAGCAGTTCGCCTGCCGGCGTCATCACGTAGCCGCCTAGGTCGCGCGAGAACAGCCGCGTGCCCAGGTCTTCCTCAAGCTTGTTCAGCCGCCGCAACACCGTGGAATGGTTGACGTGCAGCGCCCGCGCGGCGCCAGCCAGCGAGCCGTGCCGGCTTACGGCCAGAAAGACGCGCAGGTCGTCCCAGTCTGCCTCCTGCATTTTTGCATTGCCTTTCCGCAATATTTGCGAATGGTTATGCCGATCTGCACAGCCTACAGTCTGGCATCGGAATCCGCAAACGCAACCTGAACCGACAGATATTGAGAGGGCCAACATGGCATGGACGCTGCTGGTAATCGCCGGACTGATCGAAATCGTCATGGCACTCGCACTGAAACACACCGACGGCTGGACGCGCCCCGGCCCGACCATCATCGGCATTGGCGCGGCCCTGGCCAGCATCTTCCTGCTCAGCGCGGCGCTGCGGCAGCTGCCCGTGGGCACCGCCTACGCCGTGTGGACCGGTATCGGGGCGATTGGCGTGACGCTGATCGGTATCGTGTTCCTGGGCGAGAGCGCGGCGCCAGCCAGGCTGGTGCTGATCGCACTGATCTTTGTCGGCATCGGCGGACTCAAGATGCTGCCGGCGTGAGAAACCTCTGATTTTCTCTGTCGATGCAAAGGAAACATGGCAGTTGGGCGCATGGCTAGTAGACTTGTGGCCTGTCTGGACGCCTCCATTGCATTCTTCTGATGACATTTGACGCCCTGCTGGACCTGTTCCAGCAACGTATTCCCGCCCATCCGTGGGCACAGATCTCGCTGTACGTGCTTGCGCTGGTGCTGATTGCCGCGCTGGCGCAGTGGCTCATTGCGCGCGTGGTGGGCCGTTTGGTCTACCGTGTGCTGAGCCTGTCCAACAACCGCGAATGGGCCGCCGCGCTGATGCGCCACCGCACCTATCGCCGGCTTGGCTATGCCGTGTTCCTGGCCGTGATTACGGTGGGCATCAGCCAGGTACCCGACCTGGGCAAGTTCTCGACCCTGATCGAACGGCTGGCGCATGCCGGTACCTGGGTCAGTGTGTTCCTGATGCTGTCCGGCGTGCTCGGCGCCTGGCAAACCGTGTTCGCCAACAGCCGGCGGGCGCAAACGCGCTCGATCAAGGGGTACGTGCAGATTGCCCAGCTGGCGCTGTGGCTGGTGTGCGGCGTGCTGGTGCTGTCGATCCTGATCGACCGGTCGCCGCTCTGGATGCTGTCCGGTATCGGCGCGCTCTCGGCCGTTCTGCTGCTGGTGTTCAAGGACACGCTGCTGTCGCTGGTAGCCAGCACACAGCTCACCTCGAACGACATGCTGCGCATCGGGGACTGGATCGAGATGCCTCAGTCAAATGCCGATGGCTTTGTGATGGACATCGCGCTGCATACGGTGAAGGTCAAGAACTGGGACAACACCGTGACCACGGTGCCGACCTACAAGCTGTTCT
>DAIOET010000093.1:0-12460 GCA_036746135.1 Cupriavidus sp.
CGGCGGCCTGGTCGTTGAGCGCCTCGACGCGCGCCTCGCGCAGCAGCAGCTCGCGGGCCTGGTTGAGCTGGGCATCGCGCTGGCGCAGCACATTGGACAGCCGTGCCACGAAGAACGCGATCATCACCGCGCTGGCGACGAAGTTGAGCCACATCCCGGCCAGGTGATAGTTCACCGCGTTGTCGGGGTTGTGGAGATGCAGCGGCAGGTATTCGAGCAGCAGCAGCGAATAGCAGGACAGCGCGTAGACCGCCAGCACCACCACCAGCCGCCAGGGCAGGATGGCCGCCGCGATGGCCAGGCCGGGCAGGTAGAAAGACACGAACGGATTGGTGGCGCCGCCGGTATAGAACAGGATGGCCGACAGCGAAGTCAGGTCCACCATCATCTGCACCATCAGCTCGCCGTCGCCAGGCATCGTGCCCCGCGTGGCATGCCAGCGCAGCCGTGCCACCGAATACAGGTTGAATGCGGTCTGGATCGAGAACAGGAACAGTAGCGGCTTGTACGGCAGCATGATGCCGGCGATCGATTCGCACGACACCAGCAGCATCGCCTGGCCTGCCAGCAGCGCCCAGCGCAGCCAGCACAACCGGCGTAGGCTGACCAGGCTATGGCGTTGCGCCGGCACGCCGAAGATGGCCGGCAGCGGGGTAGGGGACAGATCGATCGAGGCGTGCATGGCGCGAGTGTAGCAATGCTGAGGCAGGTTGCCCGCTATGCGACACCGTGCCGCATTCTGGGCCGCCGGCGGTGCTGCCAGACTATCCGGTTACATGGCGGCCCGGCGGTGCCTGGCGCGCCGTGGTCTAATGGTCGATCCGAAATTTTCCCTTTCGAGCTGAATCGTGGAGATGTTCCCAATGCAAGCCAAAGTCCGTGCGGCGCGCGCCGCTTCCATCGTCACCCTTGGCCTGGCCGGTCTGCTGGCCAGCGCCCACGTCATGGCCCAGGTCGACGTCAGTGACGCCTGGGTACGCGGCACGGTGCCGGCGCAAACCGCGTCTGGCGCATTCATGACGATCCACGCGCATGAAGCGGCAAAGCTGGTCGGCGTGTCGTCGCCGGTGGCCACGGCCGAACTTCACGAAATGAAGATGGACAACAACGTGATGCGGATGCGCCAGATCCCGTCGCTGGACCTGCCGAAGATGCAGGAGGTGCAGCTCAAGCCGGGTGGCTATCACGTGATGCTGATGGGCCTGAAGCAGCAGCTCAAGGCGGGGGACACGGTGCCCATCACGCTGAAGTTCGAACAGAACGGCAAGGTCACGGAGCAGACCGTGAAGGCCGAGGTGCGGGACGTGACCGCGGCGGCCCAGTCGGGCGGCCAAACGCAGCACAAGCACTGAACACGCCGGGCGGCGGGGGCGCCCATGCGGGGCGCCTGCTCAGCCGCGCAGGCTGATCGCCGCGGCGTCTTCGTCTTCCGGGGCAGCCACGGCCTGGCGCACGCGATCGCGCAGCCAGGTATGGCCCGGATCGGCCTCGGCCTTCTCTGGCCAGATCATGCTGTAGGTGAAGCCCGGGATCGTGAACGGCGCCTCGAAGATGGCCAGGCGGGTGTCGGCCAGCGCTTCCAGGCTGCGCCGCGCGGTGGTCAGGACCATATTGGTACCGACGATCAGCGCCGGTGCCACGCTCCAGTGGGGCACCGAACAGGCGATCTTGCGCCGGCCGCCCAGCCGCGTCACGGCGGCATCGATGGCCTCGCCACGCTCGGTGGCCGCCGTCACCAGCACATGCGAGCGTGCCAGATAGGCCACGTGATCTAGCCGGCCCGTGTCGCGCACCGTGGCGGCATCCACCGCGCATGCGAAATCGTCGTCGAACAGCACCGCGGTGCGCACGCCCTCGGGCTCGAACGCAAAGGCGCCCAGCGCGATGTCGAGCTCGCCATCGGCAATCTGCGAGGTCATCGTCTCGCGGCTGGCCTGGGTGACCACGAGGTCGATGCTGGGCGCGGCGCGGCGCAGCGCCCGCAACAGCCGGGGCAGCACCACGAGCGCGCCGTAATCGGACATCGCCAGCCGGAACGTGCGCCGTGCCGTCGCCGGCTGGAACCCGCCCGGCCCCAGCAGAATGCGTACCTGCGCCAGCGCCTCGGCCAGCGGCGTGGTCAGCTCGTGGGCGCGCGGCGTCAGTACCAGCCCGCCCTGACCGCGCACCAGCAGCGGGTCGTCCAGCAACTGCCGCAGCCGCGCCAGGGAATGGCTCACGGCCGGCTGGCTGAGCTGTAGACGCAGCGCCGCGCGCGAGATATGGCGTTCGGCCAGCAGCGCTTCCAGCACCACCAGCAGGTTCAGGTCGATTCCGCGTAGGCTATTCATGACGCGAATGTTAAACCGGACTGCGCCCGTTTTGTCATTCGCGGAGCGCAGGAGTGAAAATTTTCACTGGGAATTGAGAGATGTCTCAGCCTGACGACGTTTCAGGCAATCGGGACACAGGCAATGCTGGCCCGGCACGATCTGGCGCGCCGGCAGCAGCGGCAGGCTGGCGCACCAGCATTCGGGCAACCCGGCCGCATAGCCGCAGACGAACGCGGCACCGCAGGCGCTGCAATGCTCCACGGGGCGCAGCCGGCCGGTCTGGATCGTCGACGGGTTGGTCATGACGTGTATCCTTGTTGCATTGCCGCGATTGCAATACCGCCGCCGGTTTCTTGTAGAATCGGCGCCTGCCCGCAATGCCGGCTCGCCCGTATCGCCATATCCGGCGGACGGTTCGTCATGATACCTGCTCCAGATCACACGGAATGTCCGAAGCCATGAACGCTGACAATCCTGGGCCTGCCACCACGTCGGTAGCGGCCATCGCCCCCTCTCTCAAGGCCGAAATCCTTGCCGAGGCACTCCCTTACATCCGCAAGTTCCACGGCAAGACCATTGTGGTCAAGTACGGCGGCAATGCGATGACCGAGGAAAAGCTCAAGCACGGCTTTGCGCGCGACGTGATCCTGCTGAAGCTCGTTGGCATGAACCCGGTGGTGGTGCACGGCGGCGGCCCGCAGATCGACGAGGCGCTGAAGAAGGTTGGCAAGGTCGGCACGTTTATCCAGGGTATGCGCGTCACCGACGAAGAAACCATGGAAGTGGTGGAATGGGTGCTCGGCGGTGAAGTCCAGCAGGACATCGTCATGCTGATCAACCAGTACGGCGGCCAGGCCGTGGGCCTGACCGGCAAGGACGGCGGCCTGATCCGCGCCAAGCGCCTGCAGATGCCGGACCGCGAAAACCCGGGCACGTTCATCGACATCGGCTACGTGGGCGATATCGAGGCGATCAACCCGGCGGTGGTGAAGGCGCTGCAGGATGACGCGTTCATCCCGGTGATCTCGCCGATCGGCTTCTCCGATGACGGCCAGGCCTACAACATCAACGCCGACGTCGTGGCCGGCAAGATGGCCGAGATCCTGAAGGCCGAAAAGCTCGTCATGATGACGAACATCCCGGGCGTGATGGACAAGAAGGGCAACCTGCTGACCGACCTGTCGGCGCGCGAGATCGAGGAACTGTTCGCCGATGGCACGATTTCCGGCGGCATGCTGCCGAAGATCTCGTCGGCGCTCGACGCCGCCAAGAGCGGTGTGCATTCGGTCCACATCATCGACGGCCGCATCGAGCACTCGCTGCTGCTGGAAATCCTGACCGAACAGGCCTTCGGCACGATGATCCGCTCGCACTGAGCGCGTCACCGGGGAACCTGCCACGTGCGGGTTCCCGTCCCTTTCCCATTCAGGTTCACAATCCAGGCGTGTATATCCGACAGCCCACCCAGCGTCGCGGCAGGGATCGCGCACGCCGCCTCTCGTCCGACTCCGTATCGGTTCATCGTCCACGCCGGCATCTGCGGCGTGGCGCGGTGGGCAATACGTCGGGCAAGACGGTGTGGCTGTTCGATCTCGACAACACGCTGCACGATGCATCGCACGCGATTTTTCCGGCCATCAACGGCCTGATGACGGCCTATGTGGCGCGGGTGCTGGGCAGCGACGAGGCCACGGCCAGCCGCGTGCGGGTGGAATACTGGCAGCGCTACGGCGCCACGCTGCTTGGCATGATCCGCCATCACCAGGTGGACGCGGCGGACTTTCTGCGCGCCGCGCACGATTTTCCCGAGCTGGCCGACATGGTGCGCGTGCGCCGGGGTCTGGCGGCGGCGCTGCGCCAGTTGCCGGGCCGGAAGATCCTGGTTACCAACGCGCCGCGCGACTATGCGCATGCCGTGATGGCGGTGGCTGGCATCGAACGCTGCTTTGAGCGCGTCGTGGCCATCGAGGATATGTGGGTGCACGGCCATTTGCGCCCGAAGCCCGACCGGCGCATGCTGCGCCGATTACTGGCGCAGACCGGCATCGCGCCGCACCGCGTGGTGCTGGTGGAAGACACCGTCTCGCACCTGAAGCACTACGCGGGCATGGGCATCCGGACGGCCTGGGTCACCGGCTTCCTGCGCACGCTGGCCCCGTCCCGGCCGCACCCGGTGCCGGCGCAGACAGGCGCGGCGCGCGATGCCGCCACGCGCTCCACGCTGGCCGCCGAAGATCGTCAGCATGTGAGTCATGCGGCCCAGGAGCGCTCGGTGACACTGGTTGCGGCCGAAAGCCAGGACCCGTCCGCTGACCATCCAGGCGGTGAGTCAAATGGCCAGACTGCGGCAACGGCGCCACAGATGCAGCCCGATCACGCACCAAGAGTGCGTGCGCGCGTGGTGAATCGCCCGGGATATGTGGACATAAAAGTACAATTGATGCATCAACTCCTACGACAAAAGCGGAGAATCGGGTCATGACGCAAACCATCGCTCGCGAGGCAGAGGCACTTATGCCAGTTGCCCAATCGGCCAACGAGCCGGAGACTCCGGCACGCAAGCGCCCGCGCCCGGGCGAACGCCGCATCCAGATTCTGCAGACGCTGGCCGGCATGCTCGAGCATCCGCGCGGGGAAAAGATCACCACGGCGGCGCTGGCAGCGAAGCTCTCGGTCTCCGAGGCGGCGCTATATCGCCACTTCGCCAGCAAGGCGCAGATGTTCGAAGGCCTGATCGGCTTTATCGAGCAGACGGTGTTCGGCCTGATCAACCAGATCACCACGCAGGAGGAACATGGCCTGCGCCAGGTGCAGGCCATCGTACGCATGCTGCTGAACTTCGCGGAGAAGAACCCAGGCATGACGCGCGTGCTGACCGGCGAGGCGCTGGTGGGCGAGCACGAGCGACTGCAGGAGCGGATCAACCAGATGATCGATCGCATCGAGGCGTCGCTGCGGCAGTGCCTGAAGGTGGCGGTCACGCAGGCCGCGTTTCCCGCCGATGCCGATATTCCGGTGCGCGTGGCGCTGATCACCGCGACGGTACAGGGCCACTGGCACCGCTACGCCCGTAGCGGATTCCGCAAGCTGCCGGGCGACAACATCGACGCCCAGCTGCGCGTGCTGCTGGGGTAAAGACCCCGCACCGGCAAGCGGTCATGGATGCGGCCGGCGGCTTTGCACTATAATGTGCGGGTCGCGCCGATTTGATGACTGGCTTGCGGGCGCGCGGCAAACGGAGAACAGACTCTCCGGTTGCCAATATAAATGCGGCTAAAGAGGTTGGGTTGGTGCCTCGCGGATGAATCATCCACGCTCGAAGCACTGACACGCGGAATCCCGCGAAAAGCCCGACTTGGCTGCGAAACCAACGCATTGGCCGGTCGGGTTTTTTTTCGCCTGCTGATTTGACGCGGGCCTGCTCCATGACCGATGTCGCTCCTCCCGCTGGCGTGCTTGAAGTGCCGACCGATTCCGTCGGCGTCGTCACGCCCCAGTGCCTGCATTTTGCCGAGCCGCTGAAGCTGCGCAACGGCACCCAGCTTGCCGGCTACGACCTGATGGTCGAAACGTACGGCACGCTCAATGCGGCGCGCAGCAATGCCGTGCTGGTGTGCCACGCGCTCAACGCCTCTCACCACGTGGCCGGTATCGCCGCCGACAATCCGCGCGATATCGGCTGGTGGGACAACATGGTCGGGCCGGGCAAACCGCTCGATACCAACCGTTTCTTCGTCATCGGCGTCAACAACCTCGGTTCGTGCTTCGGCTCCACGGGGCCGATGAGCACCAACCCCGCCACCGGCACGCCATACGGCGCGCTGTTCCCGGTGGTGACGGTGGAAGACTGGGTCAACGCGCAGGCGCGCGTGGCCGATCACTTCGGCATCGAGCAGTTCGCCGCGGTGATGGGCGGCAGCCTGGGCGGCATGCAGGCACTGGCCTGGAGCCTGATGTATCCGGACCGCCTGCGCCACTGCATCGTGGTGGCGTCCACGCCGAAGCTGTCGGCGCAGAACATCGCGTTCAACGAGGTGGCGCGCAGCGCCATCCTGTCCGATCCGGACTTCCACGGCGGCAACTACTACGCGCACAACGTCAAGCCCAAGCGCGGGCTGCGCGTGGCACGCATGATCGGCCATATCACGTACCTGTCCGACGAGGACATGGCCGAGAAATTTGGCCGGACGCTCAAGGCCGAGGACATCCGCTTCTCGTTCGACGTCGAGTTCCAGGTGGAAAGCTACCTGCGCTACCAGGGCGACAAGTTCGCCGAATACTTCGACGCCAACACGTACCTGCTGATCACGCGCGCGCTGGACTACTTCGACCCGGCGCTGGCCTTCGAGGGCGACCTGACGAAGACGATGGCGCAGACGCACTCGAAATTCCTCGTGGTCAGCTTCAGCACGGACTGGCGCTTTGCGCCGAACCGTAGCCGCGAAATCGTCAAGGCGTTGCTCGATAACAAGCGGCAGGTGTCGTACGCCGAGATCGACGCGCCGCACGGCCACGACGCCTTCCTGCTGGAAGACCCGCGCTATCACAACCTGATGCGCGCCTACTACGAACGCATTGCCGAGGAGATCGGTGCATGAACGCCGCCAATCCCAATATCCTGGCGCTGCGCCCCGACTTTCGCGCGATTGCCCGCTGGGTGGAACCGAATTCGACAGTGCTTGACGCCGGCTGCGGCGATGGCAGCCTCCTGCGCGTGCTGCAGGATGAGCTGGAGGTGAAGGCCTACGGCATCGAGATCCGTGACGAGGAAGTGCTGGCCTGCGCGCAGAAGGGTGTCAACGTCATCCAGCAGAACCTGGAGGGCGGCCTGGCGCTGTTCGAGGACCAGAGCTTCGACACGGTGATCCTGTCCCAGACGCTGCAGACCATCCACAACACCGCCCAGGTGCTGCGCGACACGCTGCGCGTGGGGCGCGAGTGCATCGTCTCGTTCCCGAACTTCGGCTACTGGCCGCACCGCCTGTCGGTGTTTCAGGGGCGCATGCCGGTGTCGGAGTCGCTGCCCTACCAGTGGTACAACACGCCGAACGTGCGTGTGCTGACGATCCGCGACTTCGAGGAACTGGCGCCGAAGGTGGGCCTGCGCGTGCTGGACCGCGTGGTGATGCACGAAGGCGTGACCGTGAACTGGGGCGTCAACTGGCGCGGCAGCCTGGCCGTGTACCGCGTGACGTCCGTCTGATCCGCGGGGCGGAACTGGAGTGTCCCTAGCTTGACGCAAGCCTCGGGCAGGCATACCGTACGAAAATTCCCGAACGATCGTACGTTTTTCTGCCCGAGTTCTGTCATGACGCAAGCGCCCCTGCATCCACTCGATCACGCCCTGCAACTGGAGCCGGCTGGCGAACATCGCTTCTGCGGCCACACCAGCCAGGCCTACTGGAACATGATCGGGCCGTTTGGCGGCGCCACGGCGGCCGCGATGCTGCAGGCCGCGCTGATCCACCCCGAGCGGCTGGGCGACCCCAGCGCGCTGACCGTCAACTTTGCCGGCCCGATCGCCGAAGGTGAGTTCGAGATCGTTGCGCGGCCGTCCCGCACGAACAGGTCGACGCAGCATTGGCATCTGGAACTGCTGCAGAGTGGCGAAGTCACCACCACGGGCACCGCCGTGTTTGCCGTGCGCCGGCCGACGTGGAGTTGCGGTGAGGCGGCGATGCCCGATGTGCCCGCCGCCGGATCGCTGCCCGCAATGGGCGGATTCGCCCCCGTGAAGTGGATCGGCAGCTACGACATGCGCGCGATACGCGGCGCCAAGCCCAATGCCGCGCCTGGCACGGAGAACCCTGACAGCCTGACGCAGTTCTGGATTCGCGACGAACCGGCGCGCACGCCGGACTACGCGGCCATCGCCGCCTGGTGCGACGCGTTCTATCCGCGCATCTTCCTCAAGCGTGCCGGCTTTGTGCCGGCCGGTACGGTGTCACTGACCACCTATTTCCATGCCGATGCCGCCACGCTGGCAGCGCTCGGCGACCGCCACGTGCTGGGCAGCGCCCAGGCGCGGGTGTTCCGGCAGGGCTTCTTCGACCAGAGCGCGGAGATCTGGAGTCCGGATGGCGAGCTGCTGGCTACGTCTCACCAGATCGTTTACTACAAGGAATAAGTCAGGCGGGCCGCGCGACCGCCCCTTCGGCCGGCTCGCGCGCCTGGGCTTCGTAGCGATGCACGGTATTGCGCATCGCCCAGAGCAGCGCAACACCGGGCACGGCGGCGATGACGGTGCCCACGTAAAACGGCGCCCAGCCCCACGCTTCCACCATGTAGCCCGAGGTCGGCCCCACGTAGACACGGCCGATCGAGGCCAGCGCCGACAGCAGCGCGTATTGCGTGGCCGAGAACGAACGGTTGCACAGCGTCATCAGCAGTGCGACGAATGCCGCGGTGCCCATGCCGCCGCAGATATTTTCGACCGCGATGGTGGCGGCCATCGTCCACAGGTGCGGCGGCGTTACCGACAGCACCCAGTAGCCGAGGTTCGATACGCCCTGCAGGATGCCGAACAGCATCAGCGACCGGTAAAGCCCCAGCCGGACCATCAGTGAACCGCCGAACAGCGCGCCGACGATGGTCGCCGCCAGGCCCAGCGTCTTGTTGACGATGCCTACCTCACCGGGATCGAAGCCCAGCCCCCGGATCAGGAACGTGGTCGACAGGCTGCCCGCGAAGGCGTCGCCGAGCTTGTACAGCACGATCAGCAACAGCAGCCACCATGCGCCTTGCCGCCCGAAGAAGTCGCGCAGCGGGCCGAGCACCGCTTCTTCCAGCGAGCGCGGCGCGCGCGCCGGTGCGTCGGGTTCGGGCGCCCAGAACAGGGTAAGCAGGCCCACGCTCATCAGCGCGGCCATCAGCAGGTACATGTTCGACCAGCCCAGCACGCGATCGGCCAGATAGAGCGCCAGTCCGCCCGATACCAGCATGGCCAGCCGGTAGCCCAGCACCTTGACCGCCGCGCCGGCGCCGCGCTCGTCGGCGCGCAACACGTCGGTGCTATAGGCGTCGAACACGATGTCCTGCGAAGCGGACAGGAAGGCCACCAGCGTGGCCAGGGCCGCCAGCGCCCAGAGTGCCTGGTGCGGCGGGCAAAACGCCATCGCCGCGATGCCGCCCACCAGCGCGAGCTGTGTCACCAGCAGCCAGCCGCGCCGTCTGCCCAGCAGCGGCGGCGTGTAGCGGTCCATCAACGGCGCCCACAGGAACTTGAAGATGTAAGCCTGCCCGACCAGCGAGAAGAATCCGATGGTCTTGATGTCGAGGCCCTCCACGGTCATCCAGGCCTGGAGCGTGCCGGATGTCAGCGCCAGCGGCAGGCCGGACGCAAAGCCGAGCGTCAGCATGGCGCCGATGCGGCGGTTGCGGAAGATGTCGAGATAGGTATGGAAATTCATGATGGGGTGGCGCCAAGGCTGGCGTGTATTATTGCATCACCGTTCGCGCCGCCCCGCACACTTTACGACTTCTCCGCGCATCCAGCCCCCGCCGTGAAGCCCATCATGTCCGAGATCATGCGTCAGTCCTGCCTGCGCCACGCGCTGGCTGCCGTGGCATGCGCGCTGGCGCTGCCGGTCATGGCGCAGACCGTCGCGGTTGTGGCGGCTCCCGAAGATGGCGTACGCCTGGACCGGCGCAATTCGCGGGTGCGCGAAATCGTGCCAATGGAGGTCATCGACCAGCAGGCCGCGCGCGAGTACGAGCAGGTCAGGCAGGAAGCCATCGCCAGACATACGCTGCTGGACGACGATCATCCGCAGGTGCAGCGCCTGCGCGAGATCGGCATCCGCCTGCTGCCCCAGACCGTGCTCTGGAACCCGCGCGCCGGACGCTGGCCGTGGGAAATCAACGTCATCCGCGCAAAGCAGGTCAATGCGTTCTGCATGCCCGGCGGCAAGATGGCCGTCTATACCGGCCTGCTCGACGACTTGAAGCTGACCGACGACGAAGTGGCCGTGGTGATGGGGCACGAGATCGCCCACGCGCTGGAGGAGCATGCGCGCCAGCGCGCGGCACAGGCGGAAATCTCGAATCTTGGCGCCAACGTGGTGTCGCAGCTGACCGGGTTTGGCAACCTGGGCAATATGGATATCGGCTCCAACGCCAAAATGCTGTCGTTGCGGTTTTCCCGGGCGGAGGAGACCGAGGCCGACCTGATCGGCATGGATATCGCCGCGCGCGCTGGCTACGATCCGCGCGCCGCCATCACGCTCTGGCAGAAGATGGGCAAGTTCCTGCAGGCCGGCGACGAATTCACGTCGACCCATCCGTCGGGCCGCACGCGCATCGCCGTGCTGGAAGCGCACATGAAGGAGGTGCTGCCGCTGTACGCCAAGTCCATGAACATGCCGATGGACAAGCTGGCACCCCACCAGGCCAACATGGCGGGGCTGGGCGGCGCCCCGGTGGATGCTGGCGACGAAGACCAGATGCGACCGCTGAAGCAATAAAAAAACCGGCTCCGAGGAGCCGGTTTTTATTTCGCGGCGCGCCTGGCGCCGTGCTGGCTTACGCCTTCAGGCCGGTGGCCTCGTCGGCGCCGATGCGTACGTTCATGCACTGCACCGCCGCGCCCGCGGCACCCTTGCCCAGGTTGTCCAGACGAGCCACCAGGTTCAGGCGTTCTTCGTTGCCGAACACGAACAGGTCCACGCGGTTGGTGTCGTTGCTGGCCTGCACGTCGAAGAAACCCTTGTCCAGGTTGTCGTCGCTGTTGTACGGATGCACGCGCACGAACTGCTCGCCTTCGTAATGCTTGCGGTAGATGTCGAGGATGGCCTCGGCATCGGCCTTGCGCGACAGCAGCGACGGATACACCGGCACCGTCACCGACAGGCCCTTCAGGAAGTTGCCGACGATCGGGTTGAAGATCGGCGCCTGCGACAGGCCGGCCTGCACGCGCATTTCCGGCAGGTGCTTGTGCGTCAGGCTCAGCGCGTACGGACGCGGGCTGTTCAGCTTGGGATTACCGCCGGCTTCGAACTCGGCAATCATCGACTTGCCGCCGCCGCTGTAGCCGGTCAGCGAAAACGCCGAGACCGGGTAGTCGGCCGGCATCAGGCCCGCTTCGACCAGCGGACGCACGGCCAGCACGAACGCGCTGGCGTGGCAGCCGGGCACGGCGATCCGGTTGCTTTCGCGGATCTTCTCGCGCTGGCCGCGGGTCAGCTCGGGCAGGCCATAGGCCCAGCTATCGGTCGTGCGGAACGCCGTGCTGGCGTCGATCACGCAGGTATTCGGATTCGTGACCAGCGAAACGGCTTCGCGCGAGGCCACATCGGGCAGGCACAGGAAAGAGACGTCCGAAGCATTCAGGAAGCGTGCTCGCTCCTGCGGGTCCTTGCGCTTGTCATCGGCGATGCGCAACAGCTCCACGTCGGAGCGACCCGAGAGATAGTCAAGCAACCGGAGACCGGTGGTGCCTTCCTGACCATCGACGAACACTTTGAAAACCATGACGGACTCACTTTTAAAAATGCGAAAAGTCTCCTGTCCTTGGGGGCGGAGAACCTGCATTGTAGCGAGATTGGATGCCTGACGCAGGGTTTACGCCAAAAGCGGGGCTGTAGCGGACAGGCGGGGTAGAGCGGGCGCCGCGTATCGCTTTTCGCGGCGCCTTTTCACCGCCCTTTCACATCACAACGGAAAGTCGTAATCGATTGACAGCGGTGCGTGGTCGCTGAACTTCTCGTCTTTGTAGATCGAGCACGCCTTGGCCGTGGCCGCGATCTTTGCGGTGGTCAGGTGGTAATCGATACGCCACCCGACGTTCTTCGCGTAGGCCTGCCCGCGGTTGCTCCACCACGTGTACTGCTCGGGGCGGGGATCGAGCTGGCGGAAGACGTCCACGTAGCCGTGCGTGTCGAAGAGGTTGCCAATCCAGGCGCGCTCTTCGGGCAGGAAGCCTGAATTCTTCAGGTTGCCCTTCCAGTTCTTGATGTCGATTTCCTTGTGCGCGATGTTGACGTCACCGCACAGCACGATCTCGCGCCCGCTGGCCTTCAGTTGCAGCAGATGGGGCAGGAAGGCTTCCATGAAGCGGAATTTGGCCGCCTGGCGCTCCTCACCGCTGGAACCCGAGGGCACATAGACCGAAATCACCGCAAGGTGCGGATACTGCACCTCGACATAGCGGC
>DAIOET010000094.1:0-12459 GCA_036746135.1 Cupriavidus sp.
TACAGATCGTCGGCGCGGCCATTGCGTTCATCGGCACGCTGATCTCGGGCTGGCTCGCGGACCGCATTGGCCGGCGGACCACGCTGGCGACGATGGCGGTACTGATCGGTATCTTCAGCCTGGCGGCGCCCTGGTTGCTCGATGGCGGCGCAACGGGGCAGGACGCATTCATCCTGGTGGGATTTGGCTTGCTGGGGCTGTCGTATGGGCAGGCCGCCGGCGTGGTCACCTCGAATTTCGACAGCAAGTTCCGCTATACGGGTGCGGCGTTGACCACGGACTTCGGCTGGCTGTTCGGGGCCGCGTTCGCGCCGCTGGTGGCGCTGGGGCTGTCCTCGCTGTTCGGCCTGGTGGCGGTGAGTCTCTATCTGCTGTCCGGCGTGGTCGGGACGTTGATCGCGCTGCGTATCAATCGTGCGCTGGGGACGCCCGACGACGTTTGAATTCACTGAGCGCAAAGTCCACGAAGGCGCGTGCCGCAGCAGTGCGGTACGCGCCTTTTCGTTGCAGGAGCGCGGCGTGCCGTGGCGGCAGCGGCCGTTCCAGTTTCAGGATGCGCAGGTCAGTCTGTCCGGCGGCGATGGCGGCGGGCAGCACCGTGGCATGGCGCCCGCTGCGCACCGCATCGAGCACCGCACTCACCGAGTTGGCTTCGAACGTGATGCGTGGCTCGATGCCGAGCGCGCCAAAGTACCGCGCAATATAGCCGCGGGTGGCGAACTCCCGCGTCAGCATCGCCATCGACTCTCCCGCCAGTGACGCCGCGCCCAGCGCGGTACGGCGCCGGGCCAGCGCATGCGTGGCGCCCACCATGTAAGCGAGGGGTTCCTCGATCAGCGGCGTGGCCTCCAGGTCAGGCAGGTGGATGTCGTCGAAGGCGATGCCGATGTCGATGTCGTCGTTGGCCAGCATCGGCTCCACGCGCTCCTGCGGCATCTCGCGCAAGCTCAATGTGATGTTCGGATACTTCAGGTTGAACGCCACGATCAGCGGCGCTACCAGATATGGCGTGAAAGTCGGCGTCATGGCCAGCCGCAGGTTGCCGCGCGTCAGTTCACCAACGTCGTGAATGGCGCGCTGGCCGGCTTCCAGATCCTGCAATGCGCGCCGCGCATGTCCGTAGTAGGCCTGGCCCGCATCGGTCAGCCGCACGGTGCGGCCGCTGCGGTCGAATAGCGGTGCGCCAAGCGAATCCTCTAGCTGGCGGATCTGTTGCGACAGCGTGGGTTGCGAAACGTGCAGCGCCTCGGCGGCACGCGTGAAATTGCCGGCGTCGGCAACGGCCAGGAAGTATCGAACGTGGCGCAGCAGCATGGTCGGTCAGCTATTGGTATTGCCAATGCTCAGCATAATAATCCCGTCTTTGACCAATGGCGCGAGGTTCGACATGCTATCGGTTCAAATGGGGGGATTACCGTGAAGGATCTGATTCAAGGCATTCTGAAATTCCAGCGCGAAGAGTTTCCGAAACTCTCCACGCTGTTCCAGGAACTGGCTACGCAACAGAGTCCGAGCACGCTGTTCATCGCCTGTTCCGACAGCCGCGTGGAACCGGCGCTGTTGACGCAGAGCGAACCGGGCAAGCTGTTCGTCATCCGCAATGCGGGCAATATCGTGCCGGCCTTCGCGGTGCAACCGGGCGGGGTGTCGGCCAGTGTCGAATACGCGGTAGCTGGCCTCAAGGTGCGCGACATCGTGATCTGCGGCCATTCGAACTGCGGCGCGATGACGGCGGTGGCCATGTGCCAGTGCCTGGACCATATGCCTTCGGTTGCGGAATGGCTTGAGCACGCCGCCGGTGCCCGAAAGATCAGCCTGGCGCGTCCACATGCGTCGGACCGCGAGCGCGTGGACGATATGGTGCGCCAGAACGTGATCGAACAACTCGCGCATCTGCGCACGCATCCGTGCGTGGCCCAGGCGCTGGCGGAACACCGCGTCGCGCTGCATGGCTGGTTCTATGACATCGGCATTGGCGCGATCGATGCGCTGGACGGCAGGACCGGAGAGTTCGTGCCGCTGGCCGAGTATCCCGAAGTCAATGCCACGGTGATGAGCCGATGAGCGTCGATACCGATGCCTAGCGGCTTGCCGGTGCCGCGCGCATGACGCCCGCCGCAATCTCGCTGGTCAGCGCATCGATGGCTTCGAGTTCGGCTTCACCGATCACCACCGGCATGCGTGCGCTGCCCCAGTCGCCATAGATCATGGCGATGCAGCGGTTGCGGATTTTTACCGGTGCCAGCAGTACGGTGCGCGCGTCGGGCATCGCGTCGCGATACCAGCGCGGCATGCGGTGCGCCACTTCCGCGTCGAACGTGTCCTCGACCAGCAACGGCCGCGCGGACAAGCCGGCGAAGTGGAACACATCGGGCACGAAGCCTTCTTCGAATGACAGCGAGGGCAACGCTTCGCGCATGCCTTCGCCAAAGCCCAGACGCGCGTGGAACCGGCGCGTCGTCGGATTCAGCATCATCAGGAAGCAGCGCGAGAAATCGAGTGCGCGCATGCTGGTTTCCAGCACCATCGGCGCCAGTTGCGAAACGGTCAGGCTCGCGCATTCGCGCCGCACCTCGGCCAGTCCCTGCCGCAGCCGCTCCAGCACGTTCACCGGTTGCGGATGCGGCGCGGCGCCGTCCACCGGGGCGGGTGCTTCCGATGCGGAAATCGACGTGTTGAGCGCTTCAGCCTGGCGCACGGCAACGCTGACGTCGCTGGGGTTGAGACCCAGCATCTTGGCGTGCGTGGTCAGCAGCGCCTCGACGGATGCCTCGGTGCCTTCGCGCACCATCGTGACCGCGGCCTCCGCCGAAACGTGGGCGATCGCGGACAGCCAGTCCGAATGCGTCTCCAGCACGGTGTCGCTGGAAAGCGTGCGCGGCTTCATCGCGTGGGCGATCAGGCCGGGCAGGCGCCATTTGCGCGCTGCCGCCTCGGCAATGTCTTCCAGCGAAACCCCGAGCACTTCCTTGGCGGCTTCGTCCTCGGTCATCGGATGCGCGGCGCACATCGCTTCCACGCGCTCCCATTCCTCGGGGAAGTAGAACACCAGCAGAAGGCGGCTCATATGGTGCATCAGCGTGCAGACGACCGCTTCCTCGCCTTCGTTGATGCCGCGTGCCTGGGTCAGCGCGCGCGTGATCTCGCCGGCCACCAGCGCGCGCTGCAGCGCTTTCAGGGCCTGCGGGCGCTTTGGGGCCACGCCATGAAAATAATCGAGCAGCTGGATGCCGAGCGTCAGGTGGCTGATGGCCTCCACGCCCAGTACGAGGATGGCGCGCGAAACCGTGGTGACTTCACCGCCGAAAGACCGGTACATCGCCGAGTTGGCCAGCCGGATCACTTTCTGGGACAAGCTGAAGTCGGACAGTACGCTCGTGGCCATTTCGCCGACGGTCAGGTCGGCGTTGAGCGTCTTGAAGATGTTGTCGACGCAATACTGCAGCGTGGGAAAGTCTCCCTGCTGGGCCATCCGAGCCCACAGGGTCTCGAAGAAGTCTGTATTGGACATCAGGCGCCCACCCGCTGCGTGAACACTTCGCCGTGGCCCATGATGAGCTTGCCGTCAAGCACCGCGTTCTCGAAGTCTGACGGGCTCAGTGCGCGCGCATAGCGCCAGCCTTGTACGAGGTCGCATCCCTGCGCGGCCAGCAGCGTGCCTTGCGCATCGGTCTCCACGCCTTCGGCGATGGCCACCAGGCCCAGTTCGCGTGCCAGCGACAGCACGGCGGACACGATCGTGCGCGCGTGCGGGGAATCGATCATGTCGGCCACGAAGCTGCGATCCACCTTCAGCGCGGATAGCGGGAAGCGCCGCAGGTAGGACAGGCTCGAATATCCCGTGCCGAAATCGTCCACGGCAAAGCGGATGCCGAGCGCGCGCAGCGACAGCAGCAGACGCTCCGCGGCCTTCGGGTCGGTCATCAGCGCGCTTTCGGTGATTTCCAGCACCAGGCGGTCCGCGCCGATGCCGGCGTCCTGGATTGCGCCGCGCACGCTGTCGTAGAAGTTGGGGTGCAGGAACTGCACGGCCGACACATTGACCGACATATGGCCAACGTGGATGCCCTGCGCATCCCAGGCGGCCAGCTGCGCGCAGGCGCAGCGCAGCGCCCAGGCGCCCAGATGTTTGATCAGACCGTTTTTCTCGGCCACCGGGATAAAGACGTCGGGACGGATTTCCTGCCCGGCATGCTCCCAGCGCATCAGTGCTTCCACCGCGCAGATCTCGCCCGAGCCGGGCCAGACGATCGGCTGATAGTGCAGCAGGAATTCGCCGCTCTGTACCGCCTCGAACATGCTCTGCTCGATCCGGAACTGCTCGTCGAGCCGGCGGTCGAGTTCCGGCGAATAGATGCAGTAGCGGTTCTTGCCCAGTGCCTTGGCCTCGTACATGGCCAGGTCGGCGCGACGCAGCCATTGCGATTCGGACTGCGTTCCCTCGGTCGAGAACGCCAGGCCGATGCTGGTGGTGATGCGCACGTGGCACCCGCCCAGCAGGAACGGCTGACGGCAGACGTGGATGACGCGCTCAAGAATGCGCACTGCCTCGGCCTCGGATTCCAGACCGTCCAGCATCAGCACGAATTCGTCGCCGCCCAGACGCGCCACGCTATGGTGGGTGCGCACGGTGTCCTGCAGTCGCGCGCCCACTTCCTTGAGCAGCGCGTCGCCGTACTCATGGCCAAGGGAATCGTTGACGTTCTTGAATCCGTCCAGGTCCATCAGCGCCAGCGCGAACGGCTGGCTGGCCATCGGGCCGGACGTGTATTCCTCGATGCGCTTGCGGATATAGGCGCGGTTGCCCACGCCCGTCAGCGGATCCAGGAAGGCACGCTCGGTCAGCTGGCGCTCGGACTCGACCCAGTCCGTGATGTCGTGGCCGAACAGCAGCAGGCTTGCGGCGCCGCCGGCGGCGCGGTGATGGCTCACGCGCAGGTCGAACCAGCGGGGGCCGCCAATACCGCCAGCCACGCGCGCGCGCTCGCGGCGCGGCGCATGGTCGAGTACGCATTCCTGCAGCATGCGCGCGACCAGGTCGCGCGATTCCAGCGCGATCACGTCGAGCACGGAAGTGCGCAGCAGATAGTCGAGCGGATAGACCAGCAGATCGGCAGTGGTGTCCGTAGCTTCGAGGATGCGGCCCTGAACGTCGACCCGCATGGCCAGCGCGCCGGAAGCCTCCAGCAACGCCCAGGCCTCGCCCCCGGCAGGGGTGGCACCTGCCGGCCGGCGTTCGGCAGGCTCGGGTGCCAGAGCTACATCGAATGCAAGCGCGGTCATGTATCTGTTATGCCCGAAGTCCTGTGGACGCAGGACAGATATCGGTGGAATTCTGTGAAACTGAAGCGCCGGAAACCCGTGAGATAAAGCAGTCCGCAGCAAACCAAGTCACGGAACATGATCACGGCTCCGACAGGGACGTTTGGCGCGACAGCGCCGATTCTAATACGACCTTGGGTGCGCCTGAGCACCGCATGGGCCAACGGATTGCGGGAATCGGCGCGGCTGCAACAGGCTGCATTGGCCACCACGGGGCAGAGCACCGCCGGGATTGACTAGCATGCGGAAATCCGTGACACTCGCTGCCATGTCCTGTTTCGGCCTGCAATCCATCGCGATTATTCGCACCATTCCTCGAATGGTGGGTTAGCGCGCGTCCGAAACAGACATCAAAAACCCGCCCAACGAGGCGGGTTTTTTTGTGGCCGCCTCCTGGGAAAACCCCAACTCAGACAGGAGCGTCCCATGCCGTTATCCACAGCCCAGTTCACTGCCACCGTGGCGCCCGCGCCGATTCTGCATGCGGAAGCCGATGCGATCGACGCAGATGACTACCTGAGGCGGATTCTGACGGCGCGGGTCTACGATGTGGCCCGCGAAACCTCGCTCGACCCGGCCCCGGCCCTGTCTGCCCGCCTGGGCCACCGCGTCTGGCTCAAGCGCGAAGATCATCAGCCCGTGTTCTCGTTCAAGGTGCGCGGCGCGTACAACAAGATGGCCAACCTGCCCGCTGATGCGCTGCAGCGTGGCGTGATCACCGCGTCGGCCGGCAATCATGCCCAGGGCGTGGCGCTGTCGGCGGCGCGGCTTGGCGTGCGCGCCATCATCGTGGTGCCGCTGACTGCACCGCAGGTCAAGGTCGATGCCGTGCGTGCCCACGGGGGCGACATGGTCGAGGTGGTGCAGGCCGGCGAATCCTATTCCGATGCCTATGACCATGCGATGCTGCTGCAGCATGCCCAGGCGCTGACCTTCATCCCGGCCTTCGACGATCCGGACGTGATTGCCGGGCAGGGTACGGTGGGCATGGAAATCCTGCGCCAGCATCGCGGGGCGCTGGACGCGGTGTTCGTGCCGATCGGTGGCGGCAGCCTGGCAGCAGGGGTGGCGTCCTATATCAAGGCGGTGCGGCCCGAGGTACAGGTGTTTGGCGTCCAGACCGAGGATTCTTGCGCGATGGCGCGCTCGCTGGCGGCCGGGGAGCGCGTGACGCTGGAATCGGTGGGATTGTTCTCGGATGGCACGGCGGTCAAGCGCGTGGGGGAAGAGACGTTCCGGCTATGCCGTCATCTGCTGGATGGCGTGCTGACCGTGAATACCGACGACCTGTGCGCGGCCATCAAGGACATCTTTCAGGACACGCGCAGCCTGGTGGAGCCAGCCGGAGCGCTGGCGGTGGCGGGTCTGAAGCAGTATGCGGGGCGACTGCCGCACGGTGCGCAGCAGTCGCTGGTGGCGATCACGTCGGGGGCCAACATGAACTTTGACCGCCTGCGCATCGTGGCGGAGCGGGCCGAGGCCGTGGAGGCCGCCGCCCGCTGAAGTTGGGGGCTGTCAGGACTGGAAGTCCTCGGCGTCCACGTCGTAGTTGGCCGGTTCCCAGCGGATCACCAGCAGTGCCAGCAGGCCGGCCAGCGGCGCCAGCGCGATGACCCAGAACACCTTGGTCGAGAGCGCGGCGGCCAGCACCGGGAACAGGAACAGCGACGCCGTGGAGCTGCCGCGCATCAGCGTCTGGTTGAAGCCCACGCCCACGCCGCGCAGCGAGGTGGGATAGCTCAGCGACGCATAGGTCATCGTGTGCGCGCCGGGGCCGAAACCCTGGCCCAGCAGGAACAGCGCCAGGAACGAAATGGCGATGACCACCTGCGCCGCGCCGGCGGGTTTGCCCACCAGCGCCAGGCCAATTAGCGCGGCGAGCTGGAACGCATAGCCGGTGACGGTCAGCTTCCAGGCGCCGGTCTTCGGTACCAGATGCACGCCGATCAGGCCGCCGACGAAGGCAAACAGCAGGTTCAGCGCCAGCGACACGAGAATCGTCGTCAGCATGGTCTGCGCCAGGAAGCTGGCGATGATCACGGGCAGGCCGAACGCTACCGCGTTGTAGGCGAACGATGAGGCAATCGACATGATCGTGGCCAGCGCGGTACGGCGTGCGTAGACGCCCTTGAGCAGCAGGCCATAGTTGCGCCACGAGGCAGGGCGCTTGGGCGGTTCCACGACGGCGTCCGGTGCCACGACGGCGTCGATGCCGTACGACGTGCGCAGGATTTTCGCGGCGCCTTCGAGGTCGCCCTGGTTGGCTGCCCACACCGGCGACTCACTCATATAGCGGCTGCGCACGGCGATGATGATCAGCGCGGGCACCGCGCCAAAGCCGAGGATGATGCGCCAGAGCAGGCCGCTGTGCGATTCGGGCAGGATCGAGTAGCACCCCAGCACTAACAGGTAGGACACACAGATCGCCGCATACCAGGTGGGGCACCACATCGCCACGCGCGCGGCCTTGTTGCCGTGCCCCTTGAGCTTGGAAAACTCGGCCAGGAATGCCATTGCCACCGGCAGGTCGATGCCGACGCCCAGTCCCATCACAAAGCGGGCGCCAGCCAGCACGTACTCGTTCGGCGCCAGCGCACAGGCTATGGCGGCGATCACGAAGCAGAGCATATCGGCCATGAAGACGCGGTACCGGCCGATGCGATCGGTGAAATAGCCGCCCAGGAAGGCGCCGACAATCGCACCGAACGTGATGGCCGATGCCACCATGCCCGTGCCGGCCGGACTCAGGCCAAATTCCTTGGTCACGTCCTTCAGGCCGAAGGCGAGCGCGCCCAGGTCATAGGCATCCAGGAAGATGCCGCCCAGCGCAATGGCCACCACGATGCGGGCATTGCTGACGGAGGCTCCGCCTTCGTTGACGAGCCGCGCCACGTCGGCGGCGGAACGGATGACGGCCTTGGACGGCGCGGCCGTCTGGGCAGCCTCTTGTGCGCCGGCTGGCGACAGGGCGAGATCGACTGACATTTGTATTTTTGAGAGCGCTTGTAAACAGGAAGGCGAGAGCCTCCCAGCTCTCGCCCAGTCAGCCGGAATGTACGACAACCTTGTTGTCGGACCAAATGCATTATTGTTATATCTTTAGAACCGCACTCCCGCTGGGCCAGTTGTTGCAAGCGCGCTGAAAGCTCGGCCGCTGTCAGGTGATGTACGATGACTGCCTCATCTAGGCTGGACTCACCGACAGGAGACAAGGGATGACAAAGCAGGCAAAGGTTGCACTGGTTACCGGCGCAGCCCGGGGAATCGGCAAGGCCGTGGCGCAAGCGCTATTGGCGGATGGTTACCAGGTGGTGCTGGCGGGGCGTACCGCCGAAACCCTGGAGGCGCTGGCGGAACAGGCCCGGGCCGCGGGGCAGACCGCACTGTCTGTGCAATGCGATGTCAGCAATCCCGATTCGGTCGACGCGCTGTATGCGAAAGTGCGTGAGCACTTCGGTCGCCTGGACGTGCTGTTCAACAATGCCGGCATCAACGCGCCGGCTGTCTGTATTGACGAGCTGTCGGTCGAGCAGTGGAAAGCCGTGGTCGATACCAACCTGACCGGCGCATTCCTGTGCGCGCGCGGCGCGTTCGCGCTGATGAAGTCGCAGGACCCGCGCGGCGGACGGATCATCAACAATGGTTCGATTTCCGCCCATGCGCCGCGACCGAATACCGTGCCCTATACCGCAACCAAGCACGCCATCACCGGCCTGACCAAGAGCCTGTCGCTCGATGGCCGGCCTTATGACATCGCCTGCGGCCAGATCGACATCGGCAATGCGGGGACCGACATGGCCAACCGCATGGCGCGCGGCGTGCCGCAGGCCAATGGCGAAATCCGCCCGGAGCCGTTGATGGATGTGGCGCACATCGCCAGTTCGGTCCTGCACATGGCCAATCTGCCGCTCGACGCGAACGTGCAGTTCATGACCGTGATGGCCACGAAGATGCCGTTCGTCGGTCGCGGCTGACGGAGGACAAGCCGGATCAGTGCGCTGGCCGGCCCGCGCGGCCGGCCATGAATGCTGCCGCATCGGCCGCCGTCATGCCGCGTTCGTCGCGCGCTTCGGGATCGGCGCCGTGCGCCTTGAGCAGTTCGACGATCTCCGCACGCTGGAACATGGCGGCCACCATCAACGCGGTGCGGCCATCGGGGGACGCGCCTTCCACGTCCGCGCCGTGCTCCAGCAGGATGGCGATGATGTCCTCGTAACCCTTGTAGGCGGCGCCGGCAATCGGCGTCTGTCCCGCCGCGTTGCGCGTGTCGGGCGAGGCGCCGGCCTGCAGCAGCGTGCGCAGCGCGTCGGCGTGACCGTGATAGGCGGCCAGCATGACGAGGCTGTCGCCCTTTTCATTACGCAGGTTCGGCGGCATGCCGCGTTCGATCAGTGCCGCCAGCGCCGACGCATCGCCGTTGCGCGCGAGATCGAATACCTGGCCGAGCGCGGCGATCATGCGGGCCTCTTCGTCGGCGGTCATGGTGGGGGCTTGGGTTTGATCCATCTGATGCTCTCGTTTTGCATTCGCGGGAAGGGCGGGACTCGCCCGCCCTTTTTCCCCGGCCCTCTCACGCAGGCGGAAGAGGGCGACACTGCCGGGGCTTACTTTGCTTCGACCTTCTCGATGGCTGCCGCAACGCCGGCACCATAGGCCGGATCGGCCTTCGTGCAGTGATCGATGTGGCGTTTCTGGACGGGCTTCGACACACCCTTGATCGCGCGGGCGGTGTTGTCGAACAGCGTCTGCTGCTGGGCCGGCGACATCAGGCGGAACAGATCGCCCGCCTGCGAGAAGTAGTCGTCGTCGACGCGATGGTTCCAATGATCGGCCGCGCCTTCCACCGACAGCGGCGGCTCACGGAAATCCGGCTGCTCGGACCATTCGCCACGGGTGTTCGGCTCATAGCCGATCGTGCCGCCCGCGTTGTTGTCGGTACGGCCAAGACCATCGCGGTGATAGCTGTTGACGTACCGCGCGGCCTTCGGCGAGTTCACCGGAATCAGATGGTGATTCACGCCCAGGCGATAGCGCTCGGCATCGCCATACGAAAACAGGCGGCCATGCAGCATCTTGTCCGGCGAGAAACCGATACCCGGCACGATCGTCGACGGTGCGAACGCAGCCTGCTCGACCTCGGCGAAATGGTTCTCGGGATTGCGGTTCAGCTCCATCACGCCCACTTCGATCAGCGGGTAGTCCTTCTTCGACCAGACCTTGGTCAGGTCGAACGGATTGTGGCGATACTTGCCGGCTTCGGCCTCGGGCATGATCTGCACGAACAGCTTCCAGCGCGGGAATTCGCCACGCTCGATGGCTTCATACAGGTCGCGCTGATGGTATTCGCGGTCGCGGCCGGTGACTTCGGCCGCTTCGGCGTCGGTCAGGTTCTGGATGCCTTGCTGGGTCACGAAGTGGAACTTCACCCAGTAGCGCTGCATGTCCTTGCTGATGAAGCTGTACGTGTGGCTGCCGAAGCCGTGCATATGGCGCCAGCTACGCGGAATGCCGCGCTCGCTCATCGTGATGGTGACCTGGTGGAACGACTCGGGCAGGCTCGTCCAGAAGTCCCAGTTGTTCTCGGCGCTGCGCATGCCCGTGCGCGGATCGCGCTTCACGGCGTGGTTCAGGTCGGGGAACTTGAGCGGGTCGCGCAGGAAGAAGACCGGCGTGTTGTTGCCCACCAGGTCCCAGTTGCCTTCCTCGGTATAGAACTTCATGGCGAAGCCGCGAATATCGCGTTCGGCATCGGCGGCGCCGCGCTCGCCGGCCACCGACGAGAAACGCAGGAACAGGTCGGTCTTCTTGCCAACCTGGGAAAACAGGTTCGCGCGGGTGTACTTGGTGATGTCGTGCGTGACGGTGAACGTGCCATAGGCGCCCGAACCCTTGGCATGCATGCGGCGTTCAGGAATGACTTCGCGGTCGAAGTGGGCGAGTTTTTCCAGGAACCAGACATCCTGCAGAAGGGCCGGGCCACGCGGGCCGGCGGTCTGGATGTTGTTATTGTCGACGACAGGCGCGCCGAAAGCGGTCGTGAGCTTTTTCATGCGGATTCCTTGAAGCGGGGCAAGGCCTCATGGGCCATGCCTGGACGTTTGTGGGTCTGACTTGCAGGCTGCCACCGTTAGAGCGAGAGACATCGGCGGGAGACGGGCCAACTATCGCAGATGGAATGCGACAAGTCATATCGTATTGATCAATCACTGCGATAGGCCATCAGACTTTTAGGTTACTGAATTAAGTGTTTTGCCATTTTCTTACTCGGTGGCACCGAGCGGTGGGGGGCGTTTTGACAGGAATTTGACGTCGCGGTGGCCAATCTTTGCGATGTCTGGACGGCGGAATTCGTAGGCTGGAGGCAGGACAACAGCGAGGTGCCGTCATCATGTGGATCGCCTATCGGATCGGAATTGCCGCTATCGCGCTGGTGGCGCTGATTGCGCTATTCGTGTGCCAATACCGCTTGTCAAGCCGCATTTCGCAGCGCGATGTGCCGCGCCGCGAGCCAGACGCGGCACGGTCTGGCGCAGGGGGCGTTCATTCGTCGGACGTGGCGAACTGGAACTGACCCTTGCCCTGGGCCTTGGCCCGGTACAGTGCCCGGTCGGCCAGATGCAGGATATCGTCGGCGGTCAGGCCTTCGGGGCGCACGTGGGCAATGCCGATGCTGACGCCGAGCCGCGCATGGTGGCCGGTGGATAACACATAGGGCGCGCTCACTTCGCGCAGCAGATCATGCGCCAGCGCCTGCACGCTCTGTTCGCTTTCATTGCGCAGCACGATCACGAATTCGTCGCCGCCGATGCGATAGACCAGTCCACGGCCCGGCACGGTACCGCGCAGGCGCTCACCTACGCGAACCAGCAACTCGTCGCCGCTGCCGTGGCCGAACGAGTCGTTGACGGGTTTGAACCCATCCAGATCCAGATAAAGCAGCGTCAGATAACGGCCCGCGGCCATGCGCTGGGCACTGGCTTCGCGGATTTCCGCCAGCAGGCTGGACCGGTTCAGCAGTCCGGTCAGGGAATCGTGACGCGCCCGATGGGCGTTCTCCCGTTCGGAGCGCATGGTGGCCACCACCATTGCATTCATGCGGAACGATGCGCTGGTCATGCTGATGACATAGACCGGCAA